>JAYTQJ010000680.1:0-15652 GCA_043746775.1 Schlesneria sp.
GCCTTCACGTCGTCAACACGGCCACGTCGAAGCTCCGTGACCGTGGCACCCCAGCTTTCAATTTCAACAAGGCGATGGCCCTGCGTTCAGAACGACCTGTTGGCGACTCTCTCCGTCGCGGCAATTGATCCAGCGAGAGACTTCCCCTTGGAACGACCAGTCGGCATGATCTCGCCTCGCCGCAACGGTCCCGCCCGTCAAAAAAGTTGTGGCTCGTTCGGAAACCTTTTGCCGTGCGAAGTGTTCAGTCACCGCCGCGTGGCAAGTCGCTCGCGATGAGACCCGTTCCCCGTGCCTGCCAACGCCCCACCTTCTTCGCCTCCTGATGAATCTGGCTACCTGCGGGATCCAGAAGTCCAGCTCATGCTGCGCGCCAAGGAGGGTGATGACGCGGCGTTCACGCAGTTGGTGAAGGCTTATCAGGATCGACTGACGAACATTTTCTTTCACTTGGTTTCCAGCAAGGAAGCGGCGGAAGACTTGGCTCAAGACGTGTTCCTGCGGATCTATCGCGCGCGGCATGGCTACCAGCCGACCGCCCGCTTTTCGACGTGGCTGTTTCGGATCGCCAACAACTTGGCGAGTAACTCGCGCCGGTCGAAGGGCCGTCGCAAGGAAGTGAATCTGGCGGGAAGTGAGTCGGGTCCGCTGGGTGTCCGACCTCAGGAACAGCTCGCCATCGAGAAGTCGGGACTGATGCCCGCGCGGCAGTTGGACAAGCAGGAGCTACAAGCCGTCGTCCAGCAGGCGATGGAACAACTGAACGAACGCCAGCGACTGGCCGTCCTGCTGAACAAGTACGAGGACATGAGCTACGAAGACATCGGCGAGGCGATGGAAATGTCGGCCTCGGCCGTGAAGTCGCTCCTGTCGCGGGCACGCGAAAATCTGCGGCTGGCTCTGGAACCGTACATGCAGTTGGGACGAGAAGCGAAGTGAGTGGTTCCGTTCTGACGCGTGAGACTCGTTTGAGATTTGGTTCATCGTTCTTGGGATTTGTGAACCGCAATGGAAAAGGTACTCAGACTCTCCGCCGAGCAACGTGACGATCTGGTGGCCTACTTGGACGGGGAGCTTCCCGACGGAGTGGCCCAAGCGATCGATCAGGTCTTGGCGCGTAGCGAAGTCGCCCGGCATGAGGTCGAGGCACTCGCACGCACGTGGGAGATGCTCGATGCCCTGCCGACGCCGAACGCCTCGGAAGAGTTTCTCGAACGAACCATGACGACGCTCAAGGTGGGCGAAGTCCCTTACGACATCACCGAACAACCGTGGTTCGGCATGTTGAAGAAGGGGGCGGTCGTTGCGGTTTGGATCGCCGCGCTGGGCGTCTCCGGTTGGCTGGGCTTTCAAGTCACCGCGCGCTGGGTTCCGAACGAGCAGGAGCAGATGCTGGAAGACCTGCCGGTGCTGCAACGGTTCGATGACTATCAGGAAATCCAGACGATCGACTTTCTGGAACAACTCAATCGCAGCAGCACGTTCGACACAACCGCCGAGAAAGGTTGAACCATGACTCCGCGATGTCACTCACGCATGGCGTGTTCGGCTCTACCTCGGGTGGCCGTTGATGAGACATCTGAGCGGGGTGGCGTAAGCCCCCTGGCTCTTGGGCGTCAGCCCGTTTTCAAAGTACCGGGGGGCTTACGCCACCCCGCTCAGAAAGGTCTCACCTTTGACCGCGTTGCTCGACCACGAGTCTCTCGGTTGGCCTGCTTGCTGGTTTGCTCGTTCGGCCTTGTGTGGCCTTGCCTGTCGTTTGCCGCCGATCCTAGCCCGGTCGCCAACAAGCCTCCCGCTGCTAAGGTCTCCGCGACCAATCCCATCGACGACCGCTATCGACAAGTTGAGAAGATGTCGGAGTTGGAGCGAGACCGCCTACAGCGGAACATCGCCGAATTTCGACAGCTCTCTCCCGACCAACAGGCGCACTATCGTGACCTGCATCAGAAGCTCGAAGCAGACAAGGCGAGTGGCGGCAAACTCTCCAATTTGTTGAGCGAGTACACCGCATGGCTAACCACGCTCACGCCCAGCCAGCGCGATGAACTGAACCAAGAGTTGGACCCGGCTAGGAAGGTGGCCATCGTCACTCGGTTCAAACGGGAACAGGACGCCCGCTATGAAGCGGTTCCGACCGAAACGCCCGCAGGCCCCGTGGGCGACTCCCGTCCATTCTTCCCGCGCGGACTGCCGCCGGGAACGTACTTGTTGCCCCCCGAGTTGTCGGCCG
Organism: Schlesneria sp.; assembly: GCA_043746775.1. GTDB lineage: Bacteria > Planctomycetota > Planctomycetia > Planctomycetales > Planctomycetaceae > Schlesneria. The sequence continues at coordinate 2,234 of JAYTQJ010000680.1, forward strand.
TCATGAAAGTCATCGCGAGCGAAGTTGGCTTGGAGCGAGACAAGTCGGGCGATGAGTGGCTCCTCAATTACTACCTCGAAGTTCTGCGAACCAGCATCCAGGCATCTCTCGATGGTGCACGAGAATGGCCCGATCAAAGGCTCCAGCAAAAAATCGAGTCGGCCATCGAACGTCGCGAGCTGAAAGACCGGCTCCAGCGCAACCCGGACATGAAACGCCAGACAATCATTCACTTGATCTTCGGTGGCCTCATCCACAAGGCGCTGGAAGAAACGAAAGCTCAAAAACCCACGGAAGGTGACCTGCAACAGGCATTCAACTCCCTGGATCAACGCGAACAAGCGCGGCTGACATTGCTGTCCGTGTTTGAACGCAACGGCATCCTCGTCGATAAAATTTTTGCCGGTCGCAAGGACGATCCGCGGCTACGCTCGCGCGGCCTGAGAGAGCAACTCGACAGGATGCTCATCAATTTGGGAGTTCCGCCTCTGCAACGACCGCCCGATGGCCCGCGCCCCGGTCAATTCCAGCGTGACTGGATGCCTGATCGCCCGGATGGAGGTCGCCCCTTCGACCGACCTCGCAACGGCCCGGACAATCCGAGACGCCCTGGAAACGAATAGCCTTCGACTCCACCCACCCGAAGCGTGAGCGAGGCTGCGTGGTTCCATTATTTCGGGGTCATGGCCTCCTCGCTCACGCTTCGGGTGGGTGTCCTTTCATTCCGCGATGTCGTTCTGTTTGGAGTCCTTCATGCGTTGCTCGCTCCGGTTGCTGTTGTCCACATTCGTGGCGTTCGGACTGATGGTGCCAAATGTTTCACGCTGCGATGAGCCGCCCGCCACGTTGCTCGGTCTGCCGCTGGTCTTTCGAGAGGACTTCGAGTCCGGGAACCTCGACCGTTGGGAGCCGAGCGAACCCAAGGCGTGGAAGATCGACGTACAGAACGGCAACAAGGTCGGTAGCCAGTTCCAGCACATCGTGACCAAAACGCCGGTTCGCTCACCGTTCAATCGATCGGTCGCCAAGGACATCATCGTTGGGAACTGTGTTCTCGACGTGAAGCTGCAATCGACCGCCCGCGACTATCCTCATCGGTCACTGTGCCTCTTCTTCGGCTACCAAGACCCGGCGCATCTGTACTACGTGCATCTCGGCCAGAAGACCGATGACCACGCGAATCAGATCTTCATCGTCAACAACGAGCCGCGCACGAAGATCTCCACGAAGACCACCGAGGGAACAAAGTGGGACAACGAATGGCACCACGCGCGGGTCTTACGAGAAGTTGAAAGCGGCAAGATTGAAGTCTTCTTCGACGATATGAAAGTGCCGGTGATGACGGCCGTGGACAAGACCTTCACGTGGGGCCAAGTCGGCATCGGCTCGTTCGACGACACCGGCCACTTCGACGACGTGCTGGTCTACGGAACCAAGGTCGCGCGACCGGCTGCGAAATAGTCGGCGTCGTTTCACCGCGTGGGCAACGAGGTCATTGCCTGACCTCGGTCACAAACTTTCACTTGTCCATTGAGTTGTAGATCGCCTTCCGATGCGTCAGCCGAGCTTTCTTCGCAGCGTCTCTCATGCGTGGGCGGGACTCATTCATACGTTTCTGACGCAGCAAAACGCTCGGCTGCATGTGATCGCCGCGCTGGCGGCGGTGGCACTGGCCGCGTGGTTGCAGGTGGACTCGATCCGCTGGGCCATCCTGCTGCTGACCATCGGAGCCGTCTGCGCAGGGGAGACGATCAACACCACGGTCGAAGCGCTGGTCGATCTCCTCTCGCCCGAATGGCATGAGCGCGCCAAAGTCGCCAAGGATGTCTCGGCCGGAGCGGTCCTGTTGCTCGGGATCACCGCCATCGCCGTCGGCCTGCTCGTCCTCGGCCCGCCATTGTGGACCGCTGTGTTCCCCAAAGGGTGAGTACTCCGCTCGGTTCAACGAGAGTTGCGGTCGGGGCAACGCTGTTGCTCTCGAACTTGTTGGATCGGGATTCGTGGTTCACCGCACGCGGGACAACGCCCACAGTTCGGACATGCCACGCATGTTATCTCGAAAACAGCGTTGCATCCGCCGCACTCAATCAACGTCATGGCGTGGGCCTTCGACTGGAGTGACAGAGCCACCGCAATTCATTCGTTGATGACGTACCTTCACATCAGCCGGGCATCGACCAATCGACGACTTCCAAGTTGGGGACTCGGCTGAAGTCACTGTCTTTTGTCACGACCGAACAGTTGCCGAGTGCAAAGGCGATGGCGGCGATTTGAATATCGACCTGCTGCATCAACCGGCCAGTGCGGCGGAGTTGGGCGTAGAGCAAACCGAACATCTCTGCTGCGGGCTTGTCGAATGCCCATAGCCGGACGCGCGACAGTCCGCGACGCACTTGAAGTAAATTACGCTCGCGAGAGTCGCTGTTCTCAATCCCGGCGAGCAACTCGCCAAGGACTGGCGTACCGATCCCAACAACATCGCCGCGCTGCACGGCCTCAAGCACTCTGGTGCAAACAGGCTCACGTTGGTTGAAGAAGTCACTCGCGATCCCCGAGTCCAACAGCCAGCGCCGCGTCATGGAACGTGCCCTTCCGGTTGCTCCCATACTTGTCGCATCAGTTCAATCTGCTCGGCCTTCGATGCCTTCAACGCCGCTTCAAATTGATCCTGATCCTCAAGCGACATGACTGGTTCGCGTGACCGACACCATTCCATCCATTCTCCCAATGCTTCCGGTGTGGATGGCCAGTCTTCGTCGCGCAGGATGAAGTCCGTCTCGGGCGAATCTGTTCCCGATTCCGTGGTCTCGGGAACGACGACTGCGCGCGTGCCGCTCGGCCAATCGACCGGCTCGTCGAGCTGAAGCTGTCCATCGTGGTAGGTCGCGTGAGCGATATTCATGGCGTGGCTCCTGTGGCTCAGTCATGGTTTCGGTCTGCGTGAGACCTGTGTCTCGGTGGATGTCAGCTCGTGGCCAGCGCCGTGGCCGGAGCGTTCGGGCGCGAGCGACCGTCGTCGAACTTCACCAGCGCGAGGACCGCTTCGACCAGCATCGCCAGTGCGAGGACAACCAACAACGATGAGATGCCCAGCAAAATATATTTGATTTGCTGGGGGTTGGGTGTGGTTTGAATCTCGTTCAGCGTGCTGAAGATCATGCGGACCAAGGCCCAGGTACTCATCGTGTACATGAAGATCGTGGGGATGCCGGTGACGAACAGCACCCAAACCTGACGCCGCGTCCGCCACAACCAGACGGTCACGCCGAGTAACGTCAACGCGGCGAGCAGTTGGTTGCTGGCACCGAACAGCGCCCAGAAGACGCGCCACAACGGGACCGGCTTGCCATCGGGACTGGTCAGCGATTGAGTCACGAAGATCACCGGAACGCCTGCAGTGAGGAGCGTTCCCAGCCAGCGGCCCTTCGCGTCGTGCCAGCCCGTCAGCTCCTGAATGATGTAGCGACCGAGTCGTGTGCAAACATCGAGCGTGTCGTAGACGAACGTCGTAAAGGCCATCAATGCGAACGACACGGTCAACTGAGCCGACAGATTGAAGTTGGTCCAGCCGCAGCTTCGCACTGTCACCGCGAACCGCTCCAGTAGCGAGCCAATCCCCTGCGCATAGACCAGATTGGGCTGCGGGTTCTTCAGGAGAACGGCATCCTTGGCGAGAATCATCACGCAACTCAATGACACGATGGCGACCATCGCTTCTAGCAACATCGCTCCGTAGCCGATCAGCTTCGCATCGGTCTCGTAACGCAACTGCTTCGAGGTCGTCCCCGACGCGATTAGCGAATGAAATCCCGAACACGCCCCGCACGCGATCGTGATGAACAACACCGGGAACAGAGTCTCGCCTTTCGGCGTGGTCCAGCCATTGAATGCGGGGTACTCGATGGTTGCCCCACCAAACACGAGGCCCAACGCGCCCGCACCGAGTGCGATGTAGAGGAAGTAGCCGCCGAGATGGCCTCGTGGCTGGAGTAACAACCACATCGGAACGATCGACGCGACGCAGCAGTAACCCAGTAGCAGCACGTCCCAAGTCTTGTGAGCCAGCTTGTCGTCAGCGGTCGGGATGAACGTCTTTAACATGGCGGTCATATCAACGGGCAGGAACTGCCCAGCCCAGATCGACACACCGATCAGCGGCAAGAAGATGACCGTCGCCCAACCGATGGAGAGCTTCGTGTATCGCATCGCCAGCCCCATGATGAGCGGCAGCGCGAGATACATCAGCGACGATGAGGCGATCCCCGCTCCGGTCACATCCTGTCCATTCTCAAGTTTCTGCACGCCGATGAACGACGCGGCGGTGATGTCGGTGAAGGCGACGATGATGTAGACCAGCGCCAGCCAGACGAAGGTCAGGAACAGCACGAACGCGCGGTGGCTCATGTGGTCGCGCACGACCTCGGCGATCGAACGGGCTTTGTGACGGATCGAGGCCACCAGCGCAGTGAAGTCATGGACACCGCCGATCAGAATCGAACCGACCAGAATCCAGATTAGCGCCGGTAGCCAACCGAACATCACTCCGGCGAGGATCGGACCCACAATCGGCCCTGCCGCCGCGATGGCGGAAAAGTGCTGACTCAGCAATTCATTCGGAGCCAGCGGCGAGTAATCGACATCGTCGCGCAGCTCAAACGCGGGCGTTTTGGCTTGAGGGTCGAGCTTCAACAGCCGAACCAGCAATGGCCCGTAGGTCCAATACGCGACAGACAAAATCGCCGCCGAAGCCAGCACGATGGGCAACATACTCATAAGGACGGTTCCTAGCAGCCTGTTGAAGAACGTAACTTGGACGCCCTCGTCCGAGCGATTTCGAGTTGAAAACGAACGGACGAGGGCGTCCATCCTACGATTTTCAACAGGCTGCTAGACGGGGCCGTTGCGAAGACGAAAGAACTGGGGCGGAAGAGGCCGAATCGCGGGCCGATTGTAGCCACGCCGGTGAGACGACGAAACGGCCCGTACACTCACAACACCAACCCGCAGCGTGAGCGAGGACACAGTCAAAAGTGAAAACGGCCAGCAAACGGAACAACACCTCCTCGCTCACGCTGCGGGTTGGTGTTGCGGGCACCCGCCTCAGCGAGCGTTCGCGTCCGACTTTGCGAAGTGATGCAGGAAGATGCCCGCCGCGATGGCGACGTTCAGCGAGTCTGTGCCACCGTGCATGGGGATGGTCACTTGGCGATGGCATAGACTCCGCCAATGCGCATCGAGGCCATCTGCTTCGTTACCGAACAGGAGGCCGACGCGATTGCCTCGTGCCGACTGAGACAGCGATTCGGCCGACTCATCCAGCACAGTCGCGATCAGCTCGACCTGCCACTCGTCACGCAATCGCTTCACATCGCGTTCGAGATCGGACGACTCAATGATCGGTAGTCGAAGGGCCGTTCCCATCGAGACACGCAACACGCGGCGCGAGAACGGATCGCAACAGCCATCTCGCGACAACAGCAGCGCGTCGATGCCGAAGGCCGCCCCGATCCGGATGATCGCGCCGAGGTTTTCCGGATTGTCGCAGTTCGGACAGAGGACCAATGTCAGTGGAGCGAGCGCCATGTGTTGATTGAGCGGCGGCAGCGTTTCATCCAGCGATCGCGTTGGTTTTCGATGGCCGCACGCCAGCACACCCACATGAAAATTGAAGCCCGTGAGTTGCTCGCCGACCTCCTGCGGGATGACGTACAGCGGCACGTCGTCGGGAACTTGCCCAGCCCATTCGACGGCGCGACGTTCGGCAACGAGAATCGACGCGACGCGAAAGTCACTCGCCAGCAACCGCTCAACCAGCTTGGTCCCCTCCGCGATGAACAGCTTGCCGTCTCGCAAAAGATTGTTCGTCTTCAGATCGCGATACATCCGCACACGCGGGTCGTCGAGCGAGTCGATGGGGATGCGGGGCATGAAGGCAGGTTGTCCTGAATGCGTGGCAGCTTCAACAATGAAAGACCAGCGGCAGGTGTTGTCGCACCCGCACCAACTAGACCTGAAACCAGCGACCCCACCGGGCTTGCGCCATTGGTATCTACGCAACTCGCAAAGGCTGGCGAAATTAGCCGTCATCGCTCCGCGTGACGAGCCTCCCGAGTTCGGCGGCACTGACTCAGACGCTTGTTCCCAGAAGGCTCATCACGCGGAGCGATGACGGCTACTTTGGGTAGAGGCCGATGGAGTTCGCGAATTCGAGGGCGAGACCGACAGCGCCGCTGAGACAGACCAGATCACTGACTGATTTCGGCCGGATCAAAGTGGATGAGCTTGCCGTCGCGGAAGAAGAGGACCACGGTGTGGCCAGTTCGGTCTGGTCCCCACTGATAGCCGACATCGGTCGTGTGGTAGTTGCCGCCGTTGGTCTTGTACTCACGGTCGTCGAACCGTCGCTCACCCGCTTCGCCCAGCACACTCGCCACTTCCGCAACCGACATTTCGTTGTGAATGCGGTGCGCGAGCAGCCATTTGAAAGCGGCGGGATCGCGCTCGGCGACGAACTTCTGTCGGAACTCGGCCACTTGAGGCGAATCGTTCTGATGCTTCAAGAAAGGCAACTTGTCGGCGAGGCTTTTCCGTTCGGGTGAGCCACACCCGAGAGAGCCGATGGCGACAAACAGAACGAGACCGAACAACGGCAACGTCTGGAACAGAATTGGTGTTCGGAATCGAGTTGGCATAACGCGGACTTCCTTGGCCGAGTGATGCGGGGATTGGCCGAAGTACTCGGCCGATCGGATGGGTCGGGACAAGCCTGCGAGTCAGGCTCACGTCGCGGCTGGTGGCATCGGCAGCTTTTCCAAAACGGCGTCGATCAAGCCATACGAACGGGCTTCTTCAGCGGACATGAAGTTGTCTCGATCAGTGTCGTTCTCGATCTTGTCCAACGTCTGGCCAGTATGCTTGAGCATCAACTCGTTCATGCGGCGTTTGGTTCGCAGGACTTCCTTCGCGTGAATCTCCAATTCCACGGCCGTTCCCTGCATTCCAGCCAATGGCTGGTGAATCATGATGCGGCTGTTCGGCAACGCGAACCGCTTGCCCTTCGTGCCAGCGGTGAGCAGCATCGCACCCATGCTGGCACATTGGCCCATGCAGTACGTCGCCACATCGCAGGTCACGAACTGCATGGTGTCGTAGATCGCCATTCCGGACGTGATCGAACCACCGGGACTGTTGATGTACAGCGAGATGTCCGTCTTGCCATCTTCAAACTGAAGGTACAACAACTGGGCCACAATGCTGTTGGCGACATCATCGTTGATGGCGCTTCCCAGCAGGATGATCCGGTCGCGAAGCAGTCGGCTGTAGATGTCCATGGCCCGCTCTTCGCGGCCATTTTTTTCGATTACGAACGGAACGAGGGAAGTCATCGCAGGCTCGCTAATGTGGGCGGAGTGAAAATGAAAACCGAGTCGGCAGTTGTCGCGGAGTGCCTTGATCAAGGCGCGGCCGGAAGCTGGCTCACGGTGTATGTTTGGCCTTGGCCGATTTGGAAAGTACCTCATCGACCAAGCCATATTCCTTGGCCTGCATCGCATTCAGATAGCGATCCCGTCCGGTGTCTTTGGCGATCACTTCGACCGGCTGGCCGGTGTGCTCATGCAGGATCACGTTCAGAATGTCGCGCGTTTCGAGAATCTCTTTCGCTTGGATCTCGATGTCGGAAACTTGGCCACCGACCTCACCGTGCGGCTGATGAATCATCATCTTGGCGTGAGGCAGGATGAACCGCTTTCCCTTGGTGCCACCGGCGACGAGAATCGCCCCGCCGCTGGCCGCCATCCCGACGCAGTACGTCGCGACACTGCACTGAATGAACTGCATCGTGTCATAGATCGCCATCGTGGCGGTGACCGATCCGCCAGGCGAATTGATGTAGAAGTGAATGTCCTGGTGCTTGTTCTCGGACTGCAGATAGAGCAGCTTCATCACAATGACGTTGGCACTGGCGTCATGAATGGGACCGTCGAGAAAGACGATCCGGTTTTCCAAGAGCAAGTCGCCAATACCCATTTGGCGCTGTCGCGAATAATCGCGGGACGCATTGGCCTGAGGGCTAAACGAACGTGACATCGACTCCAGCATTCGGAATCCCTCGATACGGTAGAACAAGACAATTCAGTGGGTTGGATTTGCCTGACTCGACGGTGATCGGGCATTCCGCCCGCCAGCAAGTTGGCGGGGAAGAGTAGGCGCTGAGTCCGTTCTCGACAAGCCCGATGAATCACCTGGATCAGTCAAAAAAACAACCGGCTGGAGGCAGCCGGTTGAAGGTTCATCATCAAATGAAAGAGTCGTTCACGCCTTCTTGCCATCGTCCTCATCGTTGGGATCAACCACGACCGACGACATCCCGCAGATCGACAGCGACAACGCCTGAACATCATCGCTATCGGCGGTAACCGGAGCGGCAACATCTTCAAACTGAGCTGATCTCAGAATGAGATCGACAGCTTTACGCTCGCGAATCTGTGCTTCGAGGTTCTCGATCACACCACTCTTTTGCAGGCGAGCACGCACCTTTCGAGCACTCTCGCCGCGCTGCACGGCCATCATGTTGATTTCGGATTCGATGTCGATCGGCGTGACTTCGATGCTCTCTTTCGTGGCGATTCGATCAAGAACGAAATGCTCTTTCAGAGCTTGCCGAGTCGAACTGATCGACTGCTGACGGAGTTCGTTCTCACGTGCCAGAATTTGCTGAGTCGTGTAGCCAGCCTGCTGCATCTCCAGCACTTCGCGGCGAAGAGCGTTCTCTGTTTGCTTGGTGACCAATGCCTCTGGCAGATCCCAAGTCGCAGACTCCGTGATCTTCTCCAACACTTGGCGACGACAGGCTTGGCGCTGCTCGTAAGTGACTTGGCGTCGCAGCATTCCTTCGACTTCGTCTCGCAACTCCGACTCATCGCCGTAGCCGATTCGCTCGAAGAACGCGGTGCTCTGTTCGGGCAACTGCTGTCGTTGGACTTTGCGAACAGTGATCGTTGCCGCGAGCTTTTCGCCACGCATCTCAATCTGTTCAGCCTCGTTCGAGATCACGACATCGAACGTCTTCACCGTGCCAGCAGTGCTACCCGCCAACAACGTATCAAAGCCAGCGATCTCAGCGTCGCGGAACCGAATGGTCGGAACCAGTCGCAGGTCCACTGAGGAAATCCCACGATACGGCTGGCCGTTTCGCGAGAAGTCGATGCTCGACACAACGAAGTCACCGGATTCGGCCGGACCATCGTGATCGACAAGAGTCGCATACTGGCCGACAAACTTCTTTAAGTAAGCGGTCACGTCGTCGCCGGTCACTTCCCGGACGGGACGTTGAATCTTCAAGCCGTCGTAGCTGGGGATCTCGAAGTCAGGACGCACTTCCACGTCGAACTCGTACTCGAAGTCGCCCTCTTCCGGAATCTTCAAGCTCTCAACATCGAAGTCAGGCTCATTGATCGGATCGAGCGAGTTTTCTTCTGCAAGCTGCTCTAAGCTGAGCATGAGGACGCGCTGCCGTACCGAATCCGCAATTTGATCGACGAACCGTCGTCGAGCGAGCTTTGCTGGAACCTTGCCCCTGCGGAACCCAGGAACATCCGCCGTTTTCACGACTTCGTCCGTTGCCAGCCCCTCGAAATGACTGATGTCGTTTCGGGGAACTTTGACCCGCACATGTTTCCGACAAGGTCCCACTGCCTGGATATCAACTTCCAAAGACAGGTGGTACTTCTTTTCTTCGACATCATCATCGGTCGCTTCCGCCACCGCAGCATCGGCCTGTGTCACAGTCACTTCCTCACGTAAATACAATCAGCCAGAAGCACACATCACGGCTCGCCCAGAGTCGAACTTGGGCAAAGAAACTTGCCGCCGATCAAAACTCGCGGCACGCGACTATCGACCGACCAGCGCGATTCGGAAATATCCGGCATCGTGTTGGGGGGGAAAGAGCGGGTGATGGGGTTCGAACCCACGACAACCACGTTGGCAACGTGGTACTCTACCACTGAGTTACACCCGCGTATCGCCAAAGCGATGGGGGCGGATTATGGCAGTTCATTTTGGTGCGTCAAGCGACCAGCACTCGATGGCCTGCAAGACTCATCAGTTTTCGCGATGGAGCCTCACCCATCGGCGCGACTGGCCGATTTATTGTCCGCTGGAAAAACCGTCAGCAGCCGCAAGATCAAACTCGCCTTCGACGAACTCCTGCTCGAAGGCATTTCCCACACAGCCCTCAACCAAGTCCACGCCCCGCTCGGCTTCGATATCGGTCCCCAAACCGTCCCCGAAATCGCCATCAGCATCACCGCCGAACTCATCGCCCACCGAAACCTCGGCCACCTCCCGAACCCAGCCCGACCCCCCCGGCGTCCTTGATTCGTAACGAGGCACGGTGGAGTACGCTTCCAGCGTGCCCGCCTTGTCTCTCGTCCCCAGTTCAAACCCGGGAATGAGAGACATTGTTACGACATCAGCCGTGCCACAGATTCCGCCTTTCATTGGATCGCGGCAGGAGCCGAACTATGTCCGCAATTGCATCAAAAACCCAACAACCATCGCCGCCAAGTGACCGGCCGCGCCGCGCTTGGATTGAGGAATCGATGCCTTGGGGATTGCTGGCTTTCACCCTAGCAGAGTCGTGCGGGGCGCAGCATTGGACGTTCGATCTGTGCTCACACTTTCGGTGGTATTACTTTGTCGCGGCGGCAGCATTCGGAGTCTTGATTTGGCGCAAGCGGCGGCAGCGTGTGCCGATGGTTGCGCTCGCCGTGACGCTGCTGTGGAACGGTGGCTTGCTCGTTCCGTACTACCTGCCAAGTTCTCTGCCAGCCGAGGCCGCCAAGGGAGAGAAAGTGTCACTCGTCTCGTTGAACGTCTACACAGCCAACAAAGACAAGCGGGCGGTGATCGACTACCTGCGAAAGCGTCAGGCCGATCTGGTCGTCGTCATGGAAGTGGACGAACGCTGGGAGCAAGCGCTCGCGGAGTTGAACGACCTCTACCCATTCCAGTTTATCCAGTCGCGGCCGGACAATTTCGGCATCGGCCTGTTGTCCCGCAAGCCATTGGCTGAGAGCCGGTTCGTCAACGCAGGCGGTACCCATGTCCCGACCATTGTAGCGCGGGTCGAACGCGCGGAATGGGCGTTCATGATCGTGGCGACTCATCCGCTGCCACCCATTGGTGCGTCGAATACTCGTGAACGCGACGCCCAACTGCGTGCCGTGGCCGACTTGATAAAGGCCTCGTCGCTCCCATGCGTCGTGGTGGGAGACTTGAATGCGACGCCGTGATCATCCGCGTTTCGAGACCTCACGGCGCGCAGCGGCCTGCGCGACAGTGCCCTTGGGCGAGGTGTTCAGGGAAGCTGGAACGCAAAGAGTCCCTTGATTCGTATTCCGATCGACCATGTCCTCGTTCCAGCGAGTGTGACCGTGATCAGTCGGGCGATTGGACAACACGTCGGCTCAGATCATTTTCCCGTTGAAGTCGAATTTGCCCTTCAATGAAGGCCTCCTGTGTCGTGGGGTCTGGATAAGCTCCCGCCCGAAAAACAACCATCACGATCAAGACTCGCTTCTAAGAAGGCCGCATGGATCGAACGCATCTCAATCCGGAGCTGATCTATTCGGTGGGGACACAGGTGGTGACGAAGGTCGCTGTGGTCGGGGCCTCGGGGAAGATGGCTTATCCGAGCGGGGCGGTGGGCGTGGTCGTGCAGGCTCCGCTCGACTTGAATCACTCGTACCGAGTCCGATTCCCGGACGGGTTTGAGTCCGCACTACGACGCGACGAAATCGTGATGCTCGCTCACTTCAAGCGGGGCGTGTTGGATGAGGCCGACGGCGCTCTGGCCGCACAAGGTTTGACTGATCGCGTGATCTTGAAGGTCGTGATCGGGTCGCGGGCTTACGGACTGGAGACCGAAGATTCGGACACCGACTATCGCGGCGTTTATCTCCCACCGGCCGACCTCCACTGGTCGCTGTTCGGCGTGCCCGAGCAACTGGAGAACGATGCCGCTCAAGAATGCTTTTGGGAGTTACAGAAGTTTCTCACGCTGGCACTCAAAGCGAACCCGAACGTCTTCGAGGTGCTCTACTCGCCACTGATCGAACACGCGACGCCGCTCGGTCGCGAGTTAATCGCGCTGCGTGAGAGCTTCCTGTCGCGCGTCGCCTATCAAACGTTCAACGGCTATGTCCTGTCTCAATTCAAGAAGCTACAAGCCGACGTGCGCAATCACGGCGCGGTGAAGTGGAAACACGTGATGCACCTGATCCGGCTGCTGCTGTCGGGCATCTGCACCCTGAAGCACGGCTACGTCCCGGTGCGAGTCGAACAGCATCGCGACCAACTGCTGGCGATCAAGCGGGGTGAGTTACCTTGGGCGGAAGTCGAAGCGTGGCGGCTGAGCCTCCACCGCGAGTTCGATCTCGCCCTGACCGAGACCACGCTCCCCGAACGCCCCGACTACACCCGAGCCAATTCGTTCCTGATCGACGCCCGCCGCAGGGCACTCAGCGAGACACTGCCATGACCAACTTCATCCTCGATCCGCGCGTGGTTGCTCAAGTCGATGAGCATCCGTATCCGACGTTGTTCGTCACGATCAGCGGTGCGCATCTGTACGGTTTCCCGTCACCCGACTCGGACTACGACATTCGCGGTGCGCATGTCCTGCCGCTGTCAGACGCCGTCGGCTTGTGGCCGGAAAGGAACGAGACCATTCAGGTCGAGCGCATCCGAGACGGCTTGGAAGTGGACCTCGTCACGCATGATTTGAAGAAGTTTTTCGCGATGCTGCTCAAGCGCAACGGCTACGTGATGGAGCAGGTCTTCTCGCCGCTGATCGTCCGCACGTCGCCCGAACATGATGAGTTAAAGGCCCTCGCGCGGCGCTGCCTCACACGACATCATGTCCATCACTATCTCGGCTTCTTCCAAACACAGTGGCGTCTGTTTGAGAAGGAGCAGCCGCGTCGAGTGAAGCCGCTGCTATACGCCTACCGCGTGCTGCTGACCGGCATTCATTTGATGCGCACGGGTGAAGTCGAAGCGAATCTCGTGACGCTCAACGACGAGTTCCAACTCCCGTTTCTGCCCGACCTGATCGCTCGCAAACTGGCAGGCCCGGAACAATCGACGCTCCCTGACGCAGACCTCGCGTTCCACGAGCGCGAAAGCCAACGCTTGGAGACGCTCCTCAAAGCCGCCAGTGAAACGAGTTCCCTTCCCGAGGCACCGCAAGCGTCGCGTGAATTGAACGATCTGCTCGTGCGTTGCCGGTTGAATTAGAACGCCTCGTTGAATTCAGAGAGATTGGGTGCCACGGTCACGGAGCTTCGACGTGGCCGTGAGAACGGGAAACAGCCTTCACTTCCTCGCACGGCCACGTCGAAGCACCGTGACTGT
>JAYTQJ010000681.1:0-3001 GCA_043746775.1 Schlesneria sp.
CGCCGATCCTTACTTTGAACAACCCGTCAGAAGTCCGTCCCCGGACGGTGGTCATAAAACTTCTGAGCCAACTGATCGCAGACGCGATCCACGTAGTCTTTTTGGAACGTCAGCGAGGTCTTCGTCTGTTCGGAGATCGGTTGATGTGCGGGATACGTCGAAGTGAACTCATTCGAATAGACGGCGTGAGCAAACCGCTGCGATCCGGCCTCTTCCACTTTTGACACGCGGACAAAACCGGACGAGTGGCCACGCATTAGCTTCGGGCTGTTCGGTTCGCGAAACCCAAACTCTTGCACGTCGAGATGCACGATGTAGTCGGTTTCAAAGTCCTGAGCCAATTCAGACAGGTCCGAACCGACGGTGCCGTGCTCGTCCAACCACTTGGCGACGAGATCCGGGTTGATGACCTTCACGCCGTTGTATTTCATGCGGCGTGTCACGCCGTCGATCATGTCGAACTTCAACGTCGCCAAGTCCGACTCCACCGAGTCCGGTGTCGTACAGACGACGAGAACAGTGAGCTTCCCCTTGGCGAGGTCTTCGCGCGTCATCGCTCGAAACTCAGCCGGGACCATCGGGTCGCCCGTCAGCATCTTGCCGAACATGACTCCCAGCGAGCAGCCAGGAAGCGAACAGGCGAGCGCCACGCACAACACTCCGCCCGCAGCCCTCAGCCACAGGCGACGCGATCGCAGGGAACGTGCTCGATGTAATGTTGTCTGCTGCATAATGGCGATCCTTCGCCCAACGTTCAGTAAAACAAGGCGTATTTCAAGCAAGTGAAGCATTGAACTCAGGCGACTCATCTCTTGTCCCCTCGCCCCGGCCTTGCGGGGAGAGGGTTAGGGTGAGGGGGTCTTCTGCTTCACTGCATTCCCGACTCGAATTGCGTTTCAAACAGGATGCCGGAGTCTCCGACGCCAGCGTCATCTCGACTGATGAGCCTGTCACATCGACCACCACAATCTCCACGCCCACAGTGCGGTCGAAACCCCACCGAGTGCGATCACCAAATACGCGAAGAACGGCAATGGCTCATCAACACACCACAAGCGACCTTGCACCGCGCTGAACAGGCACCACGGAATCATCAACGCCGACACGACCGCCAACAGCAGTCCGGCCGGATTGACTCGGCCTGCGGTCAACAAATCACCACGAACGAAATGGGAAAAGGAAGTCGTCATCCCGCAGCCCGGACAGGGCTTTGAGAAGAGCGTACGAAAGGTGCATTCAGGCAAACCCAACTGACGGTGCGTGCCATATCCACGCGGGTCCGGTTCGAGTGACCGAGCCATCGCGAACCCGGCCAGCAGCAACACCGACCAGACGACCAAAGCCGTCCGCCCGACGCGCCCGACCGGAGCACCATCAAATTGAGGAGTCATCGACATGAATTGGGGAGTGGCCGGTTGATAGTGGCAGTTCCAAACGAGAACAAGATCGCCCGCAGAGAATCTACCTCCCCACAGCCCACTCCGCAGCGAACAGTCGCCGTTCCGCACGGCCACTGGCGAGAACTGCCGTTGCGACGCCCGAATCACGCCGAAAGCGACACCAACCCGAAGCGTCAGCGAGGACGAACGCAGGGCCATCACCTGTTTCCACGTAGGGTGGGACCAGCTCGTTTCGAGCGCCGGCCCACCATCGGAAAACGTCGAGAAGTCTTGGTGGGCCGGCGCGGCGAAGCGCCGCTGTCCCACCCTACGTGGAAACGGGCGATGGCCCTGCCCGAGCATTCGATTCCCATCCGTGTCATCAAAACGTATGGTGTCTCGCGGCGAGCGAGCCTTTCGTTCCGCCAGCTTCAAATCTCAGGTCTTCGAGGTGCAACATGACTCGCACAGGTTCGTGGTTCGGCAAATGTGTGTTGGTGGCGACGGTCTTGTGGGCAGGTCGCGATCTGATGGCTCAAACTGTCGGACCGAAGGCCGAGGACTTGGCGAAGTCTCGCCAGCGAGCGGTCAACTTCCTCAAGACGAGCCAAGCGGACGGTGGCCATTGGACTTCGCCCGAAGCTCCCGGCATCTCGGGACTCATCACGTATTCACTCTTGGCGAGCGGCGTTCCCGTCACCGACCCTGCTGTAGAGAAGGCTCTTAAACATCTGGCCACGTTCGCTCAGCCCGATGGCGGCATCTACTTCCCGAAGAGCCATCACAGCAACTACGAGACCTCGATCTGCCTGCTCGCCTTCCACGCCGCCAACAAGGACGGCAAGTACACCGACACGATCAAAAAGGCCGACGCCTTCCTGCGCAAACTGCAATGGGACGACAGCGAGACGACCGACAAGTCTGATCCCAAGTATGGCGGCGCGGGCTACGGTCGCACGGGTGATCGGCCCGATCTCTCAAACACGGTCTTCTTTCTGGACGCTCTGAAAGCGGCGGGAGCCAAGCAGGACGATCCCGCCGTGCAGAAGGCTCTCGTGTTCTTATCACGCTGCCAGAACTTGGAGACCGAACACAATACGACCGCCCATGCCTCGAAGGTCAACGACGGCGGCTTCTACTACACCCCGGCGGCGGGTGGGAACTCGCAAGCGGGGAACACGGCCAACGGTGGTCTGCGGTCTTACGGCAGCATGACCTACGCCGGCTTGAAGAGCATGATCTACGCTGGCCTGAAACCCGAAGACCAGCGCGTGAAAGCAGCGGTCGAGTGGATCACAAAGTTCTACTCCGTGACCGAGAACCCCGGTCTCGGTCAGCAAGGAGTCTTCTACTACTACCAGATGTTCGCGAAGGCCCTCACCACGATGGAACTCGACATGGTGAAGGACGCTGATGGCAAGCTGCACGACTGGCGGAAAGAACTCGCCGAACACCTCTTCTCGGTCCAGCAAGAGAACGGCGCGTGGCTCAACAAAAACGACCGCTGGTACGAAGGGAACCCCGACCTCGCCACGGCCTACGTCCTGATCGCACTTCAATACTGCGATCCCAAGCCGGTGAAGCCCGCGAAGTAGCCGACGAATCACAGTTGGCTCCGCTCC
>JAYTQJ010000682.1:0-6595 GCA_043746775.1 Schlesneria sp.
GTCGGCGCTTCGCCGCCCCCAGACGGGAGCGTGTTCAGCATCGCTGGGGGCGGCGAAACGCCGACCCCAGCCACACGAATCGAGAAAATCCGAAGCAGCCCCATGACTGATCGACTGTTCGTCGAACGCGACCGCTTCATTGATTCGCTTGAGCAACCCCGGTCCCGAATAGACCAATCCCGCATCGACCAGCGTCAGACTGGCTCCGGCGTCGAGCAGTTCGAGAGCCTCGAGTGGCTCGTGGACTCCGCCAGCAATGATCGACAGCGCGTCGCCGAATCGTTCTCGCAGTTGGATCACCGTGAGACGCGACTGCGCGAACGCCGCATGTCCGACCAACCAGCCCCCTGTTTCCAGATCAGTCACGCGGCCCTCAACCATCACGCCGGAACATTCCGCATTCAAAGCGGTCCTCACCGCGAGCCCGATCTGATCTCGATCCAAGTCCGCACGAATTGCCAGCCAGAACGACATCGGTCGTTGCTCCGACGGTCGATCGGATTGAGCGGCGAGGCAGGTGACGAGGCTCTCGACGTGCGACCGCCATTGCTCAACGGTCCAGCTTGCGTGCAAGGCCTCGTCGCTCGTCGCGACCACGAAACCATCGACATTGCCGCGCAGCCGTTCGACCATCGCGCGGCACTGCTCCGTCGCTCGATCAGGCGTTGTCCCGCACGGCACGATCAAGCGGGCGAAGCAGCGCACATCGCGTGGCAAGTGAGTGGCAAGCCGCTCGGACCAGACGGCCAGCCCATCGGAGGCCGGTGTCGCGGGGAGACGCAGCGACCGCAAGTTGTCCCGCCGCTCGATGCGCGTCGTCGTGATGATCGGCTCGACGGCAATCGGCCCGACTTCGATGAAGCCCGCGCCGAACCGAGCCAACGCGCGCGTGGCGACTCCATGAGCATCGACGACACATCCGATTCCAACCGGAGATGGAACGGTGATTCCCAAGACCTCGCGCGTGAGATCATTCGCCGGACGCATGTGCCCCATGAAGTCGATGACCGCCGTCCCGAACGGCATCCGACTCAGCCGCCCCATCGCTCCGAGGGCCAAGTCTCGCGCGAACTCGAACGGCAATTGAAACAGCAGCGGCTGAAACACAGTGCGGTAGGACCAGTCGGGCATGATCGGCTCAACAGAATGAAGGACCTGCGTTGAAAGAGGTCTGGTGTCGCCTCAGAAGGAATGCTGGGCGCTTCCCACTGAAACCGCAAACCCATCGGTGGAGATAACGCGCCGCTGGCTGGCCTGTCTCAGCGCTGTGGCTACAATCCCGCCGCGATCACGTCCCGAGAATGGGTACGTCTGGATGCGATCGCGGTGACAGCAGGCCGTTTCTTCTCGATGCAGGAGTCAAAAGTAATGAAGCGTTTGGTGTGTGTGTTGGCGTTGATGATGGCGGTTGGGGTCTGTCACGGGGCTGACGCCGTGAAGCCGAAGGTCATGCTCGGCGGTCCCGAGTTGGTGAGCGGCATTCCCGGAACCGGGCCATTGACGATGGAGCAGATTCAAAAGTGGTTGGCCGATCCCGCCAACCACGCTGCTCTGGAGGTTGAGCTTCCCGCTGGACTGGCTCTCGGCGCGAGCACGATTCAAATCCCGAAGGACAACCCGCTGACTCGCGCGAAGATCGAACTCGGGCGACAGCTTTACTTCGACACCCGGCTCTCGGTCGATAACACCGTCAGTTGTGCCAGTTGCCATCACCCCGACTTCGGCTTCGCCAAGAACACGCAGTTCGGCGTCGGCATCAAGGGACAGACCGGCGGTCGCAATTCGCCTGTCGCCTACAACCGCATCCTGAGCGGGGCTCAGTTCTGGGACGGCCGCGCCGGGTCGCTCGAAGCGCAGGCAGTCGGCCCGATTGCCAACCCGATTGAGATGGGCAACACGCACGAGGACTGCGTGAAGACCTTGAAGGGGATCGAGGGCTATCGCGTTCAGTTCGAAAAAATCTTCTCCGACAAGGGAGTCACCATCGACGGCGTCGGTCAGGCGATCGCGTCGTTCGAGCGAACGCTCGTCACCGGCACGTCTCCCGCCGATCGTTACGAACCGTTGCTCGCGTTCGAGAAAGCCTTCAAGGACGACCTCAAAGACCTCGCCGCCTTCAAGAAGGAAGACGCCGAGTCCTACGAACAGTACATCGCGCTGAAGAACGCCAGCGCCGCGAAGCCGGTCAGCGACTCGGCCAAGCGCGGTCGCGAGCTGTTCTTCACGAAAGCCAACTGCACGGCTTGCCACGTCGGTGCCAACTTCGCCGACGAGAAGTTCCACAACCTCGGCATCGGCATGGCCGCCGAGAAGCCCGATCTCGGCCGCTTCGATCAGACGAAGGACGAAAAGGACCAGGGAGCCTTCAAGACGCCGACCGTTCGCAACGTCGCCCAGTCCGGCCCGTACATGCACGACGGTAGCCTCAAGACGTTGGCCGAAGTCGTCGAGTGGTACGACAAGGGAGGCCACCCGAACCCACGCCTCAGCGACAAGATGAAGAAGCTCAATCTGACCGCTCAAGAGAAGGGCGACCTCGTTGCCTACATGCAGGCCCTGACCGGCGACTTCCCCAAGGTCCGAGCAGATCGGTTGCCTCAGTGACCGTTTGATGAACCGTTGAGATCACCAAAACAATTCGCCCCGGCTGCACTGTTGCAGCCGGGGCGATTGTGTTTGTGGAGTCAGAGAAGCGACCGATGCTCTGTTTTAAGTCCCCACCGGGCTTGCCCCGGTGGCTCGCAGGTCTTTGCACTACTTCTTCAACAACCAAGCGGAAGTGAGTAGTGCAAAGACCTGATTCCACCGGGACAAGCCCGGTGGGGCGAGTTTCAAAATGGAGCCGCGTTCATGGCGAGAGGGTCTCACTCACTCACTCGAACGTCATCAGCAAATCCCCCGCTGCGACTTGAGTCCCGCGTTTGATGAGGACTTGGCCGATCTTGCCGTCGCGGTCGGCGGCGATGTTGGTTTCCATTTTCATGGCTTCGAGTGACAGGAGCTTCTGGCCCTTGGTCACGCTGTCGCCCGCTTGAACTGCGATGGTCGAGATCATGCCGGGCATCGAGGCTCCGACGTGTTTCGGGTTTGAAGTGTCGGCTTTGAGATTGGCGGAGGCTTTCGGTTCGAGCGACTTGTCAGTGACAGTCACGTCGCGCGGTTGGCCGTTGAGTTCAAAGAAGACCGTCCGAGTGCCATCGGGATGGGCGTCGCCGATCGAGAGGAACTTGACGATCAGCGTTTTGCCCGGCTCGATCTCGACCGACATCTCTTCGCCGGGGGCTTGACCGTAGAAGAAGACCGGCGTCGGGAGGCCGCTCGTGTCGGAGTTCTTTTGGACGTGGGCCACGAACTCTTCGTAGACCTTGGGATAGAGCAGCCACGTCACCGTTTCGCGGTGAGTCGGTTCGCGTTTGAGGATCTCGCGCACCTTGTCACTCGCCGCAGTGAAGTCGGCGGGGAGGAGGCTCTCGCCGGGACGACCGGTGACGAGCGGACGGTCTCCCAAGATGCGACGTTGAACTTGGAGCGGGAAGCCGCCCGGCGGTTGGCCCATCTTGCCGCTAATGAGATCGATGACGCTTTCGGGGAACGACAAATCTTTCTTGCCGTTCAGCACGTCGTTGGCCGTCAGCTCGTTGGCGACCATGAACAGGGCCATGTCACCGACGCTCTTCGAGCTGGGCGTCACCTTGACGATGTCGCCGAAGAGTTGGTTCACGTCGGCGTAGAGACGGCAGATTTCCGGCCAGCGGTCCGCCATGCCGAGCGCCTTCGCCTGCTGATAGAGGTTCGTGTACTGACCGCCGGGCATCTCGTGCTGATACAGGTCGGCTGTGGCCGGGAGCATGACCGTCTCGAACGGCTGGTAGTACTGGCGCACGACTTCCCAATACCGAGCGAGCGAATCGAGATGCTCGGTCTTCAAGCCGGTGTTGCGGTCGCTGAAACGGAGAGCCTCGGCGAGTGCATTGAGGTTCGGTTGCGAGGTGCCGCCCGACATCGGAGCCAGCGCCGCATCGGCCACGTCCAGCCCGACATCGCTCGCTTGCAGGATCGACGCCGCTTGAATGCCCGCCGTGTCGTGCGTGTGGAAGTGGATCGGGATGCCGATCTCTTCCTTGAGTGTCTTCACCAGTTTGGCCGCTGCCGCTGGTTTGCACAGTCCCGCCATGTCCTTGATGGCGAGCATGTGTGCCCCCATCTTTTCGAGTTCCTTGGCAAGGTTCACGTAGTACTTGAGGTCGTACTTCGGACGGCCGGGGTTGAGGATGTCGCCCGTGTAGCAGATGGCCGCTTCGCAGATCATGCCCGTTTCGACCACGGCCTCCATCGCGACCTTCATGTTCGGCGCCCAGTTGAGCGAATCGAACACGCGGAACACGTCCATCCCCGCCTGTGCCGCTTCCTTCACGAATTCGACGACGATGTTGTCGGGATAGTTCGTGTAGCCGACCGCGTTCGACGCACGAAGCAGCATCTGGAACAGGATGTTCGGCACCTTGGCTCGAAGCTGCGACAACCGGTCCCACGGACACTCCTTGTTGAACCGCATGGATGTGTCGAACGTCGCTCCGCCCCACATCTCCAGTGAGAAGAATTGAGGGGTCAGCCGCGCGTAGGCATCGGCGATGTTGAGCAAATCGTGTGTGCGGAACCGCGTGGCGAGCAGCGACTGGTGCGCGTCGCGCATCGTGGTGTCGGTGATGAGGAGCCGCTTCTCGGCACGAACCCAATCGGCAAATTTCTTCGCGGCTTGTTCGTTGCCGAACTCCTTTCGCAGCGCTTCGAGTCGCGTCTTCGTGCCGTCGGGGATCGGTGCGTTCAGATCGAGGTCCGGCAGCGGAGCCGGTTTGCGATCGACCTTTGTCGCGGCGGCCGCGTGAACTTTGCCCGTGTTCAAAATGGTGTCGGCGAGGAACGAGAGGACCTTCGTTGCGCGGTCCTTGCGAGGAGCGAACTGGAACAGCTCGGGCGTTTCGTCGATGAACCGCGTCGTGAAACCACCGGCCACGAATTTCGGGTGCGTCATGACTTTGATGAGGAACGGAATGTTCGTCTTCACGCCGCGCACACGGAACTCTTGCAGCACGCGCTCCATGCGCGCGGTCGCGTCTTGGAATCGACGGCCTCGTACCGAGACCTTCACCAAGAGCGAATCGTAGAACGGGTTGATGACCGCACCGGAAAACGCGCTGCCGCCGTCGAGTCGCACACCCGCGCCGCCTGCCGACCGGTAGTGCGAGACGCGACCATAATCGGGCATGAAGTTGTTGGCCGGGTCTTCCGTCGTAACGCGGCATTGGACCGCGAAGCCGTTCGTTTTGATGTCGGCTTGAGAGCCGAGATTGATCTCGGGGTCCGACAGCGGCGTCCCTTGAGCGACCAGAATTTGAGACTTCACGATGTCGATGCCAGTCACTTCTTCGGTGACGGTGTGTTCGACCTGGATGCGCGGATTGACCTCAATGAAATAGAACTGGCTCGACAGGGTGTCGTAGAGGAACTCGACCGTCCCCGCGTTTTGATAGCCGACCGCTTTCCCGATCTTGATCGCCGCCGCACAGATCGCGTCGCGGGTCGTCTCATCGAGGAACGGAGCCGGTGCGATCTCGACGACTTTCTGATGCCGTCGCTGCACCGAGCAGTCTCGTTCGTAGAGATGGACCAAGTTGCCATGCTTGTCGCCGAGCAACTGCACTTCGATGTGACGGGGTTGCGAAATGAACTTCTCGACGAAGATGTCGGGCGAGCCGAACGCGGACATCGACTCGCGCTGCGCCTGATCGAACAGCCCGGCCAAATCTTCGGGCTTGAGGACGACGCGCATCCCGCGTCCGCCGCCGCCGTTCGCCGCCTTGAGCATCACCGGATAGCCGGTCGCTTCCGCCAGCTTCTGTCCGTCGGCCACATCGGCGATCGCTTTCGAGCTGCCGCCGAGTACGGGAACCCCCGCCGTGCGAGCCAACTCGCGCGCGGTGATCTTGTTGCCAAGCTGCTCCAAAATCTTGACGGTCGGTCCGACGAAGATGATCCCCGCCGCATCGCACGCGGCGCACAAGGCCGGGTTCTCGGAGAGGAATCCGTAACCAGGATGGATCGCATCGACCCCCGCCTCTTTCGCGATGCGAATGATCGCGGGGATGTCGAGATACGCCTTAATCGGCTCGCCCCCCTTGCCGATCTGGTACGCCTCGTCCGCTTTGAACCGATGCAATGCGTAGCGGTCTTCGTGCGTGTAGATGGCCACCGTGCGGATGCCAAGTTCATGTGCGGAGCGACAAACTCGAATGGCGATCTCACTGCGGTTGGCAACGAGTAACTTGCGAATGGGCTTCATGCGGGACGGGTCTTGTGTAAGCGGGAATTCGGCGTTGAGTGAGAGCGTTCGCGATCGCAGGCGGCTCTGCGATGAGCGGGGCGGGAGAATAGCGGAGGCATCGGACGGCTGGCAATTCAGCGGTGAAACGAAGATCGCCTCGCAAGCTCACGTTGTCAGACGACTAACTAACGTAGGGTAAGCGTCTCGCTTGCCCATGATTGCCGTTGAAAAAAGGGGCTCTCCGCCATTCGTGTTGATTCTCGGGAGGGCGAG
>JAYTQJ010000683.1:0-6592 GCA_043746775.1 Schlesneria sp.
AGCGGGTTCCACAGGACGAGTTGGCGTACCCGCTCGACTTCCATCTTTCGGTCCTCCATTTTTCTGTTCACCCGTCTTCTGCCCGCTTCGCTTTCTGAACGACGACTTGGTTTGGTGAAGGCTGTGTGCCGCTGTCCCGTCGGCGGAGCGACGGGACTACAGTAGTTTCGTCGGGCGCACCTTCGTTCAAAGCGGCGATGCTGCTGAGGCGGTCGCGCAGGAAGTCGAATCCAAATTCTTTCTCGGACCCGTACGTCACGTTGGCGCGATAGCAGGCCGCACGATCCTGAACCGACAGTTCGCCGTGCAGCACCGTCGCCGTCAGACCGAACCAGTCGAGTACGGGCCGGGCAAACTCACAGTCGCGGGCGGCGAGGTAATCGTTCGCGGTGAAGACGTGGCAGCCTCGATGCCTCAATGCGAGCAGCGCCACTGTCATCAGCGAGGTCAGCGTCTTCCCCTCGCCCGTCCGCATCTCCGCGATCCAGCCGTGCGACATGGCCAGCGCGCCGAGGATCTGCACCGGATGATGCCTGACCCCGTGGACACGACCGGAAATCTCACGGACCAAGGCGAAGACTTCGACGGTCACTGCATCGTCCGAGGCGGCCAGTTTGACCAGGCCGCGACAGCGACGGGCTTGCTGTTGCAGTTGTTTATCAGAGACAGTCGTGAGCTTTTGAGACTCGTCGAAGATGCGACGCGCGACGGCGTTCCAACGCCAACGATGCCATGCTGCGGGCCAGATGGAGGACGGCCGTCGATCGTGATGCTGTCTGTCTGGTCCCGACATGAATTCACCTGACGACGAACAAGCGATGAAACTCTTCGGTCAACCACGACCCGACGGTCATCGCGGAGCGGGTGAATCGTCCGGTGCCGCGCATGCCGGACTGCACCGGAAGACGCAGTTCGTCCAAGATCACCGTCGCGTGATAAACGGGTTCCAGCGGCTGCTCGCCCCCGGTGCCGGATTGGGTGATGAACGAACCGCCATACTTGGTGGACAGCACGGGCGGAATCTCAGGCTCGTTGGCCGCACCGAGCGCCACGACCTTGCCCGTGACGATGGTTCCCGAAAACGCATCAAGGCAAACGTCCACCGACTGTCCGACGGACACGAACTGTCGACTGCGCTGATCGACCCAGAGCACCGCCTGCCAGACATCACTGGGGGCGATCTCACACAGAGCCGTTCGGCGGGGCAGGTGCATCCCGATCAACTGCGCATCGAGCCTCCCTGCGGACTCGGCCGTCGGCTCTGCCGAGACTGTTTGCGAACCCAGCGATGGCGGTTTCGTGGAGACCAGCGTGCCCGCGATCGTGGCGCGCAGTTGCAGCCGATCCCGCTCCGCACGGGCATGTTCAATTTGACCGGCCGTCGATTCCATCGCCGTCTGGGCGAGTGTCATCAGATCGGGGGCGCCGACAGCCTGTGCCAAGCGGATGTCCGTTTCATGCGTCGCCCGCAGTCCCTCCAACGTGACGAGTCTTCGGTCGAGTTCGAGGTTCTCCAATTCGGCCAGCAGCGTTCCCGGCTCGACGATGTCGCCCTCGCGGACGAACACGTTGCGCACGGTGCCTGGTGTCTCCACATAGACCGGCTGCACGGATTGCGGTTCGACCACGACCGGCGCGGTGATCGAACTTCCCAACGGACAGAACCAGACTCCGACGAGTGCCGCAGTACAACACGTCACGCTAACGAGTGACTGAACCAACGCGTGCCTCGGTGATTTCTGTTGTCGGCTCATGCGAAGACTCCATGTCAGGAAGCGACCGGCGGTCAGCAGCAGCGCCCCGAGCAGACAGCACCAGGCGACGGCCGACAGGCCGATCGGTTCGAGCAGGCCGTACACGAACAGGCCCATCCCCAACATCAGCGGGACTTGGTACGCCATCGAGGCCAGGCCATACGTGACCAAAGTCGATGTCGGTTCATTTCCCGGCAGTCGCGCATCGTCGGGCAGACGAAATCCGAGCAGGCCACGGGCGGCGAGACGTTGAAGGGTCTGTCGGCTGCGCTGGTACAGGTTCGGGATTTCGAGCAGGTCCGCCAGCACGTAGTAGCCGTCGAACCGCAGCAGCGGATTGGCATTGAACAGCAGCGTGACGATCGAGCCGGCCAGAAAGACTTGCAGACAGACCTGATGAAACAGTCCGGGTGCCGACAGCCACCACAACCACAGGGCGAGCGATGAGACCAGCAACTCCACGTAGACGCCCGCCAGCGAGATCGCGATGCGATGCGACCTGCGTTTCAGCATCCACGCATCGGTGACATCGCAGTAGAGGCACGGACTGAAGAACAGAAACGCGAGTCCCACCGACTGACACTCCGCGCCGAATCGCTCGCACGCCATGCCGTGAGACAGCTCATGCAGCACCTTGAGCAACCCGACCACGATCCACAGCGACCACAGGCCGCCTCCCGCCAGCAGTCCGGAGACCGTCGGCAACTCGCGCAAGAACGTCTCCACATGCAGCAGCAGGAAGAGCCACGTTCCGCAGATCATCGCGGCCACGGCGGCCACCATCGCGGGGGAGTAAATCCAACCCAGACACCCGGACATCCATTTCAACGTCGGGCCGGGATGCAGACCGGGGAGTCGAATGAAAAACGGATTGCTGACGACGGCCCACACGCCGCGCCACCGTTCTTCGACCGCTTGCTTCCACACACTGTCCGCTGTCCCGGCCCGTTGACTCCAGATCAAACGCTTGCCCGCGAGATCCAGGATCAATCGCAGGACTTCCGCAGCGCTGATGCCGGTTGCCATCCCGCCCTGCTGGACGCGCAACAGAATCTCGCCGAGTGATCGCCGACCATCGAGCGCCACTAGCACCCGGTATTGCAGCAGCGGAAGCTGGAAATAGCGGATCGCCAACGGATCTTTGACGACGACGTGCTCTTCACCTCGGAGCGATGTCGGGCAGACTTGCAGGTCCGCTCGGCGAACGAGTGGAATCGGACGATTCGTCGAGGAGAGCAGCATCGGCGGAAACTCACCTCGGAAATCGTGCGCGGGACGGGGGCTTGGATCGTGGTATAAGCCAGTTTGAAAACTCGGTAAATACGAAGTCGGCTACCGTTGTCCCGCCGCTCCGCCAGCGGGACAACGGTAGCTTGGGGGCAACCCGCGACGGTCCCGTCGGCGGAGCGACGGGACTACAGGATGCTGGTCGGCACTGACAACCAATCGGTTTCGCACCGCGTCGAATCACCAACTGGGGCAGGTTCCATGCAACACGACAACGTCGTCTCATCACCGCCGCGCAAGCATCGCATCGTGATCCTTGGCGGCGGGTTTGCCGGTGTTCACACGGCGATGGAGTTGGAGCGGCGCCTGTCGAAGGCCGAGCGGCGCGACATCGAAGTGGTGCTGGTCAGCAACGTGAATTACATGGTCTTCCAGCCGCTGCTCCCCGAGATGATCGGCGGCACGATCGAGTTGCAACACGGCGTAACTCCCATTCGGCGGTTGCTGCGAACGACGCGGGTCTACGTCCGCGACATCCAGTTCATCGACATCACGGGGAAGCGAGTCGGTCTGGCTCCGGGCTTCCAACCGAAGACGGATGTGCTGAACTACGATCAACTCGTGATCTGTCTCGGCAGTCGCATCAATTTTTCTCTCGTGCCGGGGATGAAAGAACATGCCATCCCGTTCAAATACTTGGGCGACGCGATGCGGCTGCGGTATGAGGCGGTGCGAGCCTTGGAAGAGGCGGACATCGAAGTCGATCCCGACGAGAAACGGAAGCTGCTGACGTTCGTCGTTGGAGGCGGTGGGTTCTCGGGAGTCGAGTGCATCGCGGAACTGCACGATTTCCTGCGGCATGCGATGTCGGCCTATCACAATCTGGAGCCGAGCGAACTCCGCTGCATCCTGTTGCAGAGTGCCGAACGCATTCTGCCGGAAGTCGATCCCGTGCTCGCCGAATATGCCCATCGAATTCTGGAGCGGCGCGGCATCGAGATCCGAGTGAACGTGCGACTCAACGCGGTCTCGGCAGATGCCGTGATCGTGCAGCCGAAGGGAGCGGCCGAGCGAGAACGGATTCCGACGCGCACGGTCGTCACCACGGTCCCCGCAGCCCCGGACCCGTTGGTCAGCAGCCTGCCTTGCAAGCTTGATCGCGGTCGCATCGTGGTCGATCAGTTCTTGAAGGTGCCCAGTGTCGAGGCCCTGTGGGCTGTTGGCGACTGCGCGGCCGTGCCACAACCAGATGGGATCACCTCACCCCCGACGGCTCAGCACGCGGTCCGACAGGCACAAGTCTGCGCGGCCAATCTGCTGGCGACGTATCGAGGTAAGGAACAGGTCGGCTTCAAGTTCACCGGCTTGGGGAAGCTCGCTTCGCTGGGGAGACGTTCCGCCGTCGCCGAGGTCATGGGGATCAAGCTGCGCGGCGTGTTGGCGTGGCTGGCGTGGAAGGCGATCTATCTCTCCAAAATTCCGGGCTGGGACCGCAAGATCCGCGTGGCGATGGACTGGATGACCGACTTGGTCCTGCCGCGCGACATCGCCCAGATCCGGATTCACGAACACGAGTCCGTCCGGCGAATGTACTTCCACAAAGGAGAAGTCATTTTTCGCGAGGGCGATTTTGGCGACCTGTTGTTCGTGATCGTCAGCGGTGAAGTGGACATTCTGAGGAACGGCAGCGTGCTCAGTTCGTTGAAGGCGGGCGACGTGTTTGGCGAGATGGCACTGGTCTCCGATGACGCGCGCTCCGCCGTGGCGTGTGCTCGAACGGACCTCTGCACGATCGCGATCTCCCGCGCGGCGTTCCAGCAACTCGTCGCTCACCTGCCGGGCGTCCGCATTGCCATCGACGCGATCCTCACCTCACGCGGCCACCACGGTTCGCAGGCGGGCAGTGAACACCAACCCGAAGCGCAAGCGAGGGCGATTAGTGACGACGCCCTCGCTCACGCTTCGGGTTGGTGCGCGATCGTGAATGCCCCGCCTTAGAACTGCACGCGGCTGAAGCGGCTCGCGGAGCCGCCGAAGTACCAGTTGAACATCACGCGCAACTCACCGTTGAACTGCCGGTTGTCGCCCGCACCCAGCGGAGTGGTATAGGCGAGCGTCAGCGACTTGTTCTCACCCATCATGGCCGTCATCCCTACGACACCATTCAGGAGGTCAAGGTTGCTGCCAGTCAAGTTGACGCCAATCACGTTGGCGTTGAGCAACCCGTCGGTGCCGGTCAGCGACTTGTTGTAGTGCAATTCCACAATCGGAGCGATGCGTGTGAACAGCCGATCCGAGTTCGGATTGTCGTACAGCCAATAACCACCGCCGATGCTGTAGTACAAAACCGTCTGATCATTGAGTCGACCGGCCGGTATCAATGTGCCACCCCCGTCGTCGATGCTGATCGCGTTTCCATTCGCATCGAAGTCGAACTGGAGAAACTGCTGCACGAACAGTTGGTCCGTCGGTGTGTAGAGGCTCCCCAAGAACGGCAGCAGGTGGACCGACTGGTTCCGGATGTTGATCAAGGGTGGCAGACCCGCTGCGAGGAACACGGTGGAATCGCCTGCCGTCGGCAGGGTCAGTCCCAGTCCGCCCGAAACGGCCAGGGTGTCTGAGGTGTAAAACAACTGCTTCAAGTAGACCGTCAGATTACCGAACTCCGTGCTGTCGGTATTGGTGGTGCCATCGGCGAACAGATTGTTGGAGAGCGTCGAAGCGAACGGTGTCCGCACTTCGATGGAGGACATTCCCTCGAAGAAGGTCTTCTCGATTCCAGGCGTGAAGCGATTGACATCCACTCCGGTTGCCAGCAGGGGCACGCTGTTGAAGTAGCTGTAATTGAGGTACACGCGATCGCGTGGAATCGGGCTCGAGTTTTCAGCGATCTTCGATGTCCCGACGCCCCCACCAGGCAAAGGGACAATGAATCCGTTGATCGTCTCCAAGAACGGCAGACCGAAGGCATCGCCGATCATGTTCGGCGCAACGGACTCTTGGCTCACGGCGGGGGTACTCGCCGAGGCCGGGGGATTGAGCGGCTGGGCGGCACCGTCGGCGACTTGATCGGCAGGTGGCGCGGGTGGAGCCGGTGCGGCTTGGGCGACCTGTGTGACGAACGCGCGATCGCTATTCGGTTGACCCGGCAGCGTGCCTAACGGCTGCATCTTGTAAATCGGCTGCGGCGGAGCCTGTGCTGAGCAGTCTTGAACTGGTGACAGCAACGCTCCCACGATGAGCGCGGCCATGTGCAGCTTGGCGACTCGGCAGGCTCGCAGAATGTGAAAGTGTTGTGTCATGGGGTGTCTCGGAGAACTGGTCCGGTAGAAAAGGGGCCGGAGGACGATGCAACTTCGCCCATCGTAAGAATCGGACAATTCGTGCAGGTACGGAATGAAGAATTGGATGGCCACTGCAAGCTGCGCTGCCAGCACATCCAGCCGTCATTTCTTGTGGTGAAAGCGGCCCGAGAAGGTTCGCTGCGGCAAGTCCCGCCGATTGCCGCGATCGCTCACGGAGGAACCCGGTCGCCATCGTTTAGGAACGGGAGCGCAATCACTTCCGGAACTCGAAATTGTGTGGCTGGGGTCGGCGCTTCGCCGCCCCCA
>JAYTQJ010000684.1:0-2991 GCA_043746775.1 Schlesneria sp.
TCTGTTTCGTGGGACAGGCTGCCAGCCTGTGTGTTGCCACTCAGCGGCTGTACCACGCCACGCAGCGTGCGAGATCGCCCGAGGCGGTCAACATGTGGACACGTCGCCGCGCGGCACTCTGTCCCAGCGCGGGCGAGTAACCGTGATGATGGTCGGCGATCGTGAGTGCTCGAATCACGTCTTCGGTCGTCCACTGAGACCGCCCGGAACTGGCGGCCAGCCAGCGCGCGATCCACAGCGTCGCGGGGATGACCAACGCCAAACTGTGAAAGCCCTCGACGAACGGCACGTCGTAGTAGGCCGGTCCGCAGAAGTGCAGTCCCTGTACTTTTACTCGCAGGTAGCGTGTCAGAATTTCATCCTGCTCGGCGGTGAGCGGTCCGAACGGCGCTTCGAGCGTCGCGAACGGGATGGGTTTGAAAGCCGACTGCAACGGCGGCGCATCGCCCTTCCCTCGCGAGAACTTCCAGATCGCACTCAACAACCGCCAGCGACCGATCCATCCCGCCTTCAGATCGGCAGCCGTGTCCTTCCGCGCGTACTGCGCGACCAACAACCGAAAGTACAACCGGCCGAGTCGCGTCGGTTCTTCAAACGTCTGCGGCAGCGCAGGGACATCAGCGAGAGCGGCCTCTTGAATGATGTTGAGAAAATCACCGAGCCGCTCGCCCCGTAGCTTGTCGAACTTGGACATCCCCACGAGTCCCGTCCACTCGACCGCACGCAGCAGTCGAACGAGGAGCGGGGTTCGTGTTCCGGCCGCGTTGGTCAGCGTTCCGTCGAGTGCCTCGACGCATTGATGGAAGTCGCGCCAATCGAGTCGCTCGGCCGCGTTGATCTGCGGCGGCTGGCGTTCTTCGACATCTTTCGGCACGACGGACTCGGCCAACCGGCGAATCTCCGCCTGCTGCGCGGTCATCGTCCGCCCCGCGTTCTTCACGACGGATGGACAACTGAACCGCAAGCTCACCGCGACCGACTTGCCCGCCGGATGAAAGGCATACGGATAGATGCGACACGCCAGCGGTTTAGCTGCCTCGCCAAACTTCGCATGAATGCGGCACAGCCCCCGTTCATCCAGGAACACGCATCCGCCGTCCGCTCGGTGACTGAGCCGCCATTGTGGCCGACCGAACCAACCGCTCATCTTTTCGACGACCGGCTGACCGTCTGGGATGCCATCGGCCACCGTCCAGCCTTGCGAGAGGATGCGATCCCGTTCGACATCCGTGATCTCAATGAGATGCTGCTTGCAGCAACCGCCACAGTTGTGACAGTCCCAATTCTGAAGCACCGGCAAATCCAATCGCAACGTCGCCATGCTGATCCCGTGACTGCTGATCTCAAGTTTGAAATGCTACTCCGGCGCCAGTTGTACTCCACGCAGTCGAGATCACGACACCAACCCGAAGCGTAAGCGAGGAAGCTGCTGAGCAAGCCCTACGATCCGTGCCGTTTGAGGTTGCACAAAATGTAGGGTGGGACCAGCGGCGCTTCGCCGCGCCGGCCCACCATGATTTCTCGACGATTCCCGATGGTGGGCCAGCGCTCGAAGCGAGCTGGTCCCACCCTACGCTGAAAATGGTGATGGTCCCGATGTTTCACGCACACGAGTTGAACATTGTTTCACCGCTTCCAATAATCCCGCCCCGCGAATGACTTCCCCCAACGGTCGTGCCTCCCACCGAGCGAATCCATGCCGAATGCCCAGCCACAAAGTCGTGCCACGTCTCAAGTCCCCGATGCCGAGGGACGATTTGGCGAGTTCGGGCGCAGGTTCGTTCCCGAGACGCTGATGCACGCGCTCGAAGAGCTGACTGTCGAGTACCAGCGGGCGATGCAAGACCCCGAGTTCAATCGCCGCCTGAACGAGATGCTGCGAACCTTCGTCGGTCGTCCGAACCCGCTCTACTTTGCCGAGCGACTGTCCGGAGAGTGCGGTGGTGCCCGGATCTTCTTCAAGCGGGAAGACCTGAACCACACGGGTGCTCACAAGATCAACAACACGATCGGTCAGGCACTGCTCACACTGCG
The DNA here is from genome assembly GCA_043746775.1 of Schlesneria sp. Taxonomy (GTDB): domain Bacteria; phylum Planctomycetota; class Planctomycetia; order Planctomycetales; family Planctomycetaceae; genus Schlesneria. The sequence goes on from JAYTQJ010000684.1 coordinate 2,035, forward strand.
CATGGGCAAGACGCGCGTGATCGCCGAAACGGGAGCCGGTCAGCACGGCGTTGCCACGGCCACGGCCTGTGCCCGCTTCGGTTTGCCGTGCGTCGTCTACATGGGTGAGGAAGACATCCGTCGCCAAAAGCTGAACGTCTTCATCATGCGCACGATGGGAGCCGAAGTCCGTCCGGTGACGAGTGGATCGCGGACGTTGCGCGATGCGATCAACGAGGCCATGCGCGACTGGATGGGCTCCGTCGAGAACACGCACTACATCCTTGGCTCGGTCGTGGGACCACATCCGTTCCCGATGATCGTGCGTGGCTTTCAATCGGTGATCGGGCGCGAAGCTCGGCAGCAGTGCCTCGAAACGATCGGTCGCTTGCCCGATGAAGTCGTCGCGTGCGTCGGCGGCGGCTCGAACTCGGCCGGGATGTTCCATCCGTTCGTCGATGATGTCGGTGTCGAACTGACCGGCGTCGAAGCGGGCGGACGCGGCGACAAAGCGGGCGATCACGCCAGTACGCTCAGCTTCGGCACGAAGGGCGTTCTGCACGGCAGCTACAGCTACGTGCTGCAAGATGAGGACGGCCAGACGATGGATGTCCATTCGATCTCGGCCGGACTCGACTATCCCGGCGTCGGTCCCGAACACAGCTACTGGCACGACACGGGTCGCGTGAAGTACGTGAAGATTCGCGACAACCAAGCGCTCGAAACCGTCGGCAAGGTCGCTCGCATGGAAGGGATCTTGCCCGCGCTCGAAAGCTCCCACGCGATCGCCTATGCGCTGGAGCAAGCGAAGCGCCGATCACGCGATGAAGTCATCGTCGTCTGCCTGTCGGGACGCGGCGACAAGGATGTGAACGAAGTCGCTCAACTCACCGGACAAGTGCTGTAACAACCTGTGGAAACCGTAGGGTAAGCGTCTCGCTTGCCCGTGAATGCAGTTGAAAAAAGGGGCAAGCGAGA
>JAYTQJ010000685.1:0-6571 GCA_043746775.1 Schlesneria sp.
ATCGTGAAGTTGGCGAGACGCGAACCGAGATCACCGTCGCCTCGGTTGTAGATAATGATCTGGTCGATCGGCTGCTCGTCGCCGAGATCGACTTCCCAGTACGGGTTGTTGGTGTTCTCTTCCGAGTGAGTCTGTCCGGCGTCTCCATAGGAAGGAGACTTGTTGCCGTCGATCGCCTTCGACGCATCGCCACCGTGCGACGTGTTCTTCTGTGACGCACGGCCCTTGCGAGCGATGTTGACTCCGCCTGACATGACTTCCACTTCGGCCAGCGTCAGCGTTCCCTTGCCGGGAAGTTCGATGCGGACGAAGCGGCCATGAGTCCCCTTCGTATTTTTGCCACCGCCGCCAAGCGATTCGGGCAGTCCGGCGACGAGCGGTTCGATCTTCTCGTAAAGCGTCGCACGGACGGACGCATCGCCGATGAGGGGCATCGCGTTGATGAAGTCTTGCAGCCGCTTGGCGTCGGTCGTGGCGAGCTTCCATGCCTGATCGACTCCACCATCCACATTGATGAGCGACACGAAGCCGATCTGCCGAAAGATCGGTTGCTTGGCCGAGGTGGCGAGCTTCTCCAGTTCGGCTCGTGCGGATGTTAGTTCAGCAGAACTGCGGCCGGTCAGTTGACGAACGAGGTCAAACACAACCGTCGTGTCGGCGTTGGCCGACTTGGCGTCGAGCGTGCCGATGGCGTCCATCACGACGCGCAGCTCGGGCTTGTTGTCGAGCTTGGCCAGCCCGGTGATCGCTTCGCGCCGGTTCTCGTCAAGCAACCCGGCCCGGTTCAGCATCTCGACGAAGACCATCCGATCCTTCTTCTCGGCGAGAAGCTGATCGTTGTTGAGATTCTTCAGGTAGTAGCGGGCACCCGATTCGGTCGTGAACGCAACGCGGCGGTTTTCCTGCTTCGCCTTGTCCATGTACGTTTGCAGCGTGCGCATGACCTCCTTCGTGAGGTGATCGATGTACATGTCGGTCGGCTTGTCCTGCGCGATGAGGACCACTTCGGTCGCTTCGGCCTGCGGGAAGTAACTCGCGCCCCAGATCGCCATCAGGCGGACTCGCGGCGCTTCATCGGCCGCAGCGGCCTTGAGCAAATCGAGCGGATTGGAAAGACGATCGCGCCAGTACGTTGCAACCTTCACAGCCGCAGCACGGGCGCGGAAGTCTTTCGACTTGAGCACCTTCTCCAGCAGGGTCGAGTTCACGACGTTGTGCGATTGATGGAGCCACAGCCCCTCAAGCTGATCGTGATCGGTGCTGGCACCGCTGGCGTCGGCAAGCCACTTCGTCGCGGCGGCGATCACGTCGGCGGTGGGCCGTCCCGACAGTTCGATGCGGGCGCGATAGCGTGCCCGGTCGTCGTTGTCCTTCAACAGGTCGAGCAGTTTCTCAATCGGCTGCCCGGCGACCGGCGCGGGCTTCATCAGCGGACGCCCTTCGGCCGTGACGCGATAGACGCGACCGTAGGTTCTCTGCCGACTGGGATCACGCAGGTTGTGCTGCATGTGGCCGATGATCGGGTTCTGCCAATCGACAAAGTAGAGCGAACCGTCCGGCGCGGTCTCCATATCCACGGGGCGGAAGTTCGGGTCGGACGAGAAGAGGATCGGTTCGGGATCCTCCGTCGCGCCGAGGCTCGAATCCTGCGGATGAACCTTGTAGTTGAGGATGCCTTGGAAGCCGATCACGTTGCCGACGAGCAAATTCCCCTGAAGCTCTTCGGGGAAGTGCGTACCCGCGAGGTATTCGATCGCGGGGCACGGGCGGGTGCGCTGCTTGTAGACGCTCGGTGTGCCGCCGTGCTTGTTCGGGAATTCGAGATAGCTGGAGAAGAGCGGCGCGTGGTAGGGGACCGCACCCGTCCCATCGACGACGATGTCCTGTCCCCATGCATCGAAGGCGTGTCCGTGCGGGTTGGCGAAGCCGTAGGTGACGTACACGTCGAACTTCTGCGAGCGCGGCTCGTAACGGAAGACCGCGCCATTGGCCACGCGGCGCGTCGGTCCCCACGGCGATTCGACCTGCGTCTGATGGAACGTACCCTCTTGGAAGTAGACCGCGCCGCCCGGATCGAGCACGAAGCTGTTCGACGTGTGATGCGTGTCGGCCGTGTCGAGGCCGTGGACCAAACGCTCCTTCACGTCGTACTTGTCATCGCCGTCGGTGTCCTTGAGGAACACGAGGCTCGGCCCCTGAGCCACGAGTACGCCTCCGCCCCAGAACTCGAAGCCGGTGATGTTGTGCAGGTCTCCGGCGAACGTGATGCACTTGTCCGCCCGGCCGTCGTCGTTGGTGTCCTCAAAAATGAGCAGGCTGTCGTTCATCGGCGTGGTCGGCTTCCAGTGCGGATACGTCGGCCACGTCGCCACCCACAGTCGGCCCTTCGTGTCGAAGGCCATCTGCTGCGGACTGACGAGTTCCGGGAACTGCGCCTCATCGGCGAAACACTGGACCTTCATCCCCTTGTGAATGGTCATCTTGGAGATGGCCTCTTCACCCGACAGAAACAGGTGCTTGCCATCGGGCAGCGTCCCCGGCTTGTTCGTGATGACGTTGAGGAACGGCGGGAGATTGCTGTCGTCCGGCTTGACCGTCTTCCCCTGAGCCGTCGTCCAGACAACCTTGTCCCGGTTCGAGGTGAGCGTGTCGAGCACTTCCAGCTCGCGCTGACCGACCGCATAGTTCGACAGCCCATCACCGTAGCCGCCCCCTTTGGGGTCTTCAGAAAACTTGAGAAACGCCCGCTCGCCATACGTCGAGAAGCCATCGGTCACTCGGTAGCGGTTGAACCAGTAGAAGTTCTTGTCGTTGATCGCGGCATTGAGCGCCGAGTGATCTCGAACGGTAATCGAAACGGATTTCTTTTCTTCTCCGAATAACTCGCGAGTGGCCAACATCGCGACCATTGCGTCGCCCATAACGTTCTGGTGAATCCCGTTGATCGTCGCTTGAGCACCCGGCACTCCGAACTGACCACCCTTCCTGTAGTCCACAACGATTCGGCCGTCTCGCCGCACTGAAGTAAACGTCGGCATGAAAAGATCGACGAACGGGACTTCATTCGCCTTGGCGACCTCACCCATCGCCGCCGTGTACATCTTGAGACGGGCATTCGTCGCATCGACGTGGGCCTGAGTCGGCAGATTGGGATCGTTGATGAACTCGTGCGCGATGGGCGAGAACAGCACGAGCTTCGGTGCGGACTTGCCGTTGTACTTTTGAGCCTGCGTGTGCTTGATGAAGTCATCCACGTTTTGCTTGAACGCGGGCAGACCCGCCTCACCCGCGAACGACTCACCGTAGCCGTAGAAGGCGAAGATCACGTCGGCCTTGGTGTTGGTCAGCTTGAAGCGGTCTTCGCTGACGGTGCCGGGTTCCTTGTCGCGCGTGGACAGCTTGTTCGGTTGAGGGACCGGAGCCGACCCGGTCAGCCACTGATCGAACGTCCCGAAGTCCATCGACCTCATCCGGTGACTCGGATTCTTGAAGCCGTCGATCTCATCGCCCGAAAAGCCGAGGTTGCGGAAGACGAGTTCATGCTCGGGGAACCGGGTATGGATCAGCGTTTCGAGCCAGCCGTAATGCTGCATCCGCTCGGCCAGCGTGTTGCCGACGATGCAGATGTGATCTCCCTTTTCGAGCTTGAGTTGCTGGGCAGAAGCCAGCGTCGGGACGAGCAGCGCGAGGACAAGAGCCAGCTTGAACTTCATCGGTCAGTTCCTTGAGTCAACGACTTCGGAGCGGTCAATCTTGGTGATGGAAAAACATGGCGGCTTACAGCCTGTTGAAAATCGTAGTATGGACGCCCTCGTCCGTCTGCTTCCAACTAGAAATCGCTCGGACGAGGGCGTCCAAGTTACGATTTTCAACAGGCGGCTAAGACACCAGCACCCCGGCGGCTTCGGAGCCGTCGGGGTACTGGTCGGGATTGCGGTTTTAGCGTCGGGCCGCTGGATGCTTGAGCGGCAGCCATGCGCCATTGGCATCGCTGCTGGCGACGCATTGCTGGATGAAGTACATCCCCTCGACACCGTCGTAGACGTTGGGATAGATCGTGTTGTGACGCTCGAACGATTGTCCGGCCGCGCGCTTCACCATGTCGTCGTAGGCGAAGCGGTAGACGTTGGCGAACGCCTCGAAGAAGGCTTCGGGATGTCCGCTCGGCAAGCGACACGCCGCCTTGCCTGACGCATTCATGAAGCTCGCGTTCGGATCGCGGGTGTAGATCGAATGAGGCTGTCCGTTGCGACGCACGATCATTTCATTGGGGTTCTCCTGCCGCCAGGCCAGCGCGCCCTTCGTGCCATCGACTTCGATGAACAGATCGTTTTCGCGACCGTGCGAAATCTGGCTGGCCGTCACGCTGCCGAGGCCGCCGTTCTCGAACCGGATCACGGCGTGACCGTAATCGTCCAGCTTGCGGCCCGGCTCAAACGCCTTGAGGTGGCACGAGACCGCATCGGGCAACAGTCCCGTCATGTAACGAGCAAGGTTGTAGGCGTGAGTGCCGATGTCGCCGAAGCAACCCGCCACCCCCGACTTCGACGGGTCGGTGCGCCAAGCCGCCTGCTTCTGGTCGGACGATTCGAGCCGCGTCCGCAACCAGCCCTGAATGTAGTTCGAGCGGATCGCCTGAATCTCACCCAGTTCTCCGCCGAGGATCATCTCGCGCGCCTGTCGGACCAGCGGATAGCCGGTGTAGTTGTGCGTCACCGCGAAGACGGCTCCGGACTTTTCGACGAGCTTCACCAGTTCTTCGGCTTGAGCCAGATCGAACGTCATCGGCTTGTCGCACACGACGTTGAAGCCCGCCGCCAGCGCGGCCTTGGCGATCGGGAAGTGCGTGTGATTCGGAGTCGCCACCGTCACGAAGTCGATCCGCTTGTCAGCGGGCAACGCGGCTTCCTTCGCGCACAACTCCTCGACCGATCCGTAAGCCCGATCTGCCGCGATGTCGTAAGCGGGAGCCGACGCTTTGGCTCGCGCCGCGTCGGACGACAACGCTCCGGCAACCAGCGCGGCGCGATTATCGAGTACGGCGGCCGTGGCGTGGACGCGGCCAATAAACGCCCCTTGTCCTCCGCCGACAAGGGCCATGCGCAGCTTGCGATTCAGTGATCCGTTGGTCGTCTCCACGTGATGCTCCTCATGAAAAAAGGGACGAACGTTTTTAGTCTGTTTCCAATGGATTTGACCGTGTTTCCAAAGGGGCGGGCAGCATATCGGCGGAGTTTCTGGTTTGCCATCAACCGCTTGGCGACCTGTTGAGAAGGGTGCAGTTGTGAATTGGTGGTCAGATTCTTTCGGCCCAACGGGCCATGCGTTCGCCCAGCCAGGGCCACCGGCCCTGGAAGCCACGCAGAAAAAACGGCAGCCCCAATGGGCAACGCCGTTAAGGTTTTTTGTAGCAGAAGTCGTGAGACTTCTGGCGACTCGACGGCTCGCCAGAAGTCTTACGACTTCTGCTACGTTCGATTGGTTGCCTAACGGGCCGTCAGAATCTGACCACCAATTCACGGCCCCACGACCTCCGGCTTGACCTGTTTTGCCGATTTGACCTATAGCTCGCCCGGCATCATGGTCGCTGTTCCGACCTTGGCCACTCTAATGAAAATCGACGGGCCGCGCTGCATGAGATTGCTCGAACGCTATGTCCTGACCGAGCTACTGCGGGTCTTCGGGATACTCGTCACGATTTCGACCTCGCTGCTCGTCTGCGTCGGTGCGTTTGGTCAGGCCAAGGAATATGGCCTCGGCCATTGGCAGATTCTTCAAATTCTGCCGTTCATCGTGCCGAGCCTGTTGCCGTACACGATCCCCGCCACGTTGCTGCTCTCGGTCTGCGTCGTCTATGGGCGGATGTCGGGCGACAACGAGATCGTCGCGGCGAAAGCGGCCGGCATCAACGTCATGAATCTGATGTGGCCGTCGTTCTTTCTGGCCAGCCTGCTCAGCGTTGCCGTGTTGTTGCTCAGCGATCAAGTCATTCCGTGGGCGTCCAAGAACATTGAGCAGATCGCCACGCTGGCGATGGAAGACATCTTCATCGACCGCCTGAAAACGCAGAGTACCGTCAGTGTTCGCGAACGAGACCGCCGGATCACAATCAATGTGAAGGGCGTGCGTGATCGAATGCTACTGCAACCCATGTTTCGCTACGTGCCGAATGGCGGCGATGCCTACACGGTCACGGCGCGCGAAGCGCGGCTGAGCTTCGATCTGCCGCGACAACAGGTCTGGCTCGAGCTGCACGGTGCGGAGTCGAGCCTGCCCGGTAATCAGAACTCCGCCTACATCAACTTCGACCGGATCGCCTTCCCGCTGAAGGAACAGAACCAAAAGGTTCGGGGCCGCGACCTGAGCATCGACGGCATTCAGCGCGAGCTACCGAAGCTCAATGCCGATTGCCAGCGACTCAAACAGTTGCAGGAGATCGAGGCCGCGATGGCCCTCGCCACCGGGAACTTCGACCGATTCGCCGAGCCGTCGTTTCAGGCGTATCAGGCCGAGGCCCGCTCGTCCGCGAGTACCATTCGTCGGTTGAGGACGGAACATCACTCCCGCTTCT
>JAYTQJ010000686.1:0-60115 GCA_043746775.1 Schlesneria sp.
GCCGTGGGCTACGATCTGCCGCCCGCTGGGCTAAAAACAGCCAGTTCAGAACGCATCTCTTTCTCAAAACCGAAACCTCCCCGGAACGCCGGATGAGCCAATTTGAAAACGGGCTTACGCCCAAGAATCAGGGGGCTTACGCCGCCCCGCTCAGAAACCTCTCACTCTCCGCCGCGCGAGGTCTCACAAAGCTGAGCCGGACTTCGGACGGTGAAGTCAATTCGCGGGACGTTGCTTGCCAACGGATCGCGGGCGCGGTTTATTCTCCGCCCACGTCGTTAGCTGAGGGAGCAGGATATGAACGACTCTCCCATCTCGATTGGCTCCCGGCGTGAGTTGGTCACGATTGTTGGTAGCCCCTCGGTTCAAAGCCGATTGTCCTCTGGAAAACATCCGATGGGAAAGCAACCGCTGATTGCCCGGTTGTCGCGCTGTGTGGTCCTGCTGGCGTGGCTCGTCCCGCTGGTATTTGTTCCTGCGCTGCGGGTTCAAGCGGAGGAACCGTACCTTGAGTTCGTGCAGGGTCTGCGAGACCAGCAGTACTACGACTATGCGATCCTGTATCTCGATCAGATCGCGACGCGGTCCAATCTGCCGACCGAGATCAAGCAAGTCATTCCCTACCAAAAGGCGATGATTCTGCTCGATGGGTCCAAGCGGGCGCGGACTCCCGAGAAGCAGACCGAGCAGCTCGTTCAGGCGCTGGCGTTTCTCGAGCAGTTCGTCAAAGACAGCCCGAATCATGCGAGTGCGGGTGACGCCAATTCAGATCGCGCTCAGATTCTGCTCGGCATGGGGCAGGTCGAGATTCTGCAATCGCGGTCGCCTGCCAATCAGGGAGCCAAGCGGGAGATTCAGGGCAAGGCGCGCGAAGTGATTGCCAAGGCACGGCTCGTCTTTCAGACGGCTTACGACCAGCACGCGGCCGCATTCAAAAAGTTTCCGAGCTTCATCGACGATCAGAAGGATCGCGTCTTGGCCGCCGACCGGGCCAAGGTCGAAGTGAACATGATCACCGCGATGCTGAATCTCGGGATGTGTACGTACCACGAGGCTCAATCTCACGACTCAGGCTCGGTGGAGTTCAAGCAACTGCTGGACAAAGCGGCGGGTGAATTCGAGACGATGCACCAGAAGTACCGCAGCCAAGTGGGCGGGTTGTTCGCCCGCGCTTGGCAAGGGAAGTGTTATGAAGAACAGAACGATCTCCAAAAGGCGATGGGGATCTACAACGAATTGCTCGACCATCCCGGCAACGAAGGTCCGCTGTCGCGACTCAAAGCGCAGACGCTGTACTTCAAGCTGATCTGCCTGAACAGCAAGGACCGCAACGACAATCAGCTCGCCGCCGACTTGGCCGAGGAATGGTTGAAGAAGAACCAGGCCGAGTCTCGTACCGAGACGGGGCTGGGCATTCAGTGGGAACAGGCCAAAGCGCATGAGGCTCTCGGCGACAAAGCGGCGCGCGACGTGAAGGCCGATGCCGAGCGAGGTTGGCGGCAAGCGCGGACGATCGCGACGCAGATCAACAAGTATCCCGGTGAGTTCAAAGACGCGTCGCTCGCCATGATCCAGCGGTTGCAGGTCAAACTGGGTGGCAAAGAGCAAGTGCCGAAAGACTTCGACACCGCGTTCGGCTTGGCTGGCCAGTCCTTCAAGGCGGCACTGGAAATCGCCAAGGAAATCGAAGGGGGCAAGCGGACCAAGCGACCTGTCGAAGAGATCGCCAAGCTGGAGCAGGACCGCCGCAACGAGATCAGTGACGCCGCCAAGAACTTCGATTTGGCCTTGGGTTTGGCGACGAAGCGCGACGATCCCAAGAGTCTGTCCGAGGCACGCCTGTGGTACGCCTATGTGAACTATTGGCAGGACAAAAACTACGAGGCGGCGGTGCTGGCTCAGTACGTCGCGCGCACGGCGGACAAGGACAGCGGGACCGTGGGGCTAGACGCGGCGTTCATGGCGATGGCCGCATTCGTCAAGGCGTACAACGACAACAAAGCACCGCTCAGCCAAAAGGCGGAAGACATCCGGATGATCATCCGCGCCTGCAACATGATCACCGATCGTTGGCCCGCCAGTGAAAAAGCCAACGATGCGCGGATGACTCTGGGGCGGATTTACGGTGACGCCAAGAAGCCTGCCGAAGCGGCCGCATGGTTTGGCAAGGTCCCCGATTCAGACCCCGGCTATCCCAAGGCACAGACGGCGGCCGGGCAAGCGTACCTGACGGCCTATTACAGCGCGGGGCGGAGTCCGGGAGCGGACAAGCCGTCTGTCGAACAACTCGGCGAATGGCTCAAGCTGGCGGAACAGCACCTGCGCAACGGGATCGACAAGCTGACGGCGAGCCTCCCCAAAGAAGGGGCCGCGCCGCCCGAGTTGATCTCCGCCAAGATGTCGCTCGCGCAAATCATCATCAGTCAGGGAAAAGATGCCGAGGCCATCAAGCTGCTGCTCGATGATCCGCATTCGGTCGTCAAAGCGGTGTCAGTGGCCGATGAATCGAAGCGTCCCGACAAGGGAGTCACGAGCCGCAAGTTCGCGGTGGAAACGTTCAAGCTGCTACTGCGGGCCTACATCGGTAGCAGCAACTTGGACAAGGGCCGCGAGGTCATGCGGACGTTGGAAGGGATCGTCGCGGCGGATGGGACGGACGCAGGCTCCGATGTCACCGAGCTGTATGTGGGACTCGGCCGACTGCTCAAGGATGAACTCGAACGGCTCCGCAACAATGGTGAGACCGACCGCTACAACAACTTGATGGGGTCGTTTGAAACGTTTCTCAATGACATGGCCAGCCGCAAAGAAGGCCAGTCGTTTGGCTCGTTGAGCTGGGTCGGGGAAACATACTTCGCGCTGGGCGAGACCGTTTCGAGCGATGCCGCGAAGTCGATCGCGTTCTACGAAAAGGCCGGAACCGCGTTTGCCGACATTCTGACGCGAGCCGCTGCCGACGCGAATTTTGCCAAGCCCGAGCAGCTGCTCGGCGTGAAGATTCGACAGGTGCGAGTCCACCGACTCAAGAAGGAATTCGAGCCAGCGGAAATCTTGATGAGCGAAGTGCTGAAGGCGCGTCCGAACGACATCAAGGCTCAGTTCGCTGCGTGCGAGGTCTATCAGGACTGGGGAGCCAGCGGTCAGGTGGATTCCGCAAAGAAGTTGCTCAATGCCATTCGCGGCAACCCCAAGATCGGTGCCTGGGGCTGGGGACAGATCGGTTTCAAGCTGCAGAAATCGAAGTCCTTCAAAACGGATCCGACCGTAGCCGAAACGTTTCTCGACGCACGGTTCAACGGAACTCAATCGCGGCAACGGTACGCTCGCGACCTGCCTCCAAAAGACAGGCAAAAAGAATTGGAACGCTGCCTGACGGAACTCGTCACCACGGCCTCTGTTTCGAGAAACATGCCTGATGAACGGTTTGCCAAGTTCAATGCCTTGTATCGGGACGTGCTGCAGGATGCGGGCAAGGCTGCGGAAGACTTGCCTCGCTCACAGTCTGCCGTGCCCGTGGCGGAGGTTGAGAAACCGGATGCCGCTCCAGTCAAGCCTGCTACGACCAAGCAGAAAGAAACATCGGCCGCCAAGCCGGAGGCTCCGAAATCGAGTGACACGATGACGATCATCGTATTGGTCGGCATCCTGCTGTTAGGAGGCGCGGTGGCGGCTTGGATGTTCCTCAAGCCAAAGCCGAAGAAGGCCGCTTGGGAATCGGTGCCGGAGCGTGAGTCGTCTCCGTTGACTTTCGGCGGCGGCACCGGGCCTGAGTCGCGATCTGGCCCCGAGTTTGTCTCGTCACCGATGGATGCTCCGAAACCAAGACCACGACCGGCGAGTTCCGGTGGTGGACCGGCTGGCCCCCCCACTAAGCCTGCATCGAAACCGGCCGCGTCCGGTGCGGCGGTGACACCCAAACCGAAACCCAAGCCACCGACTCCACCCAGCAACACATGACGCAGCCAAGGCACACCAACCCGAAGCGTAAGCCAACATCAACCCGAAGCGTAAGCGAGGATGTGAGCGGCCTCCTCGCTTACGCTTCGGGTTGGTGTCCGCATTAGCCGCCAGCAGCATCAAGAACGATTTCAACTCAACCTCGCGACCGCATCGCGTTTCCTTTCAAAGACCATCTCAAGCCCGGAGCAACTCCACGATGACTCGACGTTTTCTCTCGCTGACTCTCACTGTGGCACTCGCTGCCGCGACCACGGCACCTTTGTTCGCCCTCGATACGGTGACTCGCAAGAGTGACAACAAAAAGTTCGGTGGCACGATCACCGACATGTCCAAAAATGAGTTCAAAGTAAAAAAGGCCGTTGGCGAACCGGATGTCCTACAAGCCAACGATGTGTCTGCCGTGGAGTGGGACGGCGCGTCGGGCGATCTCCGTTTGGGAGCGAGTGACGAAAACGGCGGTCGCTATGAAATGGCAATCCAGCGCTACACCAAGTCTCAAGCCGAATCCAAAGGTTCGAGCGAACATTTGAAGGCCGAGTTCGGCTACGTGATTGCTCGTGCGACCGCCAAGTGGGCCCTCTCTGATCCTGACAAACAGGCGGCGGCGATCCAGTTGCTGCAAGCCGCTCAGAAATCGAATCCCAACCATTTTCGGTACTACGAATCGGTCAACCTGCTGGGGCAAGCCCAACTGGCGTCCGGTGACGCAGCTGGTGCGAGGACGACGTTTGCCATTCTCGCGAAGGCACCGTGGAGCGACTACAAGCTCGCCGCTCAAATTGCATCCGGTCGCATCCTGATCGCCGAGAACAAGCTCGACGAAGCGGTCAAAGAGTTTGAAGCGGCTGCTGCTGGCGCGAGTGACTCGCCCGCCGATCAGCTTCGCAAGTACGAAGCCATGCTCGGCCAAGCCCGCGCCCTCGTCATGCAGGCCAAGCACGAAGAGGCGCTCAAAATCCTCGAAACGGTCACGGACAAAGGCCCCGCAGATGAAGCCTCACTGCAAGCGGAAGCTTACGTCCTGCAAGGAGACTCGCTTCAGGCTCTCGGTCGCGCCAAAGAGGCGGCTCTGGCTTACCTGCACGTTGACATCCTGTTCTCGCGTGAGACGACTCAACACGCGGCGGCTCTGTTCAACCTTTCCAAAGTCTGGAAGTCTGTGCAACTCCCCGACCGCAGCACCGAGGCCGAAGCCAAATTGGTGCAGCTCTATCCGAACAGTTCGTGGCGCAAGAAGCTCGCGGGCAACGCCGCTCCGGCTGAATAGGCTCGCGCTGGCAAGAACGAGTTGAAGGTTCTAGTATTCCGCACAACCCTCGCAAACCAAGCAGTCAGCCCAATCAACGGTCGCTGCCTGCCTTGCCGTTGTGCGGGTTTCGTCGGGCAGAACTCTTGTTGAAACACGTAGGGTAAGCGTCTCGCTTGCCCGTGATTGCTGTCGGAAAAAGGGCAAGCCAAAGGCTTACCCTACGTTTTTCAACGGGGCACTAGTGCCCCGTCAGGTCTTAATTTTGCGGTAGCCGAACTCGTAAGAGTTCTGCATTTTCTGAAGTCTCACGACTTCAGCTACCCCCAAATTAAGAACGGACAGGGCACTAGGACGGGTTTCGACAGACAGATCGCCCACCGAAATTGGAGCCACTCACTCAAAGGAGAGTTCAAAGTGAACGGAATCGGATCGAGCTTTAAGCGGGGACTTGGCCGCTGCTGGTGTGTGTTGCTGTGCTTCGTTGTGGGCCTGGGTGTCGTTGCCTGTCTCCCCACGAACTGCTTCGCCCAAACTGATCCCGATCCGCTCGCCATGCCGTTCGGCGATGGAGCGGCTAACAATGGCACTGAAGCAGCCAACACTGGGCTGCTGCCAGGCACAAATTTGAAACGTCCTGCCCAAGAGTCATTGGTGACGTGGATGATTCGCGCGTCGGGGATCTTCGGCTTCCTCATCATGCTGATTTCGTTCGTGATGGTGGCGTTGATCATGTCGCTCGCCACACAACTGCGACGTGAGAATTACCTGCCGCCGTCATTCGTCGAGCAGTTTGAACAACGACTGGAAGCGAAGGACTACCAAGGGGCTTACGAGACGGCCAAGGAGAGCGATTCGTTTGCCGGGCGGGTGCTGGCTTCGGGCATGGGACGGCTGTCACGCGGACACGAAGAAGCGGAAGCCGGTATGCAAGAAGTGGGTGACGACGAGACGCTGACGATGGAGCAGAAAATCGGTTATCTCGCCCTGATTGGCCGGATCGCACCGATGCTCGGCTTGTTGGGAACGGTGCAGGGCATGGTTCTGGCCTTCCAAGTGATTGCCACATCACCCAGCTCACCGAAGCCGTCCGAGTTGGCCGACGGAATTGCGACCGCCCTCTTCACAACTCTTGAGGGACTGGTGGTCTGTATCCCGGCGATGATCTTCCACACGGTCTTCCGAAATCGGCTCTCACGATTTTTGATGGAGTGTGGTTTCGTCGTGACGAACCTCATGAAGAACTTTCAGAGCATGGGCAAGCCGACGATCGTCACCAAGTCCGTTGGCGGCGGTGTGTTGGCCTCAGTTCCCGCCGCACCGCAAGCGTGAGGACACGTCCGAAAGCAATGTCGTCTTTCGCTCCGCGAAAGAACGCCTTTGGCGGAGCGAAAGGCGACAAACGGCGGGGTGATACTTGGGCAGGTTCTCATGATCGCGGTGCGTGTCAGATGCCGCCTGAGCCGTCCGTTAAAAGTGGTAGGGCGGGCACTCTTGCCAGTCGGCTTTCCAGACCGATGACGGGTAAGAGTGCCCGTCCTACAGAGTTCATCCAAGATCGGGATCGAGATGAAACTGCGTCCGCTTGAAGCGAATTCGCCCGACACAGACATGACGCCGATCATCGACATCGTCTTCCTGATGCTGATGCTGTTCATGGTCGTCATCAACTTCGAGAACTCGAAAGCCGAAGACCGGACTCGGTTGCCCAAGGATGGCTTAGCCAAGCCACCGGAAGTGAGGCCCGAACACGAGTTGGTTCTGAACTTCGGCTACAAGCGAAACCGCGATGGCTCGAAAGCGGAAAGTGCTCCGACCGTCTTTTTCAATGATCGCGATGTGGAAGTCGGGCGGCTCGGAATCGAATTGGATCAAGAGCGGCGGGCGCTGGAGCAGCAATATGGAAATCGAGTGATTGGTGATGTCACCGTGCTGATCCGCGCGGATGCGGATGTCCCCGCCGGACTCGTGCAGCAGCTCGTGCAAAAGTGCCAGCAAAACGGCTTCACGAAGTTCTTGCTCCGCGCGATGGTGGAACAGCCGTAGCACGGGCGGCTCGCCTGTGTTCTTCCAGTGGAAGCGAGAGCAGGCGAGCCGCCTACTCTACGATTTTCAAGACGCTGGTAGACCTCTGCCAATGGACGAAAGGCTCACGGTATGAAGTTCAAGCTGCATCTGCCGCCCGAAAAATTCAATCTCCCGCTGGCACCGATGCTCGACATCGCGCTCCTGCTGATGATGTTCTTCGTGCTCAACCTGAAGCTCGTCACTCCCCAAGGCAAGCTCGACCTGAACCTGCCGATCTCGGCCCCGAGTTTGGTTCAGCGGGCCGATGTCAATCTGACAGACATCAAAGTGGGACTCCATTCCGACCGCAACGGTGTTCTGACGCAACTCACTCTCGGCTCGAAGAACCTCGGCAACGATGACGCTGCGTTTGATCGGCTGAATCGAGAAATCCTGCAGATCATCGGCCGTCCGGGGAACCCGCTGACAAAGGATGTCGAGATCGAAATTGATGCAGACTTTGAAACGCAATACCGGTACGTGGCGAAGGCGATCTCTCAATGCACGGGCCGGATCGATGCTCAGACGAAGCAAATTGCGCGTTACGTCGAGAAGATCCGGTTTGCTCCACCCCACAAACCGAAGGCTTGACCGCAACGCTCCAGACAAGGCTGAGAGGAGAGTCGTGTGCTGGCGACCCTGCCGATCCGGCGATATACTCCCGCCCCTTCACAAGACGCCGAAAAGCCGCAGGGGATGCTGCGCAGGCGGCGGATGTATTAGGCAATTGAGGGCTTTAGGAACTGAGGGCTTTTAGGAACGACGATGGCTCGCAAATCACCCAGTCGATTGGACATGAGAAAACAGGTCGAAGCAGCCGAGGCTATCGATGAGGCCGCGGTCAAGGAAAAGAAGCCGCGTAAGGCGGCCGCGCCGCGCGTCAGAAAGGTCAAAGAGAAGCCGGAAATTCGCAAGCGGCTCATTTGGATCGTCTACAGCGGCAGCATGAAGGAAGAGGGGCGATTCCCGTATCACGAGCGTGCGGCGGCCGAGGAAAAGATCGAACAACTCAAGCTCAAGTCGAAGAAGCTGTACTTCATTCAGCCGTTGAAAGAGATCATCGGAGAAGACGGCGTGATCGTTCCTGTGGTAACCGGAACGCTGGATTTGGATGACGAACCCGTCAAGCCAAAGAAGAAGGTCGCCAAGAAGGACGATGACGACGACGACGATTCCAGCAGCGAACCCGACGACGATGATGATGACGACGAGTGATTTGCGTGGCGAGTCGCTCTCAATGTGACTCACCTGCTGCTGCTGATGTTTCTGATTTCACCGGACCTCGGTCGTACATTAACGACCGAGGTCTTTTCGTTGGGTCTGGATCAACTCCGCCACCATGTCGGGTTCCGCGCCGACGCCGCTGGGTACGGCCGGTAAGCCCGCTGAAATGGGCACCGGCTCGTAGCGCGATGCGGCGTCTTGGCCGCTGGCGAGTCGGAAGTCCGCGAAGGTCTTGGCCGAATAGAACGTCTTGTCGAATCGCAGGAACTCGATGTCGTAGATGTTGTGGTCTGCCTGCCATTTCACGTCTTTCCAAATCGTGATTTGCGACGCGGGCGTTCCGGCTAGCACTGAGTGATGCAGCGAGACCGTTCCGCCCGTCGGTTGGAGATGCAGACCCAGCAACGTCACGCGGCGCGCCGTCAGGGACGAGTTCTTCGTCACACGGATTTCGCTCGACCCCTGTTCGCGGCGGATCAGAACGTTGTCGAGTTCCACGGAGCAGGGGCGTGGCACTGCGGCGAGATCGGTTGTCTCACGTCCAATGATCGCGAGGGCACGCCACGCCGAAGACAGCACCACGGAATCGCGGATCGAATGCCGATTCGTGTCGAGGAAGTACAGATCGTGTCCGACACAGTCCTTGATGAAGACGCGCGAGTAGTCCGTCACGCTGTCGCCGGTGTCGCACAGTCCGGTTGAGTTGCCGATCGACGTGAAGCCATCGATTCGGCACTGGCAATCGTCGTGAGCACTGAATCCGTCGTCGCCACATTCGATGGCCGCGATGTTCTCGAACAGGCACTCGCGCGTCTTGCCGTGAATGTTGAAGCCGTCGTTGTAGACGTGCGTCGAGGTCACATTCCTGACCACGACATGGCTGCTGTCGCCGCCAAGTGTCAACCCGCTCGAACGGATCGGCGCGGAGATGCGGGCGTCGGCGAGAGATACCCCCGGTGCGAGCCGAATGAAAAAGTCGCCGTAGATTTGCTCGGCATACTTCGTCTTGTCGAACACCGGCGAACGAGCCTCATCTTTGACAAAGGTCCACTCGCCCGGCAGCAACTGATCGGGTTGTTTGAGCGGTTGGCTTGGCCCCTTCGACGAACGGTTCATCAACTGCATTCGGCCATCGAACACGAAGAACCAGCGATCGATCACCGCCATGTCGAGCCGGAACACCTTGTCGAACAACGCCGCACACTTCCACAGTCCGGGTGAGACCTCACGCCACTCGTCGATTCGCAGTGGGTCGCTCCCTTCGAGCGTCGAGCCATGCCCATCGACAACGATCGGGCGTCCCGGTTCGCCGACCTTGTCGTGCAACACGATCGACTCGCGATAGACGGCCGTTGCCAGATGCACGACATCGCCCGCGCCAGCCACTCGGACCCCACGCGCGATCGTCTTGACCGGCCCGTCTTTGCCTGTCACCTCGCGTGCCAACCCGCTCGCCCGATCATCGCCCACCACAGGATCGACAAACAATTCGCGAGCCACCGCCGCGCGAGCGACACCGACCAGCAATAGTCCGGCTAGAAAGAAACTCCTCAACCAAAAGCATCGCGACATCAAATAGCCTCGCACTCGGAGCCTTCGGGAAACGCCGTGAATGGAAACGATCCGTCGGGCGTGGCAATGCCCGCTCGGCCACCTCGCCCCTCTCGTTGAAGGTAGCCCTGTTGCTTTGTGGCCGGAAGCGAGAACGCACGACAGCCAAGGCCATCACTTTTTTCATCGTAGGGTGGGACAAGCTCGCTTCGAGCGCCGGCCCACCATTGGGAAACGTCGAGAATACATGGTGGGCCGGCGCGGCGAAGCGCCACTGGTCCCACCCTACAAGTTTCGCAGACCGAACAAGGCGATGGCCCTGCACGACTACACGCTTCAGCAAACAGGCATTGAAATGCGTTCGAGAGTGCGTGAGAAACTCGCGTCGTTGCTTGGCCTTGCCATTGTTGTCTGACTAGAGTGGGTGGGACGGCTTTGATGTCACTTGGATCGAAACAGTGAGGTCTCTCATGCGAGCAATAGCGGCGGTGTTGGCGGTCAGTTTGTGTGCTGTGTGGTTTGTCGAGACGGGACGAGCCGAGGAGGCCAACTGGAATCAGTTTCGTGGTCAGCGTGGCGATGGATCGACCACCGCGAAAGGGTTGCCGACGAAGTTCGGCGAAGGTTCGCCCGAGATCGTCTGGAAGACGCCCGTCGCCGGGCGCGCTTGGTCGTCGCCCGTTGTTTGGGGCGATCAGATTTGGCTGACGAACGCTCCCGAAGTTCAAAACACTCCGAAAGAGAAGCCGAAGCTCGATGCGCCGATCGCGCTGTCGGCCGTTTGTCTCGATCTCAACACGGGCAGGGTCATTCACGATCTGAAGCTGTTTGAGTTCGACACGCCGCAGTTCACGCACGCGACCAACAGCTACGGTTCGCCAACGCCGTTCATCGAAGCGGGCCGCGTCTACATTCACTTCGGCTCGTATGGAACGGCGTGTCTCGACACCAAGACCGGGCAGAAGATTTGGGAGCGACTCGATCTGAAGTGCGATCATTTTCGCGGTCCTGGCTCGTCGCCAGTCGTGCATGGCGGGCTGCTCTATCTGACGTTCGATGGCTACGACCAGCAGTACATCACGGCGCTCGACAAGCTGACCGGCAAGTCGGTCTGGAAGCAAGATCGCAACATCGACTTCGGGACTACGGATGGCGACGCCAAGAAGGGGTATTCGACCCCCATCATCATTCAGGCCGGCGGGCGCGAGTTGCTCATCAGTCCGTTTGCCGCTGCAACGATCGCGTACGACCCGAAGTCGGGTGATCCCGTCTGGACGGTGCGTCACGGTGGAATGAACGCTGCGGGACGGCCGCTCTTTGGCAACGGGCTGGTCTACATCAACTCGGCCGACGGTCCGAACCCGCTCGTCGCCGTGAATCCTGAAGGTGAAGGAGACATCACCAAGAACATCGCGTGGAAGACGAACAAGTCGGTCCCGAAGCGTGCCTCGCAACTGTTGGTCGGCGACCTGATGTTCATGATGAACGATGGCGGTGTTGCTTCGTGCCTCAACGCGACGACGGGAGCCGAAGTCTGGACGAAGCGTTTCGATGACAACTACTGGGCGTCACCACTGGTGGCCGACGGACTGATCTATTGCTTCTCGCAAACCGGCAACATCCCCGTCTTCAAAGCGGGCCGCGAGTTTGAACTGGTCGCTGAAAATAAACTCGGCGACGGCTTCAACGCGTCGCCTGCTGTCGCGGGACGCTCGCTCATCCTGCGGTCCAAGACGCACGTCTATCGGATCGAAACCCCAGCCGCGAAGTAACGAGCCACGACGCAATTCTTGGTCAGCCGGTTGAAAGAACACCCCCATTGATCTCTTCACAAAGTAGCCATCATTGCTCCGCGTGATGAGCCTCCTGAGAACAAGCGTCTGAGTCAGTGCCGCCGAACACGCAAGGCTCGTCACGCGGAGCGATGACGGCTACTTTGTGCGGACCTTCACGGGTGGCGTAGATACCAATCGGACAAGCTCGATGAGGGGCAACAAGCACCTCAGAGGCTCACTTGTCTCGTCTGTATTCCTGACATGTTTTCCGCACGAGATCGTTATGAATACGCCCCGCTTGATGTTGTTCTCGAATTTGATTGGCTCGCTCTGCCGAGACTTTCTCACGTCACGGTGGCTGGTCGTGATCGGGCTTCTCGGCGGTTTGCTGTTCGGTGCGACTCCACTCAATCGCGGACTCTTCGCGGCTGAGAAGCCTCAATTGGCAACATCCGACGCGGCGAACGTCGGCTATCGTGAGATCGTCGCTCCGTTCTTCAAGCAGCACTGCGTTCGCTGTCACGGTGAGATGAAGCAAGAGGGCGAGTTCCATCTGGAGCGGCATCTGAAGACCGACTTCCTCGACCCGTCGGCCAAGGAGAAATGGGGCGAGGTCGTCAACGTTCTCAACAGCCACGAGATGCCACCCGAGAAGGAGCCGCAGCCGAAACCGAATGAGGTCGCGAAGGTGGTCGATTGGATCACCGAGCAGCTCGCGCGGGCCGAAGTCATTCGGCGCGACGGGCAGATCGTGTTGAGGCGGCTCAACCGGGACGAGTATCGCAACACGATCCGCGATTTGACGGGCGTCGATCTCGACGTATCGAGCTTCCCGCAGGAGCCGACGGCCGGTGGCTTCGACAACAACGGCAAGGCACTCACCATGTCGCCGATGCACACCGAGTTGTATCTCGACGCGGCCCGCAAGGTACTTGATCGCGCTCTGGTGGAAGGGGACCAACCGCCGTCGATCAAGTGGCGGTTCGAGCCGGAAGTTGGCGACGGCGATCACAGTCGCGTGCGATACGACGGACAGAATCCGATCGTTCACGGCGCGAAGAATCGGGTCGAGGGAGCCTTCAAAGTGATGCACCACGACTCGTGGGACCGGCATCTCAACGCGCGCGACTTCCGGATGAAGCACGAGGGTGACTACGTGATTCGCGTTCACGCGGGAGGCAAAACTCCGACGCGGGCGCAGGTAGTCGAGTCCGCTCAAAAATTTCTTGACCATCGGTTTGAAGAGCAAATGAAGAACAACCCGAAGGGGGAGAAGTGGCATCGCGAGGCGGTCAAGAACGACATCAAGCACTTCGAGACCGACCGCATCTACGACTACGGTCCTCCGCGACTGAAGCTGATCCGTGACTTGGGTGGCCAACCGAAAGTTCTCACCGAATTCGATGTCGCCGCGCCGTTCGACAAGCCCGCCACGCTGGAGTTCCGCACGCGGATGACGACCGAGGGAGCGGGGATCACGATCGAGTATGCGTATCCGCTGCCGAAGGTTCTCGAAAACTTTTGGATGCAGGGCCACGACAATTTTGTTCGGCCCGAAGCGTGGGTCGATTGGTTCGAGTTGGAAGGACCGTTGTACGAATCATGGCCACCTCCGAGCCACCGGCTCGTGCTGGGCGATGTCCCCCAAGGCAAGCAGGATGAGCGAGTTGCCGCCCGTGTCGTACTCACTCGGTTCATGAAGCGGGCCTATCGACGACCGGTCACGACGGCGGAAGTCGACGACAAACTGAAGCTGTTCGACGCCGCGAAGAAACGCGATGGCAAACAGGACGCGCCGTCGTTCGTGCAAGCGACCAAGACGCCACTCATTGCGGTGATGGTCTCGCCCCACTTCCTTTATCTGGCGGAGCTGGGACGCGAGGAGACGACTTCTGCCACCTCGAAGTCTGCGACGACGAAGCCCGAGTCCAAGCCTGTTGTCTCGACGAAAGCTTCTGCCACAACGGCGACCTCCGCCGCGCGACCGCTCACCGATCACGAGCTGGCAGCGAGGCTCTCGTACTTCCTCTGGTCGTCTATGCCTGATGACGAACTGATGCAGCTCGCCGACAAAGGGGGCTTGCGCGACAAGGCAACGCTCACGAAGCAGGTCACGCGACTACTCGCCGATCCGAAGTCGGAAGCCTTCGTTCAGAATTTCGCTGGTCAGTGGCTCGGCCTGCGCGAAGTTGGTTCCAACCCGCCAGCGGCCGATCTGTTCCCACAGTACGACCGTCACCTTGAGGTCTCGATGGTCGAAGAGTCTCGCGCCTTCTTCGCCGAGATTCTGAAGCACGATCTCAGCGTGATGAATTTCGTTGGCTCGGACTTCGTCGTCATCAACGAACGACTCGCGCGGTTCTATGGGATTCCCGATGTGCGGGGCGATCACTTCCGGCGCGTGGCCGTTCCGGCGGGAGTCCATCGGGGAGGCGTGGCGACTCAGGCGTCGATTCTCACCATCACCTCGAATGGCACGCGCACATCGCCGGTCAAACGCGGGACGTGGGTGATGAAGAACCTGCTCGGAACCGACCCTGGTTTGCCGGTTGCCAACGCGGGAGACATCGCGCCGAAGGTGCCGGGAATCGACCGAGCCACCGTCCGGCAGCGGCTCGAAATTCACCGGCAACTCGCGCAATGTGCGCGCTGCCACAACAAGATCGATCCGCTCGGCTTCGCCCTCGAAAACTTCAACGCTGCCGGTGAATGGCGCGATCGCGAGGGCTTCGGCTACAAGGGACGAGTCAGCCCGAACGACCCATTGATTGATGCCTCGTCGAAGCTACCGGACGGGACCGAGATCACGGGAGTCGATGGCCTGCGCAAGGCGCTACTCCAGAAGGAAGACCTGTTCCTGAACTGCCTCGCGAGCAAACTCTTCACCTACGGACTGGGGCGAGAACTGGGAGTGGCCGACCAACCTCAGGTCAAATCCGCTATCGCCGCCACAAAACAGAACCGGCACACGCTGAGGTCACTGATCCAGCTCGTCGTGGCGTCAGAAGCGTTCGGAACGAAGTGACTCGTCACACCAACCCGCAGCGTGAGCAAGGACGCAAACGAGGACGTGAGTTTCGAGAAACGGGCAACGGGGTGTGAATGGAAACACTCGTCCTCGCTTACGCTGCGGGTTGGTGTTTTGCCCAATCGACACCTGTTTAGCGCACTCGAAAACGAACTTGCGCACGTTGCTTGAATCTCGCGCTGTGGTTGTTAGCCTTGGGCGGTTTCGCGCGGATCGCGTCTTGACAAGGAGTTGAGGCTGCCGATCCGTCCCGCCTAGGAAGCATCTCGCTCCGCCCTATAGGACCGCCGCCGTGCCTCGCCGCGACGACATCCGCAAGATTCTGATCGTTGGTTCCGGTCCCATTGTCATTGGTCAAGCTTGCGAGTTTGACTACTCCGGCGTCCAAGCCTGCAAGGCGTTGCGCGAGGAAGGCTATGAGGTCGTGTTGGTCAATTCCAACCCGGCCACGATCATGACCGACCCCGAAATGGCGGATCGGACGTACATCGAACCGATCACTTGGGAATACGTGGCGAAGATCATCGAGGTCGAACGGCCCGATGCTTTGCTCCCGACACTCGGTGGTCAGACGGGACTGAACATCGGCATGGACCTCGCCAAGCATGGCGTCCTCGCCAAGTTTGGCGTCGAGATGATCGGGGCCAAGGTCGATGTCATTCAGAAGGCCGAAGGACGCGACTCGTTCAAACAGGCGATGGTCAAGATCGGCTTGGAAGTCTGCAAAAGTGCCGTCGTCCACAACATGGACGAGGCGCGGCTGGCTCTCGATACGATCGGTCTACCGATCATCATTCGCGCCAGCTTCACGCTGGGCGGCGTCGGCGGCGGGATCGCTTACAACCGGGATGAGTTCGAGGACAAAGTTCGCAAAGGCTTGGAGCTGTCTCCCGTCGGCGAAGTGATCCTCGACGAGAGCATCATCGGTTGGAAAGAGTACGAGATGGAGGTGATGCGCGACACGGCGGACAACGTCGTCATCATCTGTGCCATCGAGAACTTCGACCCAATGGGCGTTCACACGGGGGACTCGATCACCGTCGCACCGGCTCAGACGCTGACCGACAAGGAATACCAGCGGATGCGCGACGCCACGATCGCCGTCATGCGCGAGATCGGCGTCGAAACGGGTGGCTCCAACGTGCAGTTCGCCATCAACCCGCGCGACGGTCGCATGGTCGTGATCGAGATGAATCCGCGAGTTAGCCGGTCGAGCGCCCTCGCATCGAAAGCGACCGGATTTCCGATCGCGAAGATCGCGGCCAAGCTCGCCGTCGGCTATCGACTCGACGAAATCCCGAACGACATCACGCGCGAAACGCTCGCCTGCTTCGAGCCGACCATCGACTACGTCGTGACGAAGATCCCGCGTTGGACCTTCGAGAAATTCCCCGAGGCCAACCCCGAACTGACCGTTCAAATGAAGTCGGTCGGTGAGACGATGGCCATCGGGCGGACGTT
Source organism: Schlesneria sp. (assembly GCA_043746775.1). GTDB lineage: Bacteria > Planctomycetota > Planctomycetia > Planctomycetales > Planctomycetaceae > Schlesneria. The sequence continues at coordinate 16,313 of JAYTQJ010000686.1, forward strand.
CAAGGAGTCACTGCAAAAGGCTCTGCGCGGGCTGGAGATCGGCCACTTTGGACTCGGCGGCGGCAAGAAGGATTTGTGGGGAACGGCCAAGCAGCCGGACATGGATGAGATCACGAGCAAGCTGGCGAAGCCGAATGAAAACCGCATCTTCTATATTCGGTTCGCCCTCAAGGCTGGGATGTCGCTCGAACAAATTTTCGATCTGACGAACATCGACCCGTGGTTCCTCGATCAGTTGCAGCAACTCCTCGCCGTGGAAGATGAGATTCGCCAGGTCCGCTCGTTGGAGTCGGCTCCGGCCGCTCTCGTTTGGAAGGCCAAGCGGCACGGGTATTCGGATCAGCAGTTGGCGTGGTGGTGGGAGTCGTCCGAAATGGATGTGCGTGCCTACCGGAAGCGACTCGGGATCGAAGCAACGTTCAAACAGGTCGATACGTGCGCTGCCGAGTTCGAGGCGTACACGCCTTACTACTACTCGACCTACGAATCCGAAGACGAGACGCCCGCGAAGGGTGCGAAGCGGCGGATCATGATTCTCGGCGGCGGTCCCAACCGGATCGGGCAAGGGATTGAGTTCGACTATTGCTGCTGTCACGCTTCGTTTGCGCTGCGCGAACTCGGCATCGAGAGCATCATGGTCAACTCGAACCCCGAAACCGTCTCGACCGACTACGACACGTCCGACATCCTGTTCTTCGAGCCGCTCACGACCGAAGACGTGCTGAACATTTGCGACCGGATGCAACCCGACGGTGTGATCGTGCAGTTCGGTGGACAGACGCCACTGAATCTCGCACGCGGCTTGGAAGCGGCGGGCGTGAAGATCATCGGGACCAGCCCTGACATGATCGACGCGGCCGAAGACCGCGAACGATTCAAGGTGATCCTCGACCGCATCGGGTTGAGGCAGCCGCCGAACGGAACGGCCTCCGATGCACCGCGTGCGCGCCAGATCGCCAATGAGATCGGCTATCCGGTTCTCATCCGCCCGAGCTTCGTTCTCGGTGGCCGTGCGATGGAGATTTGCTACGACGAAGAGACCGTCACGCGGTACATGAACGAAGCAGTCAATGTCTCGCCCGACCGGCCAGTCCTGATCGACAAGTTCCTTGAAGACGCGATCGAAGTGGACGTGGACGCGATCGCCGACGGCACGCTCACGCTGGTCGGCGGCGTCATGGAACACATCGAAGAGGCGGGCGTTCACTCGGGCGATTCGGCCTCGGTCCTGCCCCCCTATTCGCTGCCGCCGCATGTCGTCGAAGAGATCAAGCAGGCGACGTATGCCCTGTCGCGCGAGCTGAAGGTGTGCGGCTTGATGAACATTCAGTTCGCAGTGAAACATGATGACGGCCAGTACGTCGTGTATGTTCTGGAAGTGAACCCGCGTGCCAGCCGAACATCGCCGTTCGTGTCGAAGGCGACGAACGTGCCGCTGGCTAAGATCGCGGCCAAGATCATGGCGGGCGTGTCATTGGCCGAGCAGGGTGTGACGCAGGAAATCGTTCCGCCTTACACGTCGGTCAAAGAGAGTGTCTTCCCGTTCAACCGGTTCCTCGGTGTGGACATCATCCTCGGCCCCGAAATGAAATCGACCGGCGAAGTGATGGGCATCTCGAACGACTTCCCGATCGCGTTCGCCAAGAGCCAGATCGCGGCCGGGAACAAGCTGCCGAAGTCGGGCATGGTCTTCATCAGCATGGCCGGTCGGCATAAAGAGGCGATCATCCCGTCCGCCCGCCGCCTGTTGGAGCTCGGTTATCGCATCATCTGCACGGGCGGAACGGCGCGTGTGTTTCGAGAACACGGGCTGGAAGTCGAGACCGTGCGGAAGCTGCAAGAGGGACGACCGAACCTGCTGGATTACATGGCCAACAAGCAGATCGCGCTCGTCTTCAACACACCCAGCGGCAAGGGTGCTCGCACGGACGAAGGTCGCATCCGAGCGGCCGCCGTCATGAACGGCATCCCCTGCGTGACGACTCTCCCCGGCTGCGTCGCCGTCGTAAAAGCTCTCGAAGCGTTGAGAGAACGGCCGGAGCCGGAAGTCAAAGCGATCCAAGACTGGGTCGCTCAACGCAGCGAAGTGGCCACAACATGAGCAATGTTGATGTGCGGCATCCCGCACGATCGGGTTGCCGCCGACATCGTCAGCGGGCCGTCAATTGGTAGACGACGCCCGCGTCGATGGGAGTGAAGCCGGAGGATTCGAGAACGGCGATCGCGGCGGAGTCCGTGGCAGGGGCATGGGCCTCGGCGACTTGGACCATGTCATCACGGACTCGACGACAAACTTCGACGAGCAGCGTTTGTCCATAGCCTTTCTGACGATTTGCCTCACCCACATAGAGGCCGGTCAGACCGATCGCCCGGGCACTCCAACTGTTGATGTAGCGATCGAGTCCCACAACGCTGACTCGCGCCAACGCGCCGCCTCCCGATTTGAGCGTCAAAGCCAATTGCATGGCATCGAGTCGTCCGTGGCGTGTCTGCCACCACCAGGACTTCGGCTCTTGACCGATCGAGGCGAGTCGGGTGTTGCGCCGTACGTTCACAAGTCGAATGCCGACCGGGTCTGAGGCACCCGCCACGAGCGCACGTTGAAAAACAAGATGCCGCTCGCAAGGGACGTAGCCCAACTTGGCGAAGAACGGCGCGGCAGCCGGGTCCGATTCCAAGAAGCCCGCCGATTGGCTTCCGCCGTACAGGCCACCGTAGAACGAATCACGTCCGTCGGACTGGCCCGCGTAGATGCGAAGGCTTCCCGAGCGACGCAGGTAGTTCTCTGCACGGAGTACCAATTCGCGGCCGACTCCAAAGTTACGCTCGTTCGGATGCACCATCACGACGCAGATCACGCCTTCGTCGGTGGAGAGCCATGTTTGCTGTTCGTTGACGCCAAAGCCCGCGTGAACGAAGCCCACGGGAACGCCATCACGACAGGCGACGATCACTCCAGCGGGATCGAAGTACGGCTGTGCGATGACGACTTCGTCGAATTCATCGCAAGAGATACCGAGCGCCGCACCACGCCCCAGTCCGCACTCGTGCCAAAGTCGCACCAAGTGCGGCGGGTCCGAGTTCCGAAACTGGCGATACTCGATCACGGTTGCCACACGAAGTATCGAGAAACAAAAACCCGGCATCGTTGAGACACCGGGTTGGAAGACCGACTCATTATCGCGACCGGACTTTTTCGACGGCAGCGACGACGGCTTCTGCCGTCAGGCCATATTTTTGGAGCAGACCGTGGGGGTCGCCGCTCTCGGCGTAGCGGTCTCCGAGATTGACGAACTCCATCGGAACCGGCTTGGTGCGAGCCACCACGCCAGCGACAACCGAACCGAGTCCGCCTGCCATCAGATGTTCTTCCGCCACAACGATGCGACCGGTTTCCGTTGCGGCCTTGATGATCGCCGCTTCGTCGATGGGCTTGATCGTGTGCATGTCGATCACGCGGACGTCCACTCCCTTGGTGGCCAAGGCGGCGGCGGCATCGAGCGAAATTCCGACCATCAAGCCGCTGGCGATGATCGTCACGTCCTTGCCCTCGCGAATCGTGTTCGCTTTGCCGATCTTGAACTCGGAGTCCATCGTGTAAATGTCGGGAACTTCGATCCGGCCGCAGCGGAGATAGACCGGCCCGACGTGTTCGAGCATGGCACGCGTGGCCAGCTTGGTCGAAGTGGCATCGGCGGGAACGACGACCACGATACCGGGCATCGAGCAGGCAAGGGCCACATCCTCGATCCCCATCTGTGATGCGCCGTCTTCGCCGATCGAGATTCCCGCGTGGGAGCCGACCAGTTTGACGTTCATTCCCGGATAAGCGACCGACATGCGGATTTGGTCGTATGCGTTCGCCAGCAGGAACACAGCGAAGCTGCTCACCACGGGAATCTTTCCCGCTGCTGCCAGTCCCCCCGCGACGCCGACCATGTTCGATTCGGCAATCCCGACATTGAAGCCGCGCGAAGGGAAGGCTTTCGCGAAGACTTCGGTTCGCGTCGAGTTGCCCACGTCACCGTCAACGGTCACGACATTGGGGAACTCGTTCCCCAAATCTTTCAGCGCGGTGCCGAAAGCATCGCGGCACGCCTTACCCAACTTCAAACCAGCGGCAGCACCAATCGTCATCGTTTCAGTTCCCGGTAGTGTGGGCATCGCCCACCAATCTCGTGTTCGAGGAATTTGCTTTGTGCGACGTAGGGTAAGCCTCTGGCTTGCCCCTTATTCCGACGGCAATCACGGGCAAGCGAGACGCTTACCCTACGATTTTAACGGGCGGTCAGGCCAAATGGGCCAACGCCTTCTCGGCGAGTTCTTTCGAGAGCGGCTTGCCGTGGTAGTTCAGGTCGCCGGTCGGTTCGAGGATCGGCAGGATGCCAAAGCCCTTCTTGGTCTGCGAGACGATGGCGGTCGGACGATCAGTCACGGCGCGAGCCTTGGCCAAGCCTTCGAGAACCGCTTCCATCGAGTTCCCCTCGATGACCTGCGTGTGCCAACCGAAGGCTTCAAACTTGGAGGCGAACGGCTTGAGATCGAGTACGTCTTTCGTGGCACCCGTCTGCTGGTAGCCGTTCTGATCGACGATCGCTGTCAGGTTGGAGAGCTTGTACTTCTCGGCCGTGGCGATCGCTTCCCAGACCTGGCCTTCGCCCATCTCGCCGTCACCCATCATCACGTAGGTGTGAGCATCGAGACCGTCGAGTCGGCAGGCGAGAGCGTGTCCGACGCCGAGCGAGAGCCCCTGGCCGAGCGAACCGGTGGAGGCTTCCATCGTGTCGAGCCGCTTCATGTTCGGATGCCCTTCAAACGGGCTACCGAGCTTACGCAGGGTCATGATCTGCTCGAAGCTGTAATAGCCCGCTTGGCAGAGTGCGGCGTAGAGGACCGGGACCGCGTGGCCTTTGCTGAGGATGAAGCGATCACGTTTGGGATCGCGCGGGTTGGCCTTGTTGTGCCGGAGATAGCCACCGAAATAGAGGGCCGTCACCACTTCGACAGCGGACAAGCTGCTTGAAGGATGGCCGCTGCCCGCTTCGGTAGTGATTTGAATGATGAGGCGGCGAATGGCCTTCGCCGTGTCTTGGAGTTCGTTCAGACTAAGTTTGGTCGCGTCTGCCACCGATGAATTCCTTTGGAACAGTCTCTCGAAACGGAAGCGGTTATCGGGGGAATTGGCAGGCTGTCGGAGTCGTCATAAATGACGACTGTCATGGCCAAATTCACTTCGCGCCGCTGAGGTTCTTCAAAGCGGGCGGTATGCTACCGGCGACCTTCTGGGGTGGCAAGGAACCACTGGAACGGACCAGAATCGGCGATTGGAACGCTCACGACCGACGAGATGAGTCCTCATTGCGGGCATGACCGCAGCCCAGTTGTTACTCTCCAATTCTTGGTATTCAGGTGGCCAAAGTCATTGATCTCGTTCACTGCTGTGAAGGAACTGCTGATGTCTTCTGCTCCCCCCGGAAAGCGTGTTTGGAATTGTCCTGATTGTGGCGGTGAGGTGCTGCTGTCGATGACGCAGCTCGATCCGCTGGCGTGTTCGGCCTGCGTAACCAAGTTGAGGGGAGGCGGCTCAACCACGAGTTCGGGATCGGGAGCGACCGGTGCTACGGGTGGCCCGCTTCAAATCGTCACCGCACTGCCGGAAAGCGTGAAGCTGGCGGGAGTCGGCATCGTCGCGCTGTTGCTGGGTCTGCTGATTGGTTTCGTCGCCGGTCGAGTCACAGCGCCGCAGCCGGCCGTCACCGCGCGAAGCTCATCCGTACCTGCGGTATCGCCCTCACGCGAATCATCCCGCGCGAAGGACATCGAAACGGACGAGGAACCGATCATTGAAGACGAGCGGCCCAACGAAGCGACTCGCCCCAGCCTCAACTCGAAATGGAGCAAAGGCTACACGCGGAAAGATGGCGTCAAGGTGAAGGGACACTGGATTCGCTAGACATCAAACAAGCGACCCCGCCGGGACAAGCCCGGTGGGGTGAGTTTCAGAACAGAACCGTCGAGGCCGCTCAAGAAGCTCAACCGCGCACCGGTGTCGTGTTCGCGTCCTCGCGATCAACGAGCCGGCCGTCTTGCAGTTCGCAGTGGCGCGGGAAACGATTGGCCAGTTCGATGCTGTGCGTCACGCAGATCAAGAGCGTGTTCTGCTCGCGGTTCAGATCGAGCAACAGCGAGCCGACCGCTTCGGCTGTCGTCCGGTCCAAGTTTCCGGTCGGCTCATCGGCGAGCAGCAGCGCGGGGCGATTGATGAGAGCGCGACAGACCGCGACGCGCTGACGCTCCCCGCCGGAAAGCTGAGCCGGTCGATGCCCCATCCGCTCCGACAGGCCGACGCGATCGAGCAGTTCACGGGCGCGGGCTTCGGTCGCGGGAGTCGCTCCCGCGCCGGGCAGTGTCGGGATCAAGACATTCTCCAGCACGTTGCATTGCGGCAGCAGATGATGGTCTTGAAAGATGAAGCCGATCTGCCGATTGCGAAACTCCGCCTGCTGCGCCGCGTTCAGTCGAAACGGATCTCGGCCTTCCAGTTGAACGCGGCCCGCCGTCGGTGAGTCCAACGCACCGAGGACATACAACAACGTACTCTTGCCAGACCCGGACGGTCCCGTGATCGCCAGTGCCTCGCCGCGCTGCATGGTCAGGTCGAGACTTTTCAAAATCGACAGCGTCCCCTCCGCCGACACGTAGTCCTTCGCGAGTTGGCAGACGCTCAGAGTCGGTTCAGTCATCGAGGTTCCTTCACGTCAGGGCCATCGCCTTGATGAAGCTGGGGGATTGGGTGCCACGGTCACGGAGCTTCGACGTGGCCGTGAAATCTGGAAAACGACTTCACGTTCTCACACGGCCACGTCGAAGCTCCGTGACCGTGGCACACCATATTGAAAAAAGCGATGGCCTTACGGGGTGATCACGGCGGTCTTGTTTGATTTTGCCAGCAAAGCAACACTGTTCGGTTCTCACACTCGGCGGACTTTCGCGTCGAAAGCGTTACTCATGCGATCTGCCAGAGCCAGCCAGCGCGAACTCTGTGTCATCCCGATCTCGGACTCTGTATATGATCCACCGAAAACGCAGGGCCTCGTCCCTGTGATTGAGCTGCACCATGTGGCTATCCAAGAATGAAGACCCCTCACCCTCACCCTAGCCCTCTCCCCGGACCACCGAAGCGGCGGTGCCCGCCGGGGCGAGGGGACAAGGCCAAGACTCAAACAACCTGAACACTCAATCGGAGCCTTTCGTGACTGTGAACCCTCTCAACGCTGACGATGAAGCCGAACTGCGAACTTTGGAAATGGTCCGCACCGGGCGGCAGCGGATTCGGGCCGAGTTGGCCAAGACGATCGTGGGCCAGAACGAAGCAGTCGAGCAACTGCTGATCTCGCTCTTCGCGGGCGGGCATTGCCTCATCACGGGAGCGCCTGGGTTGGCGAAGACGTTGCTCGTGAAGTCGATTGCGCAGGTGTTCCATCTCAATTTTCAACGCATTCAATTCACGCCCGACCTGATGCCGGCCGACATCACCGGGACGGAGATTCTGGAGCAGGATGAGGCCGGGAAGCGGCGGATGGTGTTCGTGAAGGGACCGATCTTCGCCAACGTGCTGCTGGCGGACGAAATCAACCGGACGCCGCCGAAGACTCAGGCCGCGCTGCTGGAAGCGATGCAGGAGCATCAGGTCACGGCGGCCGGCACGCGCTATCCGCTCGATGAACCGTTCTTCGTCCTCGCCACGCAGAACCCGATTGAAATGGAGGGGACGTATCCGCTCCCCGAAGCGCAGCTCGACCGGTTCATGTTCAACGTCGTCATCGACTACCTGACCGAGGACGACGAGGTCGCGGTCGTCGCCCGCACGACCTCCGCGCCGCCCGAGTTGATCGAAGCCCTCTATACGGGAATGGACGTGCAGCGCATCCACGAACTCGTGCGGAAAGTCCCCGTTGCCGAGGATGTCGTGCGTTACGCGGTCCGCCTCGCCGCCGCCTCGCGACCAAAACAGAAAGAGTCGCCCGACTTCATCAACGAGTACGTCTCATGGGGAGCCGGTTTGCGAGCGGCTCAATACCTGATCCTCGGCGGCAAAGCGCGAGCCCTGCTCTCCGGGCGAGCTAACGTCACGTGGGAGGATGTCCGCGCCCTGGCCGCCCCGGTCCTGCGGCATCGCATCCTCATCAACTACCGCGCCGAAGCGGCTGGCATGACCGTCGAGACGATCATCGGCAGACTGTTGGAGACAGTGAAGGATGCGTAACGCCTGTCCCCTCGCCCCGACTTTGCGGGGAGAGGGCTAGGGTGAGGGGTTCTTCGAAACAAGAATGGTGGCCGATTCGTGGCGTTTACTTCGAGAAATCGCTTCGACAACTGCCTGCGATGGTGCGCAGGTTTGACTGGATTCGGCGCACCATTTTTGCAGAGAGTTATGCCGGCTGACTCCTCAATGCTTGATCTATTTCTCCGATTTCCTGTCGTGGCTGCGTTGGGGGTCGCCGCGATTGGTGTTCTGTTCTCCCGCTGCGCCAATTACTACTTTGATGATGAGAACCATCTTCGACGAAAGTTGTACATGCTCTCACTCGTCCTCCCGCACGTTGCGGTGGCATTCGTCGTCAGTTGCTTGCTGGGGACTTTTGATTGGTGGCACGGATTGGCTCTCGCCCAGGTTTATGGCGCTGTGTTCATTGTTCTCTGGTTCGACAAGAGGCAAATCATGGATATGCTGACCGTGCCAGATTGCTCGCAGCATCCGACAGTACTACAGAAGAACCCCTCACCCTAACCCTCTCCCCGCAAAGCCGGGGCGAGGGGACAAGAGTTGCCAATGCCGACAGCCTCATCATCGCCGCATGCCGAACAGATCGCCGGGTTCATCGACCCGGCGACGCTCATGCATTTGAAGTCGCTCGAATTGCGGGCGCGGCATGTGGTTGAAGGCTTCATGACGGGGCTGAACCGCAGTCCGTATCACGGGTTCTCGGTCGAGTTCACCGAGTACCGGCAGTACACACAGGGGGATGACCTGCGGCATCTCGACTGGAAGCTGTTTGCCCGCAGCGACCGCTACTACATCAAGCGGTTTGAGGACGAGACCAACCTGCGCTGCCTGCTGCTGCTCGACGACAGCCGGTCGATGAACTTTGGTTCGCGAGGCTACTCGAAGTCGGAGTACGCCCGCACGCTGGCCGCCACGCTGGGGTATTTTCTCAACACGCAGCGCGATGCGGTCGGGTTGGCGAAGTTCTCGTCGGAGATCGACGACTTCATCCCGCCCCGTTACCGAGTCGGCCATCTGCGGCGCATCTTGGTCTCGCTCGAACGTGAAGCAATCGGGACATCGACGCACCTGTCGAAGCCGCTGGAGCAGATCGCCGAGCGATTGAACAAGCGCGGTGTCCTCGTGTTGATCTCAGACTTGCTCGCACCGCTGGAGATGCTCGAATTGAGCCTCGGTGCTTTGGCCGCGCGCGGTCAGGAAGTCGTCGTGTTCCACGTCCTCGATCCCGAGGAGTTGCGGTTCGAGTTCACCGCTCCCGAGATGTTTGAAGACTTGGAATCGCAGGACCGGCTCTACGTCGATCCGGCCGCCATTCGGACCGAGTACCTCAAACGCTTCGGCAAGCATCTGGAAGCGGTCGAGGCAATCTGTGCCCGGCTCGGACTGACCTATCACCGGATGCCGACCGACTCACCGCTGGAGCTGGCCCTGCCCGAGATCGTCCGCGTGCGAATGCAGTCTCGCGGCAACAGCCGGACACGGATCGCGAGGCGCGGACGATGAACTGGTCGAGTGACGAGAGACGAGTGTCGAGTGCCAGAAGCGACACATGCCAAACTCTTCCTCCCTCCCCTCGGCGGGGAGGGCCGGGGAGGGGGGCTGCTGGCCAGTGGCACTCACTTTGTAACCCGCAGCGTCAGCGAGGGAGTCAAACACGCCAAAACACACGAGAAACTCCCTCGCTGACGCTGCGGGTTACTTGGCGATTTCGACAAAGTGAGTGCCATTGGGCTGATGGCACCGGTGGATTCGATCGCAAATGGATGCCGAACTCTTCATCGTCCCCCCTCCCTAACCCTCCCCGCCGAGGGGAGGGAACAAGAAATGAAGGCGGGAGCCGCACATGACACCACTCGCACCGTTCTATTTGCTCGGCGCGTTGGCGATTGCCGGGCCGATCCTGTTTCACTTGTGGAGGCGAACGCCGCGAGGGCGGCGTGAGTTTTCGACGCTGATGTTTTTGTCGCCGTCTCCGCCCCGAGTCACCTCGCGCAGTCGGGTCGAACATTGGTTGCTGCTCATGCTGCGCGGAGCCGTCTTGCTGCTGCTGGCGTTTGCGTTTGCGAGGCCGCTCTGGCGGACAGCGACTTCGGAGCCGGAGCAGGCGAGCGACGAAGAGTTGGTCGCGGTGCTGGTCGATACGAGCGCGAGTCTGCGGCGCGACGGAGCGTGGTCTGAGTTGATGACGCAACTTGGTGCGAGTATCTCGAAGTTGCCGACGACGGCGACGGTCGGGTTGTTCGCGTTCGATGACCGTTGGCGCAGCGTGGCCGACTTCACCGAGCTGAAGCCGCTTGAAGTCGGAGCGCGGCGGGAACTCGTCGTGGCGCGGCTCAAGGAATTGAAGCCGACTTGGGGCGGAACGAATCTCGGTGAGGCGCTCGTTCGCACGGCATCGGCGTTACAAGAAATTCAGACCGAGCGTGCGGCGCCCGCCAAGTTGCGGATCATCCTCGCCAGCGATCTGCCGGTCGGCGCGAACCTCGATGCACTGCGCGGCTTTGAATGGCCGAGCGACTTGCGCGTGGAGACGCTCGTCACGCGAACCACTTCGCCGTCGAACGCGGGTCTGCAACTGGTCGAGCGAAACGTGGACCTCGGTGATGATCTGCTGCGTGTGCGAGTCACCAACTCGGCCGATGCGAAGCAAGAAACGTTCGTTCTCAAATGGGACGGGGCCGATGCGGCGAGCGTCTCTGTCTATGTGCCGCCGGGGCAAAGTCGAGTCCTCGTTCCACCGAAGCGACCTGACGGCGCGGCGTCAACTTCGTTGATCCTGACCGGCGACGATCATGACTTCGACAACAAAGTCTTCGTCGCGCCCCCTCGGACTGAGACGAAGCTCGTGGTGTACTGCGGGGCTGATCGGACGGATGACCCGGACGGGTTGCGGTTCTATCTCGATGGGGTGTTCGCAGCGTCGCGGCGATATCGGGTGGAGATGGTGGAGTGGAACGAAGCGGCGAAGAAAAGCCCCCTCACCCTAACCCTCTCCCCGCAGAGCCGGGGCGAGGGGACAGAGCCGAAGACGGAAGCCAAGCAGAAGGCTGAGCGGCCATCGCTGGTTGTACTAACTCATCTGGAAGAGACGGCGGGGGCGTTCGTCAAAGAACATCTGGCGGCGGGCGGGGCCGTGTTGATTGCGGCACGCTCGGCGGAGAGTGGGACGGCGACGTTGAAGCAGTGCGGGCTGGATGAAGTCACGCTAAGTGAGGCGGCTGTGCGGCGAGATGCGATGTGGGGCGAGATTGATTTCGAGCATCCGCTCTTTGCGCCGTTTGCCGAAGCGCAGTTCAGCGACTTCACGGGGATTCGGTTTTGGAAGCATCGGGTGTTGGAGGTGGCGGGGAAGCGGGTGGGCGAAAGTAAGACAGAAGACGGGCAAGCCGGAGGCTTAACCTACGGGGGGCGAACGCTTGCTCGGTTTGATGATGGTGCGCCAGCGTTCGTCGAGTTCAACGTGGGCAAGGGGCGCGTCTGGTTGATGACGGCGGGATGGCATCCGGCCGACAGCCAACTCGCGCGGTCCTCCAAGTTCCCGCCGCTCGTCTATCGGATGTTGGAGCAGGCGTCGGGAGCAGTCTCGCGACGCGAAAGCGTTCCCGTCGGCAGCGCGACCCCTTGGCCGAAGTCTTCCGGTGAATCCGCTTCGCGCGGGAGCGTGCATCTGCCCGATGGTCGCGTGGTGACGGACCTCACCCTCGACGCGGCCTTCGCAGAGACCACGCAACCGGGACTGTATCGCCTCGAAGTCGAAGGGCGATCGGAGACGGTGGCGGTGAATCTGGCGGCCGATGAAAGTCGCACGTCGCCACTGCCGGTCGAGCAGCTCGAAAGTCTCGGCGTGAGGTTGGGAACGGCCGAACGTCCCGAAGAGACTCGCCGCGCGAAAGACCGCCAGCGCCAGTTGAAGCTGGAGGAACTCGAACAGAACCAGAAGCTGTGGCGGTGGGGATTGCTCGTCGTGATTGGACTGCTGCTGGTCGAGACGTGGCTGTCCGGGCGAGTGCTGAGCGGTCAATCGAGTTGAAGGCTGGCGATGCCTCAAGCGGACTAAAGTGAGATGTCTGAACGGGGCGGAGTCCGCCCAATGGCGTTCACTTTGTCGAAATCACCAAGTAACCCGCAGCGTCAGCGAGGGAGTTCCTCGTGTTTTTCGGCGTGTTGGACTCCCTCGCTGACGCTGCGGGTTACTTGATGAGTGCCATTGAGCTGACGCCACCCCGCTCAGATGTCTCATCACGATCTAAATCATGGATCTAGAAGGGAGCCGTGATGTCTGCCGAATCTCAATCGCTGAAGTCGGCTCATCTGATCGGCGTGTGCGGTGCCGGGATGAAGGCACTCGCGGAGTTGCTCGCGGGGTTGGGTTGGCAGTTGTCGGGATCGGACCTCGCACCCGCGACGGCGGCGGTTGAAGGACTGATGCGGCGCGGTCTCACGTTCCATCAAGGGCACTCGGCGGAGCATGTGCCGCGTGATGTCGAATGCGTCGTCTACAGTCCGGCCATTCCGGCGGAGAACGTCGAACGTGTTGAGGCCGCGCGGCGCGGAGTGCCGCTGTTCTCGTACAGCCAGATGGTCGGGAGGTTGATGGAGTCGCGAGCGGGGGTGTGCATCGCGGGGACACACGGGAAGAGTACGACGACGGCGATGGTTGGTTGGGTGCTCAGTCATACGGGACGCGAGCCGTCGGTGCTGGTCGGGGCGGAGTTGGGGGGCGGGTTTCAAACTCGCGGGTTTCTAACTCTTCCGGAGCGGGGTGGCGTCAGCCCCCTGGCTCTTGTGAACCAAGTGAGCGTCGAAGAAGGAAAGACAGGGGGCTTACGCCGCCCCGCTCCGGGAAGAGAGGAGAGGGCTGACGCCCAAGATGGCACAGCGGAGCTGCCCGAAGCTCATCGCAGCGGCTGGGCTGGTTCGGGCGAGTTGTTTGTGGTCGAGAGCTGTGAGTTCGAGCGGAGCTTTCTCGATTTCTCACCACGTTACGCCGCGATCCTCAGTGTCGAGCCGGACCACTTCGACTGCTTTGCCGATCTGCCGTCGCTCGTCCAAGCGTTTGGCGAGTTCGCGCGGCGTGTCTCGTCGGATGGTGCGTTGCTCGTGCGCGGCGACTGCGAGGCGGCTCTCAATAGTGTGAATGATGTGGCTGCGCGCGTCGTCACGTTTGGCGTTGGCTCGCACTGTGAATGGCAGGCGAACGCGATCCGTCATGCAGCCGAGGGGGTGCGGTTTCGAGTCGTCTGTCGTGGCAAGACGTGGGGCGAGGTCGAGTTGAAGTTGCACGGCGACCACAACGTTTTGAATGCGCTCGCGGCGGCGGCGCTCTGTGCCGAGATCGGTCTCACGGCGGAAGAAGTCGCGGACGGACTGAGGTCGTTCCCCGGCATCCGTCGTCGGTTTGAAGTGGTCGATGAACGGGACGGCATCACCGTGATCAGCGACTACGCACACCATCCGACCGCCGTGGCCGCGACACTCAAAACGGCGCGCGAGGTGTTTGGCTCGCGCCGCATCTGGTGTGCATTCCAACCGCATCAGGTCTCGCGCACGCTGGCCTTGATGGACGACTTCGCGGCGAGCTTCGTCGATGCCGATGAAGTCCTCATCGTGCCGGTGTTCGCGGCGCGCGAGCGAGTCGTCGATGAGCCGGTTTTGGCGTCGCGAGTGCTGGTGCAACGGATCAATTCGCGCGGCGTGTCGGCTCGGTTCGTGGAGTCCCTTGACCGAATCAAGGCAACCTTAGACCATGCCGCCCGCCTTGGAGACGTGCTGATTTTGATGGGCGCAGGCGACATTGATCGAGCGTTGGATGCGGATCAAACGAGTTGATTTTTGCTCGGACTGAAGGCCGGATGGCAGCAGTCTCTCTCACCTCGGTGCCGGTTGGAAAACGTCGGGCAAGCGTCTCGCTTGCCCGAGATCGCGATTAGAAAACGGGCAAGCGAGACGCTTACCCTACGTTTGGCGACATGGAACGGATTGCTCATGACCTCACTCGACCAGTTTGCTGAGATTTTGAAACGCGACGAACCACTGGCACCTTACACATGGTTAAAGGTGGGTGGGCCGGCTCAATTCCTGCTCGAGCCGCGCGACGCCGACGAGCTGACGCGCGTCGTCCGAGCTTGCAACGAGGAAGGGATTCCCGTTCGCGTGTTGGGGGGTGGTTCGAACGTCGTTGTGCGGGATGAAGGTGTCAGCGGGGCCGTGTTGCGGCTGACGAGTCCAGCGTTCGCACAGGTGCAAATCAGCGGCAACCGCGTCGTGGCGGGAGGGGGCGCGTTGCTCTCGCACGTCATCAGCGAGACCGTTCGTGCGGGACTGGCCGGGTTCGAGAACTTGGCGGGAATTCCCGGCACGATCGGCGGCGCATTGCATGGCAACGCGGGAGGCCGTCACGGCGAGATCGCTCAGTTCGTGCGGCGCGTCACCGTGCTGACGGCCAGCGGCGAGACGCTCGTTCGCACCGACGACGAGCTTCAGTTCGACTATCGCCAAAGCAACCTCGACGAGTTGCTGGTACTCGAAGCCGAGTTCGAGTTGCAGCCGGATGATCCCGATCAAATTTCGCAACGACTCAAAAAGTTTTGGATCGCGAAGAAGGCGTCGCAGCCGCTCAGTTCTCAGACGGCGGGCTGTGTCTTCAAAAACCCCCGCGGCCAGCGAGCCGGTCAACTGATCGAGCAGGCGGGACTGAAGGGGACGCGCATCGGCGGTGCCGAGATCAACGACCGTCACGCCAACTTCATCGTGACGCACGAAGGAGCCTCGTCGAGCGACGTGCAGCGATTGATGGACCTCGTCCGCTCCAAGGTCTCCGAGCAATTCGGAGTCGCTCTGGAGGCGGAAGTCAAAATCTGGTAAAGGCCCGCCGCGCGGACGGGCTGAAAGCCTTCAGCCGACTCGTGTGAAAGACCTGATCGTCTGCTCAACTCAAGGAGGAGCTGAGATGTCTGCATTGTGGTGTGGCTGTTCGTTATTGATCGCGTTGGCGGGCGCGGATACTCCCGCAGTGGATGGGCCGCCGCTCAAGGCCGCCGCCAAGGCGAAACACTATCTCGTCCAGATCAAGCTGATCGAAGTGGATGAGCAGGGGCGTGAGACCGTTCTCGGGACTCCGCAACTCAAAACGACCGGCGGGAATGCGGGGTTGTCGATCGATCACCCCGACGGGCGACGGTTCGACTTCACGATCAACTTGCACGAGGGAAAGGCTGGCAACGGCAGTCCGCGCGAGCTGTCTCCGGTAACGAAACTCGGCGACTCGGAAGAGGAGTCGGTCGAGAAGCGACTCGATCAGAAGATCACGATGAAGGCCGTGCAGCAGTCGCGGAAAGATGTGCTGCGCGAGGTGGCTCAGCAGGCCGGGGTCAACATTGCCATCGATCCCGACAGCGCGAAGTCAGTTAAGGGATTGCTCGATGCGCTGATCGACTTCAAAGTCGAAGACGAACCGGTGACGGAGGTACTCGACCGAATCGTCCAGCCGCTCAAGTTGGGCTACGCGGTGAAGCACGAAGTCGTGCTGATCGCCATCGCCGAGAAGCTGCTCCCCGATCCCGACGAGTATTCCGTGAAGACTTATGAAGTCGCCGATCTGGTCGGGCCGGTCGTGGGACTGGGCGATGGCAAGCCGGACTTCGCACCGGTCATTCAACGGATCAAGACGACGGTTCAATCGGAGACGTGGGACCGCAAAGGTGGTTCGGCAACGATCCGGCCGTTCAACTCGACCTCTTCTCTCGTCGTGAGACAAACAACGGCGGGACACGCGGCGATCGAACGTCTGCTCGAAAAGATGCGGCGCGAACGGCCGAAGGTGATCGGGGAATGAGTGGTTGAGGGTGTGATGGTTGATGGTGTTCCGCCGTCAGGCCAATTCCACGCTTGTCTGGCCCTCAACCTTCAACCATAGACCCTCAACACTTTCGCAAGGAAGCGATGACGATGCTGGAACAAACTTCTTGGCGTGTGGCCGTGCTGGCGGGAGGCGACTCGGACGAGCGTTCGATCAGCCTGCAAAGCGGAGCGGCGGTTCAGGCGGCTCTCGCGGCACGCGGGCATTCGGCATTGCACCTTGACCCGTCCGTGGTGGACCTCGCGGGAGTGGACTGGCGACCGTTCGATGTCGCGTTCCTCGCACTGCATGGGCAGTTCGGCGAGGACGGTCAGGTTCAGCAAATTCTGGACGACGCGGGCATTCCGTTCACGGGAAGCAACGCGGCGGCGTCGAGACTGGCGTTCAGCAAGGCGGCGGCCAAAGCGCGGTTTTTGCAGTTCGGTGTGCCGACTCCCGTTCATTCGCTGCTGCATTACACCGACGACGCGGATCGCATTCGGCGCTTGACGGAAGAGATCGGTTACCCGCTCGTCGTGAAGCCTGACAGCCAGGGTTCGAGCCTCGGCATCAGCATCGTTCGTTCGGAGGTAGAGGTCGCGGCGGCGATGAAACTCTGCTTTGAATTTGACAGCTTCGCCGTCATCGAACGCGCGATCCTCGGCTCCGAATGGACGGTTGGACTGCTCGACGAACTGGTCCTGCCGATGATTCAGATCGAAACCCAGCGCGAGTTCTTCGACTGGCACGCGAAGTACGAAGACGATGACACGCAGTACCTCTTCGACTCCAAGCTGCCTCCCGGTGTTGCAGCCTCAATTGAAGAGGCGGCTCGCGGCGCGTGCCGCGCGTTGGGAACGACGGGGTTGATGCGCGTCGATCTGCGACTAGATGAAGCCATGCAGCCGTGGGTGCTCGAAGTGAACACGGTGCCGGGATTCACGAGTCACAGTCTCGTTCCGAAGGCGGCAGCACGCATGGGAATCGAATTTGGGGACCTGTGTGAACGGGCGATCCGCGCAACGCTGCGCGAACCACTGCCGCGCCCTCACATCTTGCCGAGGCCGCTCGTTCGACAACGTGTTGACCGGAGCTGATCTCGCCCGGAGATCGGCATCAACTGCCGGTCCCCGTCGTTCCGATGACGGACGAGCGTTCTTCTGCGCCCGCGTTGTTTCGTGGCGCGGAGTTTGTCGCTCGCCTCATTCGGAATCACTCGCACCATGCCGTCCGCGCCGCCATCCCACAAAGTTGCTCACGCCGCAGCGGTCACGGGTGACAATCCTCCGACTTGGGTGAATGCGGTATTTCGTCCGTTACGATTGGCCAAACTGACCGTGATCGTGGGTGTGGTTGCGCTCATGCCATACCTCATCCAGCGTCTGCCGAGCTTGGCGGGACGGCCGGAATACCGGCTGGCGACCAAACAGATTCGCATCGTTCCCATGTCCGAACGGCCCGTCCCCGAGAACTTGCTCGAACAGGTTCGCGAACTGGGTAAGCTGCCGCGCGAGCTGTCGATGCTTGATGAAACATTGTCTGCCAAGGTTGCCGACGCTTTCGCACGACATCCTTGGATCGCGCGAGTCGTCTCTGTACGCAAGTCTTATCCGGCAAACATCACTGTCGAACTGGAGTACCGTCAGCCCGTCGGCATGGTGCAAGTCAAAGGGGGCCGCTTCCCGATTGATGTCGCGGGAGTCGTTCTGCCGCCGGGCGACTTCACGGCGGCAGACTTGAAGCGGTTCCCCACCATCCAAGGCCCCACTCCGCCCGCGTCGCTTCATCCGGGAGTCGCCTGGAAAGATCCGTCACTTCAGGCGGCGGCACGTCTCGCCCAAATCTTGGCTCCGACGTGGAGCAAACTGCGGTTGGAGTCGATCATCGCACCGAGTCGCTTGGACTCGAAGAGCGATGCCTCCAAGATCACGCTCAAACTTCAGACGGGAGGCGGATCCCAAATCATCTGGGGTCGAGCACCCGGCACCGAACACCCCGGCGAACTGACGACGACACAGAAGATCGGTCGCTTGGAAAAATACCTGACCGAGTTCGGCGGGTTCGATCGCCCGAACGGACCGTATGAAATCGACATCCGCCATTGGCAGGAAATCTCCCGCAGGTCACTCGCTTCGGAACAGGCCAACTCCCCGAAAGGGAGTCGCACGCGGCATTGAGCTTGGCACAACTGCCAACTCCAATCCGTAACGCTGACGAAGCACTAGGCAACGGGCCAGCGTTGCGATTCGTGCGTTTGACCGTGACTGAGTTCGCCGTTCATCAGTCCAGCGAGTGCAGGCCGAGTCGGTGTCGTTGATCGTTCACGAGCAATAGTGCGCGGTGATCGTGCTTCAAAAACTTCACGAGCTGTGACGGAGTGACTCCGAGTTGCTCGGCCGAACCGGCGACGTGGCCGTTGCGCGAATGCAGCACGTCGAGCGCTTCCGCCAGAAGCGGCGCGAAGTCTTCGTGGTCGGGGTTGCAGCCGATCTTTCCGCCGTGGCACCGCGACCGCCACAACTCGGTGGGAGCCGCATCGGCCAGCGACGCGGTCCTGACTGCGAGGGCCATGTTCACTCGCAGCCGCGTGACGGCCACGCGATGGTTGTCATGCTGACTCCGCCGCTCGGCCGCCTGCCCTTCAATCCCCGTCGGCGTGTGAAGCAGTACGACCGCCGATTCGGTCTTGTTGCGGTGCTGCCCACCCGGACCGCGCCGCCGTTCGTGACGGACCTCGCACGCCCGCAAGAGCAACTCCACCGGCAGTTGCACCGGATGCAGGACAGCGTGATCAGAGGGGATTGGCTCCATCGAATGGCTCATAGGGGCCTGTGCGAAAGGAAGAGTGATGTGACCAACCAAAGTCGCTTCGACGAGGATTCGTAGGATGGACGCCCTCGTCCGTCCGCTCTTCGCTGGAAAACCGCTCGGACGAGGGCGTCCAAGCTACGTTTTTCAACAGGCTGCTAAACGTGAAAACGTCTCACTCGTGGCCGTGCGATTTACGGTACTGACCCACACGTGAGTTGAAATCTACGGCGACCCCTTCGCCTTCCGAGGCTTGATGAGGATCAGCCACGCCGAGAGCAGAGTCAGCGGCAGGACGATTTCCCAGTATGGAATACGACACCACTTGGCCTCGTCCATTTCCGTCCCATTGACCAATAGTATGTCAACACCACACTCCACTCCTGCAACTGTCCATCGCCACCGTTGTTCCCATTTGAGGCTTCCGCCGGGACCACCGTCGACACGCTTCGTGAACGCCATATACCAGTATTCTGGACCATGACGACGCGCGAATACGGCCGTCACGTGACCATCGCCGGACACAATGGCCTCCTGCCGGGTCAATGGATAAGTATCGACAGTCACTGCGGCCCGCATCCAGCCCGCCATCAACACACAGGCCATCGCGAGCGTGACCAGCCCGGTCTTTCGTCGCCAACCTTTGAAGAACTCGCCCACGCTTCACGCTCGATTCGAGAAGTAGCGCCTTGCAGTGGATCGCCGATGGTGAGGAGCGGCCTTGGGAGAAGACCCCTCACCCTAATCCTCTCCCCGCAAGGCGGGGAGAGGGGACCAGAGAAGAATCAGCGGATGATGTTCGTGTCGTCGCCCGTGTCGATGCGAGGTGGTTGGCCTCCGCGCAGGACGCTGTTGCCCTCGAAGAGCGTTCGCTGATCGACGGCTTGCGGGTTGAGCCAGTCTTCCTCGCGAATCTGGCCGCTTTGTGAGTAGGCGGCCAGTGCGTTCTTGTACGTCGCCAGTTCGATCTGCTCGCGCGGGATGCCGCGCTGTTCGGCGAGCTTCGCGGTCTTGGGGACGGCGAGGACATCCGACTTCCCCCAGTCGGCCGAGCTATCGACGATGACTCGCTCGGCCCCGGCGACTTGCAGGATATCGACCATCCGCTCGTTCCCCATCTTCGTGCCGGGATAGATCGTGAACGCGCACCAGTAGCCGCGATCGAGCACCTCGCGGTACGTCTCTTCGTTGTTGTGGTCGATGATCACCATGTGCGGGGCGATGCCGTGCTCCTCGATCACGTCCATGCTGCGGTACGTCCCCTGCTTCTTGTTGCGGTGAGGCGTATGGATCAGGACGGGCAGCCCGACCTCCTTCGCCAACTCAAGCTGCTTGCGGAAGAACTTGTCTTCGATCGGCGTCTGATCGTCGTAGCCGATCTCGCCCACCGCGACGACTCCCTCCTTGGTGAGGAACAGCGGCAGCAGGTCCATCACCTGTTCGGCGAGCGCCTCGTTGTTGGCCTCTTTGGAATTGAGGCCCATCGTGCAGTAATGCCGGATGCCGAACTGAGCCGCTCGAAACCGCTCCCACCCAACCAGCGAAGCAAAGTAATCCTGGAACGAGCCGATCTGAGTCCGCGGCTGCCCCTGCCAGAACGCCGGCTCGATGATCGCCTTCACTCCGGCAGCGGCCATCTGCTCGTAGTCGTCCGTCGTACGCGAAACCATGTGAATGTGCGGGTCGAGGTAAAGCATGATGTTCCTTCAATTCGTTACGTTTCACCTACGCTGGAACGCTCGCATGGGACAGCGGGTAGATGAAGGCCCCGACGATGCTGACGCCGCCGAGTGTGGAACCACCGCACCGGGTCATCCCCGGATACGGCTTCGGGTTTCGAACCGCAAACGGGCTGGCCGGAACCTTCGGCTGCATCACGGCCAAAGCCCCTTGGGTGAGGGAATCGTTGATCCCGATCACCCGGATCTCGAATGGGTCGATCCACACGTCGGTCATCTCCTGCAGGACATCAAAAACGCGACCGTAGGCGACCTTGGGACCATTCTCGTCCACGAAGGGGGAGGCGAGGTACAGATACCATTTTTCCTCGTCCGTCAGCCTCGCCCAGAAGGCGACCCGGACTTCAAACCCCTCGTCGTTGAGCTTGGCAACGAGCCGCTTGCCGCTCTCCGTTTGCTCGTTCACCATTGTGTCTTGATCCATGAAAGCACCCCGTGTGTGTCATCAGCGATGGCGGTGTAAAGCGCCTCCGCCTCGGCCTTGTCGATCCGGTGATACCGCTTCTGCTCCGACCAGTCCTTCGCCGTCGTCCAATTGTTCCGAAGGTCGCGATCCGCGTCTGACGCCGACTTTCGTGCGACATCCAATTTAGCAGCCACGACGAGCGTCTCGATGGCGTGCGTGTAGCACTGCTTCACAATGTCTTTATCAGGAAATGCATCCGTAGCCATCAACGTCTTGATGATACAAGCCTTGAGGGCGAGTTCCACCGCGTAGCCAGCCATGTAATACGCGCCGTCCCACTTCTCCACATCGAGCAATGCCTTCGCTTCCAAGAGCCGCTCTTCGGCCAATGCCTGAAACTCGGCTTTCGTCTCAATCAACTTGCTCAATTGGCGATCTCCCCATAGGTAATGCCAGGTCATCACTTTAAAATACGTACGATTCCGATGGCGATACCTCACACAGAATCGCGGCGGCTCGCGGCAACGGACAAAGCTTGAGAGCCAGTGCGGCTGCCTGCTGTTCGACCGGCGAGCCGGTCGTCAACACGAGTTGCAAGTCGTCCAAGGCCCGTTCGTCCGCGAAGGGGCCGACGCAGCGCCAGAGGTCGGGTGGGATCGGGCGGTGCGCGGCGCGGCGTTCGTGGGCGAAGTCGATCAGCGTCGTCATGAGTTTGGCGTTGGCTCGACGATCGAGGCCGATCAGCGGGTCGAGCGGCACGTCGATGAAGAGGCATTTCAACACGAGCTGGTTCCACTGCTCATCGTTGAGATGCTCGGCGGGATACGGGTTCTGGTGGGCGATCGCGCAGAAGACCGATTTGATGTTGCTGCGGATTCCCTCGGCCGTTCGCAAGACGTGCGAGGCGGGGTTCGGCAGCAGCGGCAATGCTTGGTAAAGCGCAACCAACTCACCGACTTCGCCAGCCTGGAAGAGTTGGTCCAGCGTCTGGACGTACAGCGCGGCGTCCTCCGACGGAAAGCTCAGCACGAGAAACGTCCGCGCGAGTTGATCGAGGCTCCACCCGCGCGGGTTCCAGCCGGGGCGAGTGGCCTCGGCCTGAGCCAGCTCGGCGTCGGACAGCGTCACATCGGCCTTGCCGACCTTGCGCGGGACCATCCCAAAGCCGAGGAACAACGCCTTCCTGTCTCTGGTCTGAATCGCGGTGGCCCGTTCATCGAGCCACGTCAGTGAGAGGGAATCGATGCGCGCGGCGATCCATTCACGCACGAAGTTTCTGAGATGCAATGCTCGCTCGCTCAATCGGTTTCTCCCTGTCACGGATGCGGTGAAGTTCGCAGGCCACCAATGGGAAATCGCGGAGGTCGTAAGCTAAGGACTGCATCGCCAACCGTCCACGATGGCGTAGGACAGTTCGTTGACTCACCCAGCGTTGGATCAGCTTCCTATTGTCCCGCGCGGTCATTCCGTCATCGGAACTGATTCCGCTCGCGGCAAAACGACGCAGCTTGGACCAAGCAATGTATGGAACCCAGAAAAAAACAAGCCCGGCACTCGCGAGAGAGCCGGGCTTGGGAGTTGATCTGATTTGCGATGGGCATCGCGCTGTGAGTCAGTTCGCGGCGGCCAGTTCTGGTTTGACGTAACCAAGACTACGGACGACTTCGAGAACCTCGCTCCATGTCGGAAACATGCGACCGCTCTTGCGTTTGTAATCGTCCATCGCCTTCATGAACTCGACCTCGTCGCCCGAGTAATCGCGTTCGCAGGTTGTCGGGTCGATCAGACGCCGGCGTTCCACCTTGGCGCGGCGCGGGGTCGCTCGACGTTCTTCACCGGTGTACTTGACCTCACCATCGGCGACGCGACGATCCGGTTTATTTCTCCGATCGCCTCCGATTCGCTGATTCTGAATGCGTCGTTCGACCTCTTCGATCCTGTTTGTGCCGTGGGCCATATCAACCACCTTCTGTCGCAGAAATCCTGGGAGAGCGATCCTTCGCCGGGACTGGGGGAGTCATTCCATGTCTGAAAGAGTATTGCCGCTACTTTGCGGACGGAACGGATCGTAAAGATTACAAAGCAATGTTCGCTTAAAGAAACACTGACGATGGCGTAGAGATGCCAGTTGTAATGGTTGTTGCGGTCACGCCGGTTGTGGGATGCGCTGCGCCTGAGGTCTCGATGATGATGAGCCGGTCAGAGGACCGCAGCGGGCGACGTACACACCAACCCGAAGCGTGAGCGAGGACGTGAGTGGCGTCCTCGCTTACGCTTCGGGTTGGTGACCGCAGCGTCTGCATGGAGTGATATCGAGTCAGTCGAGAGCGACGCCGAGCGTCACGCGCAGATGGTCGTCGTGGAGGCTCCCAGCGAAGAAGGC
The DNA here is from genome assembly GCA_043746775.1 of Schlesneria sp. Taxonomy (GTDB): domain Bacteria; phylum Planctomycetota; class Planctomycetia; order Planctomycetales; family Planctomycetaceae; genus Schlesneria. Next base: position 39,773 of record JAYTQJ010000686.1, read on the forward strand.
GGCATCGAACAGTTGCAGGACTTCGCTGAAGCGCGACAGCCGTGTCTGAATGCCTGGCTTCGACTTCTCCGACCGGCCCGCGAGCGTGGTGGCAATCCAGTCGGAATGCGTTGTCAGCGCGGCGCGAGTCTGGCTTGAGTCGAACCAAACCAACTGCGTCGCCGTGGCGAAGAACCGCCGTGCATGATCGTTCAGCCGTATGGAGCCTGCTTGTTTCGGCAGTGGGTCCGACGACGAACGGACTCGCAATAGCTCGGCCTTGGAACTCGCCACGAACAGGCGATCGGCAACGATGCCGTAGCCCGGTTCCCCAAGCGGCAATCCTTCGAGCCATCGTCGCATCGTCGAACCATCGCCAGTGGATCTCACGACGATAGGGAACTCGGGATGCTCACTGGAAAAATGGGCTCCCAAAAAGTTCAGACCGAACGAGAGGGCGTTGTCGAGACTGGTGGCCAATTTCGGTTCATCGGAGTTTGAGGCGGTCGCGGAATTCTTGGACATCCACGAAAACTGACCGAGTAACTCGAACGGAGCCGCTCGATCCGCAACCTGTTCCGGCGCTGAAGCGTGAATCGTGAGGTCAGACAGCAGAGCAGGGAGGACCTCCTCGATGAGGTCTCGCCCACCCAGCAAGCTCTTCAGGACACGGCGAGTCCGCACGAAGTCATTCGATTTCACTCCGGAGTCCACGGCGAGCCACATCCTGATGAGTGGCCGAACATCGACTCCCCCTGAAACCGCGAGCAAGGCCGCAGCAGGAATCCGCTCGGACCAGCGCGAGTCCGGCGTCGCCTGCTTGGTGGACACCTCCGTCGAACGAACGAACTCCGTCCAACCGGAGGGGAGTTGAGTGCGATCCAACTCGGCAACGACATCGAGAGACAAGCCTTCGTCGAACCGAAGCGAACCTGTGAGAGCCGACACACAACGCCAGACTGCCAGAATCACCGCCGCTTCGTTGCCGTTCTTTGCACCCTCGCGCAGTGCCTTGTCCCACGCGCGACTGTTCACATGCACGAACGCGACACCGTTCTCGGAGAGCCTCGCACGGGCCGCTCGGTACGCTGGCGACTCACGCAACGTGCGGACTGTTCCGTCGATCGCCTTCCGCGACTCAGCCTGTGCCACCGCAGCCTGCTGCATCTCGATGGCCTGTCGGACAAGAGCCTCTTGGTCCGACAACACCAGCGTTCGATCGAAGAGGACGTAGAACAGCACTTCCTTCGACTTCGGTGACTTCAATCGCTTGACGTAGGTCTGCCCGAGATGCTGCTGCGGCTCATCGACATGCTGCGGTTCGAGCTTGTTCAATGTCGCGACCGAACGCGACAACGTCGCCGCGTCGCGTGCTCTGGCGATCATCAGCCCTTGCGGCTTCGCTCCTTCAGGCAGGTAAACGGCCAAAACCAACGACTCCGCACACAGGCCTCGAAGTTGTTCGGACAACGGCAGGCCCGTCATTTGAGTGACGTGGTTCTCGATGGCCATCCACTGCTGAAAGCCCGCCCCCAGCAGCAGCCGCTGAAACGGTGTGAACGCTCGCACCCGGTCAGCCAACCGCGATCGTTCGATACGCAGCCACGTCGCATCCAGGTTCGGGACTTCCAAGCAAACGGCCGCCGAGTCCGCCACGAGGTCCAGTGGCGAGACCTCAACCGCCCGCACGTTCTTCACACCGATGAGTGCGATGAAACACAGCGCGATCGGAATCCATCGAAGTGGCCGGAGCGTGGACATGAGAATTCCTTGCGGTGAAATGAAGCAGACACGCGAGAGAGGAGGGGATCAGCAGGAGGAAGCGATCAGCAGTACGGACGGTTCTCACGCCGCGACATCCGTCGTCGGCATTTTCAACGACACCGAAGCCTGTTGAAAACCGTAGGGTAAGCCCCTCTGGCTTGCCCCTTTTCCAACTGCAATCACGGGCAAGCGAGACGCTTACCCTACGTTTTTCAACAAGCCGCTAAGCCTGACACGCAAGCGAAGAAGCGAGTCGCGACGGTCTTCGCTTGCGCGTCAGGCTTCAACGGCAAACCGCTTTTCCGGATGCGATCTCAGCCCGAGGGAACTCGGCTGGGGACGGTGTCCCACAAAAAACCGATCGCTTGGCCAATCTGATCTCCGATCGACCGACTCAGATCGGCACCGGGCTGAGGCACAGCATCCGTTCCGTGGTCCTCAGAGATTTCCTCGCGCACTGGTAAGACCGCGCGCGGCCATGCGACCGATTGCGGCATCACGGCGGCGAAGTCGCGCGCGGTGGCCGTGGTCTCGTTCGCCAGCTCTTGATACTCGGCCTTCAAATCGGCGAGGACCGCCACGACCGAATCGGAAACGCCGACCTCCGAAACTTCTGCTCGCTTGCCAAGCGATGGTTGTCCACCTGTCACAGAACGGCGGGCATTCGGAGTTGTCAGAGCAACGGTTGCCCCATCTTCTCGAAGCGGGTCGATGCGGCGCGTGGCCATCCAACAGGTCATCGCGACACACGCCAGCGTCGCCGCGACCACCCAGTTCGTCCGACGCGACTGTCTGCGTGAGAGAACAGCGGGTTCGAGCGAGCGTGACTCCAACAAGACTGTGGGCATCTCGTCGGTCAATGGCGCTGAGGGGCCAGTCAAACTTCGCAGGACCCGGTCACTCAGCGACGCGGGGACATCGACCGGACGCCACGCGGAAATCGCGGACTCCAACAGACAGTGGTCTCGCCAGAGCGACTCACACGCCGGGCATGACTTTCGATGAGTCACAGCCTCTTCGGAAAGTGGACTTCGACGAGAATCAATCTGTTCGTTCAGGACCACTTCAAACTTAGAACAGTTCATAACCATCCTCCGTCACCACACCGCGTTCCCGCAGCAGTCCAGCCAACTCACGTCGCGCCCGATGCAACCATGTTTTGATCGTTCCCTCCGGAACCTCCATGATTCGAGCCACCTCTTGAATACTGAGGTCTTGCTGATGGAACAGTAGAAAACAAGTTCGATAGTTGTCCCGCAATTGGCTGACCGCCAGTTGAAGTTCTTCCACCAAATCGAAGCCACTCAGCCGTGCCGCCGGTGCCGCAGGCTCGATCACCGACTCCACGGTTCGCGCCTTGGTCTTGAGTTTCGATTGATGCGTGCGACAACGATTAATGGCGATGGCCAACACCCATGGCTTGAGCGGGCGCACGCCATCCCAGTGTTTTAGATAACGAACCGCCCGAACGAGCGTCTCTTGGGCGACATCCTCCGCGTCCTGACGATGCCTCAATTGACGCACGCAGATCGCGAAGACCAGCCCCTGAAACTGCTCGACAAACTCCAGTAACCCGTCTTGGTCACCGGCCAAGCAGCGTGTGACGAGTCCCCGGTCATCCACCTTGCGGCTTCCCCTTCCGGAGACGAATACCCGCCGAAAGAGACGCGGGTTTCAGGGCGATAGAGTCCAGCAGGTGGACCGTCGCAACGCGTGCCGAAAAAGCCTGTCCGTGAGCTTCATCCACGCGACATCTGGCTTCAGTCTGTTGAACAACCCCTGTAGGACGGGCACTCTTGCCCGACTTTCAGTTTGAAAACAGACGGGCAAGAGTGCCCGTCCTACAGGGTTATTCAACAGGCGGGTAAGACGACATAGCAAGCAACTGGTACAGAAGCCCAAGGCGTCCCCGCGGCAAACGGAGCAAGCACGGCATCCACAAAACTCGTCTCAGCGCGTGATCTGCTCACGAGCAAACTGACGAGCCATTTTGTAGGCGTGACGCATTGCGAACGCGCGCGTCTCCATCTGCTCTTCCGTGTAATACTTGCCGGTGTCGCTCGTCGGTAGCCCGGCGAAGGCGATCGTGAGCGGCATCAGGTCAAGAAACTCACGGTAACGGCGTTGCTGTTCGGCGACGTTGGGATCGGCGTTCGACATGGTTGCGGCTCCCGACTCGAAGAGTCTGTTACACAAAACACTTGCGGGGTGAAACTATCCATTCGGCCAATGGCCTTCGACAAAAGGGACCGACTAACGAGTCCGCTTCTGCATGTAGTTTTTGATGATGTCGGCAGCCGATGTCGAAGGCTTTTCGACTGGGGCCGCTGGCGCACCGCCCGGTGCAGGAGCAGCCGGCGGAGGGGCGTCCTTGAAACCCGTCGATTCCGGTGGAGGCAATCGAATAGCCACATCCGCAAGGGCGGCTGCCGCGCTGACAGGCTCAGCCGCAGCAGGCGCGGGCATCGGATAACTCGGGGCCATGGGCATCCCCCCTTGCATGGGCATCCCCATTGGATAACCGGGCATCTGAGGATAGACCGGTTGACCATAACCGGGCGGATACTGCTGCGGGTAACCCATCGGCGGCTGGCCGTAACCCGGCATCATCTGGGGATAACCCTGCGGCATCATCTGAGGGTAACCCGGCTGAGTCATTTGGGGGTAACCACCGGGATATCCAGCAGGTGGGGTTCCCGCGAAGATTGCCGTATCGGTGGCAGCCGTCATCGCCGTGTCTTGAGCGGCCGGGCCGACCACAGCGGGAATCTCGTAAGTTGTCTCGTTCAACTCGGCATTGGCGATCTCGCCATTGGAGTCACCAAGATAAACAGGGATCTCCGCAGTCACACCACCGGGGACGGATTCGATCTCCGAAGAACTCCCCGTCTTCGCCAAAACCTTGGCGACAATCGCGGCTGGCTGCCGGACCACCAGTTCGAGTTCCATCTTGCCGATGCCGATTTGGTCGCCTGGCTTGAGGACCACTTCTCCACGCAACGCTTCGCCGTTTACGCGGGTTCCGTTGGTACTGCCCAAGTCGCGAAGTCGCACCGCGAAATCGTCGATGGAAAAGACGCAGTGATGGCGGCTGACCATGTCACTGTTCGGCCGCAGATGACAGTCTTGCTCACGCCCGACCAAGAACTTTTTGGTCGTGAGGGGAATGGCCTTCCCTTGATGTTTTCCGCCCAGAATCTTGAGTTCAGCCTGTAGCATGAACCAGGCACTCCCCTAAGTCAGTGACGCCACAGAACCCACCGAAGCGGCGAACTCTGTCAAATTCAAAATGGATTGTTGATGTCGCGCGAGACGTGATTTTCACGGGTGAATCTAGGCTGCGACAGACCCGATTCCGGTCGGCGAGCTAACCCGCCAACACCTCAAATCCCACTTGCCAAGACATGGGGCGGTACGCTAACGCCCGAGTCTGAAGCTGTCAACGAGTCATGCTAGGCTCACAGGACATCGCCAAGTTCCTTATGACCCAAGAGCGTGGCGTTCGGCGGGATGCAATCAAGTGCTCGACGCGGACAGCGATTCCCGGATCGCCGTCAAAGGCAATCGGCCCACTTTCGGCTCGCCAAAAACGCCATTCGCCTCCGCATCTTCGCTGGCATGCGAAGGTACTCCGGCGTTTTTGACACTCGACAGTCTCTAATCATGACTGATACCTTCGACCGCCAAAGGAAGACCCCACTTCGGCATCAATTCGCTCGGTGCAAAGAGTGTCAGCAGGTATGGAAAGATTCATCATGAGTACGAACAAATCTCGTCGTGCGGTCGTACTCGTCAGCGGCGGACTCGATTCGGCGACGATCCTCGCCATCGCGAAGGCCGAGGGTTTCGAGCCGTATGCACTGTCGTTCGATTACGGGCAGCGGCACCGCTTTGAGTTAGAGGCGGCGACTCACGTCTGCGCCGCCGCCGAGGTGAAGCGTCACATCGTCGTGTCGCTCGATCTGCGGGCGTTTGGCGGATCGGCTCTGACCGACGACATCGCGGTCCCCAAAGATCGCTCGGACGATGATCTGTCAGGCGGGATTCCGATCACCTACGTTCCCGCGCGTAACACAATTTTTTTGTCGGTCGCTTTGGGTTGGGCGGAAGTACTCGGGGCGAGCGATCTCTTCATTGGCGTGAACGCGGTCGATTACAGTGGCTACCCCGACTGTCGGCCCGAGTTCATCGCGGCCTTTCGTCAACTGGCCAATCTCGCCACGAAGTCGGGTGTCGAGGGGAGCGATGAGTGGCACGTCCATGCTCCGCTGATCTCGCTCACCAAAGCCCAGATCATTCGACGCGGCCTCGCGCTCGGTGTCGATTATGGTCTGACGCACAGTTGTTACGACCCAAACGAACAAGGCCAAGCCTGTGGTCACTGCGACTCTTGCAGCCTGCGGCTGAAGGGCTTTGCCGAAGCGGGGCTGTCCGATCCGGCACCGTATAGCCACGGTTGACGATGACTCCGTGAGTTGCACGCCGACCTCGCTCTTTGGTCGTCAACCCGCCACTTCTGTCTTTCGGAGTACAGGGCTTGAGTCCCCTGAACCCAGCCAGCTTGAAATGGCAGCACTCGTTTTGAAATGTGCTCGACGAACTTTCAGACTCAACAACGCGACGGCCCCCTGGGCTTGAAAACGGGGGCTTGCTGTACAGAAATGCAACTCGCATAATCGCGGCCGGTCGCAATGAGGCAACCGAATGTCTGTAACAGGGTGGGTGGGCTTGCAGGCTGTGATTCTCAATGTCTGGGTGAGAGTGGACAATACGAGGTGAGTTGAGGAACCGGCAGAGGATGCTGCCGCAGTTTGGAAGCCCCCACTAACACTTTGTGGGGGACACATAATGGCCAGCTTGGTTGTGATGGGGCCACCGGCGCGCGGGGCCAGATACGTGTTGCCCGTGGCGCGCGGACTGGTGATTGGACGATCTGGCTTCTGTGACATCGTCCTCAACAAACGATCCCTCTCCCGCGAACACGCGCGTGTCTTTGAACTCAACGGCCAGTACTTCATCGCCGATATGGGGAGCGTCAATGGGACCTCCGTCAACGGGCGGCCGGTTCACGAGCCGATGCTGCTGAAGGACGGAGACCGGGTCAATCTGCACGATGTGCCGCTGACCTTTTGCGCTCTCGACGATGGCAAGCCGGGATCGAGTGGCGAGATGGCGGCTTCCAACGGTCATCTCGACATCTCCGGCGGCGAACTGGCCAACACCAAAATCAGTCCGTTAAATTCGCACGCGGTAGACGGAACCTCGGACGGCAGGCTGAAAAAGCAACTGAACAGCCTGTTGGTGATTGCTCATCGGCTGGGTAGCCATCTCTCTGTGGACGAGATTCTCCCGAAGGTACTGGACGCTCTGTTTCAGGCATTTCCACAGGCCACCAATGGCGAGATCCTGTTGCTCGACGAATGCGGTGCATTGGTTCCGCGCGCCAGCAAACACGGGCGAGACGGGGACAGCGCTTTGCTGACCGCCGTTCCCATCAATTTGCCCCTCACACACAAGGCGATCAAAGCGGGACGAGGACTGATTGAACACCACGGCGACATCGATGGCCGGTCCGCGCTGGAAGACCGCTTCAGCTCGACCATGTGCGTACCGATCGTGGGGTCTGGACGAAACGTACTCGGGGTGATCGTGCTTGAGACGGACGAACCCGCCGACCGATTCGTAGACGACGATCTGCAGCTCGTCGAGGGCGTGGCGGTGATGACAGCACAGGCTATCGGCTATTCCCGTGCCCACGATCTGATCCTCGAAAACGAACGGCATCGGCAGCAGTTGGAAATGGCGCGAGACATCCAAATCCGCATGTTGCCCAACGCGCGTCCCGAGGTGGCCGGTTATGCATTCGGCGACTATTACCGGGCGGCGCGTACGGTGGGCGGCGATTGGTACACGTACCGGGCCACATCCAACGGATGCGTGGTGATCGCGGTGGCGGACGCAGCGGGCAAAGGGTTGCCGGCCGCGTTGAAAATCGTCGATTTTGCTTCCGAACTGCGGCACTGTCTCGAAGCGACCGCGTCGCTCAAGAAGGCCATGTCCCGGCTCAATCAGTTCGTGTGCGAGCTTGATGAGGGCTTCATCACGTTCTGCGTCGCCGTGCTTGATCCGCGCGAACATCGCCTGAGCATCGCCAACGCGGGACATCCCGCACCACTCAGGCGTCGAGCCGACGGAGTGGTCGAGGCACAGGGAGCCGAACGATCGGGACTGCCGTTCGGCGTGGACCCACTCGAAGAATATCACCCGTTCTCGCTGATGCTCAGTCCCGGCGACGAGATCGTGCTTTACACCGATGGCGTCAATGAGGCGATGAACCGAAAGAACGAACTGTTCGGTACCGCGAGGCTGTGCGATGTCTTGGCGGCTCCCGCACCGGAACTGGAAGCGCGAGTCCGGGCCATCATCGATCGTGTCGAACAGTTTTGCGGCGGCCGCAGTCCCAGCGACGACACCTGCATCGTGGCCCTCTCGCGCCTCCTGACCTGACGGATTATCCGGCACGCCGGTGAGGATGGCACATTTCACGCTCACCCGAAGCGTCAGCGAGGATGTGAGTGGCGTCCTCGCTGACGCTTCGGGTTGGTGTCCGCTTCAGCCGCGTGCTGTAAGGCGGAGCCATCACGATCTGTCGCGGAACATCATTCGAGCGGTTCGGGCTGGGCCGGGGCCAGTGTGACGAGGATGTTGGGATTTCGTTTGCGCAGCGCGGCGATCCCGGCTTCGGTGACCTTCGAGCCGCCGAGCCTCAGGCTCATGTATTTGGACTCGGCAAGGTTCAACAAGCCCGCGTCCGTGATCGGCTCGTTGTTGAGGAAGAGACGCATCGTGCCGCTGGACAGGAAGCCCTTCAGTTTGTCATCTGTCAATTGGCCGTTGGAGATGGCCAGAAACATCGCTGGCTTGAGTGCCGCGAGGTCGGCTTGTTCCAACGCGAGTCCGTCTAGGATCAAGCAACAGAGACCAAATTGTTGCCGATTTCGACGGCGTTTCTCGGCCGGTGTCTCTGCGGAAGAGATAATCATCGACACGACCGGCGTCCGAACAAACAGCGGCGACAAGTGCGATGCGAGCATCGTTCCGGTCAGATTCGGATTGTGATGTAGCCCGAGTGAGGCTAGGTGCGGCAAACGTCCGACCTCGACCAAGCCCGCCGCCGTGATGGCGGTCTTGACGAGATGGAGATCGACAACCAAGTCGGCAATCGGCGCGAGGGCTTTCAGGCTGTCATCCGTGATCGCGTCGCTGGACAAATTGAGGCCGACGCCACAGCGAACGAAGTCGAGACGATTGCCGACGATGCCCAACTTACGAATCCGTTCCACAATCTCGGCATCACATTTCTTCAGGTGAAAGGTGGCGTTGATCTCGGGATTGGGGATGCGATCCGGCATCCTCTCCTCCTCAAACTGGGCTTCCACCAGATTGGGCAGGGCTGCGATTCGATTGGCTCCGGCAGTCGTGAACTTGCTCTGTAGAAGACCGACTGTTTCCAGTTGGGGCTGACGTTCGAGCCACTCAATCATGCGGTCGGTGAAGCGGCTGTTCGTGACGTGCAGCGAATAGAGTTTTGAAAAGACCGGCAATCGCACCCAGCCCTCGTCAGTGACCAGCGTCTGGCTCAGATGAAGCACATTCAGTTCGGGCAGCTCCGCGAGACAAGCCAGTTCTGCGTCACCGAATTCACCCGAGAAGACCTGCAAGCTGTGAAGTGTGATGAGCCGTTTGAGTTGTTCTCGCTCCGCCGTACCAAACCGGCAGTGATTCAAGGCGAGAACCTCCAATTCCGGCAGCCGCGATAGCAGCAGCAACACACCTGCCAAGTCATCCGGATTATGAACCGTCACCGCGAGCGGTAGTTGGCGACTGACGTACTCGCGGTGCTGCCGTTGCGAGTACTGGCTGTAACCTGGCTGCATTTCCACCGAAACATTCATCGCTCGCAGGCGGTCGATGATCGACTGTGAGGCAGGACTCAGTTGCGGCAGAGGTAGTGGCGAATAGACCTGACGAGCGTCTGACTTGGCCGCATCAGCGTTTCGCTCTGGAGTAGGCGGAAGGCGATCGAGGACGGTGACCTTGGGGAGTCGAGTCTTCAGCCGGTCGATCCCCGCTTGCGTGATCTTGGTCCCGGTGGCGGTGACGGAACCGAGATTCGGCAACTGCTCCAGATGGGCCAGCCCGGCGTCGGTGATGGCGGTCTGATCGAGCATGAGGCTCGTGAGTTTCGGCAACGACGCGAGTGTGAGCAGCGACGCATCCGTGATCCGTGACCCGAACAGTGACAGATGCGTCAGTTCCTTGAGGCTCGCAAGGTGACGGACTCCGGCATCCGTGACCTGCGGCAGCATCATCAAGTGCAGGAACTGAAGTGATGGGATCGCGGCTAGATGCCGCACTCCTTCATCCGTGATGTGCTGGGTGTCGAAGTACAAATGGGTGAGTTGTTTCAACTCGCGAAGGTGGGCCAATCCGGTGTCGGTGATTTTGGAATTGGTCGCCGAATTGATCGTCAGATTCGCCAACGTGGGCAACTTTCCAAGGACCGCCAAGTCGGCGTCCGTCACCGGGCAGTCGATGAACGTCAGCACCAGTTGTTTGTGCGAGGGAAACCCCTGCAACAGGTTCAGACTGTCGGGCGTGATGAGCGGCCCCTTCAAGGTCAGCATCAGCAGGGCCGACTCGGTGGTGTCCCCGATGTTCCGGACGGCCGCCTCGGTGAGTTCGGTCAACTCCAGTTGGAACGTGGCACCCGCGAACTTCTGCATCCCGATGGGGAGCGGCTGCGTCGCGCTGAGGCTCTTCAGCGTCGCCATTGTTTTGAGTGGCATCAGCCCCGCCGTCGTCACTTGGGTGTTGTCGAGTCGCAGGTGTTCCAGCTTCGGGAACAGTGCCAACGCACGAACTCCTTCATCACTGACCGCAGTCTTCATCAGCGTGAGCGTCTTGAGGTTTGGTAGTGACTGAAGCTGCTTGAGGCCCGCGTCCGTGATGCCCGTCTCATCGAGCAGCAGTTGTTCGAGCTGCGTCATCCCGCGCAGATGAACCAGCGCCGCGTCGGAGATCTTCGTGCCGTTCAACATGATCGACTTGAGTCGCGTCAGCTTGGCGATCCGTGCGACATCGGCATCTTCCAGCGGCGAGGCTTGAGCATTGAACCATTCCAGATCGTGGAACTTCTCCACGAGTGGCATCGCGGCGCGAGCGGTCTCCCGCTTGTTCAGATTGACGATCGACCACGGTTGGTCAGCCTGTTTGTCATCGACTCGGATGTCATGACCGAGTTCCTTCATGGACTCAGCCAGTGAGTCCTGTACAGAACGCGGGATCGCGGCCCGTTCATCGACGGTCTGTTGATCGCCCGCTTTTGGCTGCGCGGCGATGAAGGCTCGGCCCGGCAGGACGATCAGTGCCAACAGAGCCAGCGTGACCCAGCACCAACGCGGTGTCAGATGACAGAACTGTGAACCTCGCCGCATGATTCCTTCCAATCTCTGTTTGGTGACATCGAACGAACGCATCTCCAACGCCAAGCGAACCGACCGCCGTTCGACCTGTCTTTCGAGCAGCCCCACAAGGCACCGCGCATAGGTTTGAGGCAGACATACGCGGCTCGCCAGAACCTCTTCGTCGCAGCAACGCTCACGGGCGCGAGAACACTCGCGGTTGATCCACCAAGCCAGCGGATGAAACCACCACACCACTTGGGCAACTCGTTGAAGCAGGGCATGAACTGCGTCGCCGCGTCGGATGTGAATCAGCTCGTGAGCGAGAATCGGCTCCAACGCGATCGCGTCGGTTCGCAGCAATGAAATCGGGATGACAATCGTCGTGCCCCACCAGCCAACGACGCCCGGTCCCTCGCCGGTAGCTGAGACCTGAACCTGTACGAAGCGCCTCACGCCGAGGCGGGTTGCCAACTCGATGACCATTGCTTGCAGGGACTCATCTTCAGTCCAAGCCGCACGGCTGCGAGCCAACTTCCGCGACTGACGCCACCAACCCAGCAACATCACCGCGACGCCAAGCAACCAACCACAGAGCAACCCATCACGCCACGGCCAAGGTTTGGCGGGTGGCACACGAGTATTTTGCGACTCGATCGGCGGGTGAACTCGCGCGGTGAACGGCTCCGTCAACGAGCCGCCACTGTTCGGCAACACGAACTCAGAGGGAACAGTCGCTCCACCAAATGGATGCGTTGGCGAAGCCGTTGCGATCCTCGTCGGCTCCACTCGCACTGCCATCTGCTCCACCATGCCCGTTGGCGCGAGCCAACCGAAGAGGCTGACCGGGCTGCTTAACAACGGCGGCGTGACGCCCTTGAGCAGGACCAGCAAGCACAGCAGATAAACCCAGTGCGGTTTCCGGCGCAGGCTGATCGCCAGCAGCGCGACCACCACCATCACGGCAGTCGTCTGCCACAGGTGACTCCACGCCAAGTCGCTCCACCCCGCCACCGCTGGATCCCAACCCATCACGTTTTCATGACTCAGGCTGCTCATGAGAATCCTCGCTCCTCGCAGGGCACCGCAAATGATTTGGTAGGCTGGCACACATTTCAAAACTAAGAACTGGTCCAAGAACAACTCCGTCGTTTGTCGCCTTTCGCTCCGCGAAAGGGCGTTCTTTCGCGGAGCGAAAGACGCCAATGATTGCGGGGTTTCTTAGCCGGCCTGCTCCTCTTCCCACTGCGTGAGCATCCCGCGCAGTTGGTCGATTTCATCGCGCGTCAGACCTCGGTCCTGTACGAGATGTTGCATCAGTGAGAGCACCTCGCCATCGAAGAGCCGATCGACGAACTCAGTCACGTTCTCGCGCACGACCTTGCTCGCCTGAACCTTCTGGCGGTAGAGCCGCTGCCGTCCATCGACCTTCGACTTGAGGTAGCCCTTCGCTTCGAGCCGCCGCAAATAAGTCTGCACGGTCTTGATGTCGATCTGCCGGTCTGCGGGAACTTTCTCGAAGACCTGGCGCAGCGTGGCCTCGCCCAAGTCCCACACGATGCGGGCGATTTCCAACTCGGATTTCGATGCGGACGGACGCTCAGGCATGATCGGTTCCTCTCGACACGGACTGCGAGTCTCTACTTGATTACGATCAACAGGCGTACAAGTGTCTCCCTTAATAGCGTACAGATGTACGCCAACATCGTCAACGGATTGTTGCGGCAGCTCGCGAGGTCAGGCAGGAGAGTCATACCGGGGCGCGGTTCCAGAGGCCGGGGAGGGGCTTGTTGAAAATCGTAGGATGGACGCCCTCGTCCGTCCGCTTCCAATTAGAAAAGACTCGGACGAGGGCGTCCAAGTTACGTTTTTCAACAGACTCTTTGGGCTGGTTCAAAACAACTTCCCGGTTTGCTCGCCTTTTCTCCCTCCCCTCGGCGGGGAGGGAGAAAAGGCGAGGAGGGAGGATGGTCAAGTCGATTTGCCACTCGCCCCCCCTCCCTAACCCTCCCCGCCGAGGGGAGGGAACCAGAAGGAAACTCGGGAAGTGATTGCGAGCCGGTTCCTAACTCACCGCTTGGCAAGTGGAACCGGCCCCGGCCCGGCAGTTCTCCGGTCGCTCAGTTCGACTTGGGTGTCAGTCGATCACAATCAGGTCGCGGCTGACGTGGGAGAGTCGTTCGCAGCCAGCGTGTGTGACAAGGACATTGTCGATGATGCGGGCACCGAGCTGTTCCTCACCAATGAAGACGGGCGGTTCGACCGTCACGACCATGCCCGCTTGAAGTGTGTACGAACTGTCACCAAACAGGTGGATTGGTTCGGCCCAGGAAGGGGGCGAGCCAGGGGCGAGGCCATAGCCGGACAGATGGACTCGCGCGTGATCGAGTCCGGCGGCGGCGATCACTTGTTTCGCGGCCTCGTGCGGGACGATCGCGGGGACTCCGGCGCGGATCTCAGCGATGCAAGCGTCAGAGGCGCGACAGACAAGGTCGTGCAGTTCGAACATTCGAGATGTTGGCTTGCCCAAACTGAACTGCCGACCGATGGTCGCGGTGTACCGTTTGAAGGTGGCTCCATATTCGACGTTGCCGAAATCGCCATGCCTCAACCGGCGGTCGGTCGGTGCGCCATGGCTGAAGCACGAACGAGGACCGGAGACGAGATTGATCGGACTGGCGGCGAGTCCGCTGCCGGAGGTCAGCAGTTCGTGATAGACCTCGCCCGCGATTTCGAGTTCGGTGCGGCCCGCTCGCAGCGAAGCAGTGAACCGTAGCAGGGCTTTGTCGGCAATGCGGCTGGCCTTGCGGATGTAACTCAACTCGGTTGGTGACTTCACCAGCGAGAGATCGTGAATCAAGTTCGTGGCTTCGGTGAGCCGGTCTCCGAAGAGCTGCCTGATGCGGACATAATGATGCGGGTGCAGGTAATACCCCGGCACCTCCATTCCGAAGTGAGCCTCCTTCACTCCGAGTGATTCGACGAGCCGTTCGAGCGCCGTGATCGGGTCTTCTGGTTCGCCACCGCCCCAAGTGTGCAGCTCATCCACGAGCGCATCATCCAGATACTCGTTCCGTTCCCCGGTACGAGTCAGCACGCGGATCGGCCCCGGTTCGGCCGAGATCAGCAAGCACTGAAACTCTTGGTAACTCTTCGCGTCAGAGCCGGTCAGCCAGCGGATCGTGACCGGGTGAAACACGAGGAACCAGTCCAGACCGGCCGCTGCGATGGCACCTCGCGCACAAGCTCGTCGCAGGGAGAATTCATCCGCCGAGAAATCGTGCTTCGACATGGATTGTCCAACTCAAAAGGTGGTCAGGGCGGCGTGCTCTATGGCAATGACTTTACTAACTCGCTGCATGAGCGAGGGCGATGATCAGGAAGGTTTCCCTTTGTTTCCCTCGCTCACGCTGCGGGTTACTTGGTCAATGGCTGCGGGTTACATGGTCAAAGTCAGTACCCCCGCTGGCTCCGCGAACCGTCAACACACGTGAGTCGGAGGCACCAAATAAAGAAGCCCTTCGACATATTTGTCGAAGGGCTTCTTGTTCCAGAAAGTGGAGGCGAGGGGAATTGAACCCCTGTCCTGTGATACCTCAGCATGAGCCACTACGTGTGTATTCCGCTGATTGATGTCATCGCGGCAGGCTCAACGAACGAGGCCCGCTCACGACCAGTGTCCTACAAGTCTCACTCCGAGCGTAGGTCACATTGACCCGGAGCCAGCCGGTATTTGCGTGTAACTTTCGGACTCCAACGGCAAGGATTCCTCAGTCACGGCTGCACTAGGCAGCCAAGGTCAACGGCCGATTGGCAGTTGTTTTTTGATCGGCTTTTTACGTGGCCTGCTGATCAACCACGACACGCCACCCATACCTGCAGCGATCCAGTCGAATCCGGTCGCCCCCTTCTGTGTGTCACTCGGCCTGCTGAAATGAGCCGAACGACGCGAGCATGGTAGCGACCGGATGCTCAACTGCAAGGCGGTCGCTTGGGGCGCGAACGATGAGGACAAAAGCGAATGGCACAGTTTGAGGCATTTTGTCGCCAAGGCGAAAACTGTTGAGAATAGGCTGGGCGCATCGCGCATCGTTTGCCAGCATGTCGGGGCATTCGCTTCGAGTCGTTTGTGGTTCCTCCAAATGTTCCCTGCCAAGGAGTCGTTTCGATGCTGACCTTTTCCGCTGGCCACAGTCATCGCGTTTGTGATGGAACTAGTCGTCGAGACTTTCTTCGAGCCGGTGCCTTGGGAATGGGCGGCTTGTCGCTGGCGAATCTCTTGGCCGAGCGGGCCGCCGCTGCGGAAAGTGGTCGGACGGTGTCGGACACTTCCGTCGTGTGGCTCTGGCTGGGGGGAGGCCCGACTCACGTCGAGACGTTCGATCCGAAGCTCTCCGCTCCGGCCGAGTACCGCAGCGTGACGGGTGAGACCTCGACCAACGTGCCCGGTGTGTCTCTGGGAGGATCATTCACGAAGCTGGCGACTGTGGCGGACAAGATGGCGTTCGTCCGGTCGTTCGCTCATTCCAACAGTGGCCACGGTGGCGGGACGCACTTCGTCATGACGGGCTATGACAATCGAAACATCGATAACGGCGGACTGCCGACGCGACCGTCGCTCGGTTCCATCGTGTCAAAGGTGCGCGGAGCCAATCACGATCAGACCGGCATCCCGTCGTTCGTGCGGCTCGCCGGAATTACTGCGGACGGCCCGGCTTTTCTTGGCCCCGCCTACGCGCCGTTCGATCCGACTGGCCAAGCTCGTAGCAACATGAACTTGGGGACGAAGGTCGATCGCTTCGACGATCGACGCGAGTTGCTCGGCAGCTTGGACCGTTTGCGTCGGGAGAGCGACTCGCACGGACTGATGAACGGACTGGATGAGTTCGAGCAGCAGGCATTTCAGTTGCTGCTTGGACAGTCGGCCGATGCGTTTGACGTGACGAAGGAACACGCGCCGACAGCCGCCAAGTACGGCAAGGATCTGCTGGCGCAACGAATGCTTGTCGCCCGACGCTTGGTCGAGAAGGGCTGCGGGTTCGTCACGATCAATTACGGCGGCTGGGACATGCACCAGCAAATCGAACGCGGCATGAATCGCCTCGCCCCGGCTCTCGATCATGCCGTCGCGACTTTCTTGGAAGACGTGGCTCAGCGCGGGATGTCCGAAAAAGTGCTACTGGTCATCACGGGTGAATTCGGTCGCACACCGCGCATCAACCGCAACGCCGGTCGTGACCACTGGGCACCGTTGAGTACTCTCGCCCTCGCCGGAGGCAATCTGAAAATGGGCCAAGTCGTCGGGGAGTCGATGCCGAAGGCAGACGTTCCCAAAACGAAGCCGATCCGCCCGCAGGATCTCATGGCGACGGTGTTCCACCATCTGGGGATCGACTCGAAGACGCAGTTCGTCAATCAAGGTGGTCGCCCGGTCTACGTCCTCGAACAGGGCCAGCCGATCGCTGAGTTGATCTGACCTCCCTTGAGTCTGTCCTGTCTTTGTCATTGAGGCAGGCGGAATATTGAGGCAGGCAGATATCGAGTCGCTTTCGGTTCATCAGGGGGAGCGTGGCATCCGGGCGTTCGGCCTCTCAATGCCGACGCCCTGACAGCGACGAGTACGCCTCATTCGCCAATTGAACCGCGTACGAATGTTCCTCATCCGTCAGCGGAACATGCTCGCTGTTCGTCGCCAACTCTGTAGCCAATCGCAAGGCCAGATCTGCTTCCAGACCCGCCAACGAAGCTTGTGGAAAGAGTTCAACGATCCCCGGCAATTCGGGTGTCAAGTGTGACGCCTGCAACACCAAACCGCCGTGTTGCAGGATGGCTCCACGCCGACGGCGCTGCGCACTCCCGAGCAGCTTGTGACCTTGCGCCACCAGATCGTGTTCGTCCTCGCGAGCGAAGCACAGGAGCGGCTCGTGCTTGAGCAACACGGTCTCGCCTCGCATCTCAACGTCCACGCCGCGCGACTTCAACACCGCGATGAAGCCCCGGTGAATGAGTCCGTACAGTTCGGCCGGATGCGCAACGACTCGCTGTGACGGCGGCAGTGCGAGGCTGTACGTCACCTCCTGATCGTGGATGAGCGTCCCACCTCCTGACAATCTTCGCACCGCTGGCAGATGTGCGAATCGTGTCTCCGCACGGAAGTCCGTTTCCTGCTGGAAATACCCCAGCGACGCCGTTGGCTCACACCACCGATAGAACCGTAATGAAGCCACGCCGCGCTCGAAGGCTGACTCCAACAACACCTCATCCACCGCCATGTTCCACGCTCCCGCGCGCGGTTCATCGTCGAGCAGAATTCGCAGTTCAGTCAGCTTGAACATCGCACCCGATCAATTACCCGAACACACCCGTCGTGGCGACTTGCGAACCCGCAACATTCCCACCGCACAGCCTCCGCGAGATTCTGACGCTTCGCCGCACCTATTCAAGACGTGCCCGATAAAAGTAGCTCAGTCCCACAGACAGGAGAGTCAAGGAACGCGAGGCCCGCCTGAGTTGATGTCGAAGAACGAATGGGAGTGCAGCGTGAGGTCCCGATCAAGGAGGAACGGAGTGACATTCAGCAGAAACCATGCGCCACCACAAAGCTCGCCTTGCAACAGCAAGAAGTTGTCGATGGCAGTTGCCGACTCCGGTTATCTACGACGCAGGTCTGGATCGCGATCAGCACCTACGTACTGCTGGCGAACGTCAAACGCGAACTGAAAATGGATCGCAGCCAGTCCGCATATTTACTCTTCGTGAAGGAAAGCCAGTCCCCCTGTGTCCAGCGTGAAGACTCCTCCTAACGCGACACTGCAACCACTCACTCCAAGGGGAACGGTCCGTGCGAGAAACGGACCTTCACCAGCACCACGGCGCTGAACGCCGACCTGCAACACGCGCTCGGCTGGTCCAGCGCCAAGCAGGTCTTTCGCACCACCCGCGAATGCGTGTGGACCGACCGCACCACGGTGGAACGCAATACCTCG
This sequence comes from Schlesneria sp., assembly GCA_043746775.1. GTDB lineage: Bacteria > Planctomycetota > Planctomycetia > Planctomycetales > Planctomycetaceae > Schlesneria. The sequence goes on from JAYTQJ010000686.1 coordinate 57,966, forward strand.
CGAGAGACTGTCTATGGCACGAGCAGCTTATGAACCCGTCCCAAAACAATGTCGCCTTTCGCTCCGCGAAAGAGCGCCCTTTCGTGGAGCGAAAGGCGACAAACGGCGGAGTCATTCTTGGACAGGTTCTTACCACACGAATATCGCCGCGCAGCTTGCGCGATTGCTTGTGGAACACCCTGACTCGTAAAGAAACCATTGGGCATTGTGTAGCTGGAATGTGCCGTGGCACGGATGTGAGTGGCATCGTTGTGCGACCGCTTATATCTTCCGTTGCAGTCACGGGAATGGCTCCGGGGCAGATCTCAATTCGACATTCGCATCAGAACTTTCGCCTCTATGACTGAGAACGCCGCCACTCTTCGACGCGAGGTCATGGACCGCACGCGCACCGTTGTCGTCAAAGTTGGAACGAACGTTCTTTCGACCGACGACGACCAGCTCGACGCCGCGCGAATCGCGTCGCTGGCCGAACAGGTTCATGCGTTGTGTGCTTCGGGACGCAAGGTCGTGCTGGTATCGAGCGGAGCAATCGGCGCGGGGATGGGTTTGCTCGGCTTGAAGGAGCGGCCCAAAGACCTGCCACATCTGCAAGCCGCCGCTGCGACAGGGCAAGCACACCTGATCCACATCTACGACAAAGCCTTTCGCCCGCACGGCTACCACGCCGCGCAGTTGTTGCTGACCGCGAACGACTTCAAGAACCGGTCGCGGTATCTCAATGTGCGGAACACGCTGCGAACGCTCTTTGAATTCAACGCGATCCCGATCGTCAACGAGAACGACACCGTTAGCACCGCCGAAATCAAACTGGGTGACAACGACCGCCTCGCCGCGATGGTGGCCGGTTTGATTCAGGCCGACCTGCTGATCGTCCTCTCCGTCATTGAGGGACTGCTGACGGGCGATCCTTCCGACCCGCAAAGCCACCGCATTCCACTGGTCGAGCGGTTCGATGACGATTTGCTGAATCTCGTCGGAGCCTCGAAAAGCTCACGCGGAACAGGCGGAATGAAGACCAAGTTGGAGGCCGTTCACACGGCAACGGCGGTCGGCGTGAACGTCGTCATTGCCAACGGCAAACGACCGCGCGTCCTTGATGAGATTCTGCACGGCGATGACATCGGAACGCTGTTCCTTGGCGAAGGGGACGGCGTTTCGGCGTGGAAACGCTGGATCGGCTACACGATGCCGCCGCAGGGCCGCTTCGTGTTGGATGACGGTGCTCGCCGCGCAGTCGAGCAGCACGGCAAGTCGCTCCTCGCGGCAGGGATTGTTCGCGTGGAAGGAGACTTTGCCAAAGGTGAAGTCGTGTCGCTGATCGACCAGCACGGCGAAGAATTCGCACGGGGACTGACCAATTATGACGCCACCGCCACGCTGGCCATCGCTGGCAAACGTTCGGACGAGATCGTCAAGTCGATCGGCTCAATCCCCTACGCCGAAGTCATCCACCGCGACAACCTCGTCGTGACGAGCCTGTCGAAAAACTGAAGCAGCCCCCGACTCCGACAGACTGCCGTTGCCAACTGAACTCGTCATCGAGACTTGCATTTGGCTGCTTCAGCCTTAATACTCCCGCCCCTTCATGGCAGGCGGCTGAGTCCCTTTGCTGAGGGTTGTGCCGTGCGGTGTTGCCGGTGCGAACCGATTTCCTCCACGTTTCTCACCCAGAAACGGGCCTCCCTTTGTGTGAGGTCTCCCAATGAGGCGAACTGATGGCTGCGTACAACAAGACCGAAGTTAAGAAGATTCGTAAGAAGCGACAGCGGCTGAAGAAGAAGCTCCGCTGCCGGTTCGCTCCGAATGGCAAGTCGCCACATCCCATCTATGTCGATTACAAGGATCTGAAAACGCTCCGACAGATGATCGACCGCGAAGGAAACATGCTGCCGCGACGCAAGACCGGCAACTGTGCTAAGTGGCAACGAGCCGTCCGCGAAGCGATCCTGCGGGCACGCTTTATCGGCCTGCTCCCGTATGTGTCGGAAGAATGAACTGAGTCGCTCACGAGTGACCGGACAAGTAGGCATGTGCCTCCGTTCGGAACTCGGATCGTGAATTCACTGGCAGCTCGGCCCTCTGGCCGAGCTGCTGTCGTTTCTAAGAGGCTATCCGGAAAGAAACAGCTAGTTTTCAGGGTGCCACGG
>JAYTQJ010000687.1:0-15585 GCA_043746775.1 Schlesneria sp.
GCCCGTCTTCTGCTTTTTCAATCACGTTCGCCCAGAAGACGGGCAAGCGAGACGCTTACCCTACGGCTTGAGTCCACCAAGCCCGCTCGCATCGGCAAACCGGTCGCGGATCGAATCGACGGTCTGCGAGAACGACGCAATGCGATCGCGTTCGCGTGCGAAGTCGCTCACTTGTTGTTCGAGGTCGGGAAACAGGCCGTCTCCCACTTTGAGGGACGCCAGTTCGCGAGCCAGTTTGTTGACGTGCTGCGTCAGTCCGCGACGGAGTCGGCCGGTGAAGGACATCACCAGCAGTCCGGCCCACAGCACCAGGAACATCGCAGCGGGAATGTAGAAGTTGGTGTCGAGGTACGGCAGCGGCGGCGTTCTCAGAAACGTGTCATAGAAAAAGTTTCGACCGATGCGGTACAGCAGGAACAGTGGCAGCTCGGCGAACATCACTTCGTAGACGGCTCGCACCAGCCAGTGCGAGTGGCGCTGGGCCGTTTGCAGGATGAGAGTGTCGATACGGCGAGCAGCGTCGGTGAGGAACTCGTTCTGCACGGAAGATGCGGCATGACGGAGAGCATCGAGCGACGAAGTGGATGTCGCGGGTCGGTCGAGTTTGGCCGCATGGGCATGTCCGGAGATCACGAGCTGTGCCTCACGCAGTTCCGCGTCCGACAGGCCGAGCGACGTGAGTCCCTCCAACCGGCGTTCGGCTTCGTGCTCCTGTTGCGACGACGCGAGCCAGCGTGAGCCGTGAACGATCCCGACGAGTGCCATCTGCGCCGTGGTGCGCGCCCGCGTCAGCGCGAACGACGCGAGCAGACTCGACTGGCTGTGCCACAGCCGCAGCACCGACGCGAACGGGCTGTATCCCCAAAGCTGCGTCACTTGTCCGAGCAGCCGTTGCTCCCACAAGCCGCGACTAACAAGCAACTCGTCGCGCAGTCGGTTCGCCATCCGTTCGGTCGCGCGGTGACGTTGATCGGCCAGCGCCTGTTCGAGCTTGGCGACGAGCGGCGCGTGTTGCGCGAGCGATCCCTTCGCGTGACCGAGAACCTCGTGAACCAGCCCGAGCAAGTTGGCCTTGCGGATGCGGACTCGCTGTGCGGCGGAAAGCTCCCGTTGCAAGAGGTCGATTAGGCGACCGAACTCACCCGTTGGCCGGACGCTCGATTGCTGTTCGGCCAACGCGCGTTTGGAATCGACGAAAAAGAGGTCGCTCACTTCAAAGCGGCCGGTCAATTGCTTCCGCCAGTCGTCGCGAATGTCTTCGTCCAACTCGGCGTGAGTCTGGACGAAGACGATCCGGCAACCATTCGCCGCTTCAAGTAACTCATCGCTCACGCGAGCCGAGCGGTACTTTTGTTGCGTGCTGACGTAGAGCAACACATCGCAAAACGGCAGCAGCCGATGGAGCCGCGCGAGGTTGCTTTCGGCGGTCTCCGTTTCGTTCGTGTCCGGATCGGGACAGTCGATCAGCACGATGTCCCGCAAGAGGGGCGAGTCCTTACGGACGACGTGTAGTTCGCCGAGTGGCAGATCGAACGCAGACAAATCTGCCTGCGGATGAGCAATCAAGTAGGGCACGGTCGTCGTCGGGCGTTGCCGTCCCGCTACGGTGACTTCGGCTCCGACGAGGGCGTTCACGAGCGAACTCTTGCCGACGCCGGTCCCGCCAAACGTGGCGACGACGAGCGGCGCTTCGACTCGCGCCCGCATCGGTTCGAGCCGTTCGAGCGTTCGTTGGACGAGTCGCTTCTCACGCTGGACCGGCTCCCACGCGGAGGGTTCCGCCGACCACTTCGACAGCCGCGCGATGAGGTCATCGACGTTCGATAGCAGTTCGAGTTGAGCGAGTTCAGTGGTCATGAGTCCGTGCCTCGGTTGCTGAGATTTCGTTTCACCACGCGGGGCGTTGCCCACGCGGTTATTGAACTTCAGGTTGATATTCGCGCGAACTCCATTAGCCGCAGGGCGCTAGCCCCGGTTCAAACCGGACGCTAGCGCGTTCCGGCTGATTTGACGTGCGCGAATATCAACCTGAAGACCAATAAACGACCTAGCGAAAGCCCCACCGGGCTTGCCCCGGTGGCTCGCAGGTTTTTGCACTACTTCAAGTACCCCGTGGAAATGAGTAGTGCATAGACCTGATTCCACCGGGGCAAGCCCGGTGGGGTGGTGCTTCAATGTACGGTCAAACGAGTTTGGTGTGATTCAACGTGTTCGCCAATTCTGCGATAGCGGCTTCGACCTCACCGAACGCCGGTGATTCGGGGACGTTCGCTCCCGCTTGGAGTTCGTCGAGGAGTTCGCCCAAGAGATGCTCGCGCAGCTTGGCGAGCAGCCACGCTTCTCGCTCTGCTTTGAATTTGGTGTGGAGTTGCAGCAGCCACGCTTTGGCTTGGCCGAGGACGCCGCCGGCTGTTTCGACGACCGCTTCTCCTGCGACAGTGGTTGCTGCCGCGCCGGTCGTGTCGATGGCGACATGCGTGAGCGTTTGTGTGGCCGCTTCGGAGATGAGGTGTTCTGCTCCGAAGCCACCTCCCATCGCGAGGAGCAGCGTGAGGGCGGGGCGGAAGACAGCGGCGGCTCGGTCGGCATAGCGGAGCGTGCGGAAGAGTTGTTCGCGGTCGGTCTTCAACTTGGACATCTCATCTTGGACGAGACGCTTCACCAACGCTTGGAAGTCGAACTGATCGTGCTCGCGGTGGAGATGGGCGAGAACGGCTTCGCACGATGTGCCCGAGAGAAGCCGCTCCAGCCGAGCCGTCAGCAATTCGTTGCCGAGTGTCGTGATGACCTGCAACTGGCCGTAGACCTGTTCGAGAACGCGGACGATCGCGTCCCATTCCTGCCTGCGGTACTCATTGAGCGGCGGTGGCGGTGTACCCCAGACTTGGTCTCGCACCAGCCGCACGCTGCCCGTCAGCCAACGACCGAGGTGCGCGTAGAAGCCATGCACGTTCGAGGTCCATGCCTCGCGATGCCCGTCCCACCACGACCACATCTCATCGACCAACAACCCGTTCGGCGGAGCAGGCCAATCCGCCTGTTGGACCATCGCACGAGACGCGAACACGTCCGAGGCATCTCGAAACTGTCGGCTTCTTGTTCGCACTTCACGCAAGTACGCGGGGACGCCCGCGTCGTCATCGACCAGCCGCGTCAGTGACCCTCGCAGCGTCCGCAGCTTGATTTCGGCAAAGCGGAGTTGGGAGAGGACGGTGGAAAGGGAGGAATGAGGATTTGAGATTTGAGATTTGAGATTTGAGATTTCCGACTCCGGAATCCCGTCTTCTGACTCCTTCTGATCTCTTTCTTCTGACTCCTGTCCCCTGCCTCCTGACTCCTCCTTCTTCCCCCACGTCCGCTCCTCAAACTTCAGCGCAATCGCCTCCGCAGCTTTCCGATTGTTCTCGGCGAGGTAGACGTATTCGGGCTTGAGGCCCGTTTCGGTGCAGAACGTGTTGAGCCAGATGGGCCAGTACGGTTCGTCGTCGGGTAGCTCGACTTGATTGAAGACGATGATGGCCGCTTTGTCTTCGGTGGCGGCCTTGCGGAAGAATTGTTTGACCGCCGCGTCGTTGTACTTCTGCTGCGTCAGGACGGCGACGAGGACATCGGCCGCCTGACGCACCGCATCGGCTCGCTGCCAGTTCACTGGCGCGTCGCTGTCCACATCCGGCGTGTCGAGGATGACGAGGTTCTTCGGCACCGCTTCATGCGTGCGCCAGAAGAGGCAATGCGTGTCGATGCTGAGCAATGCCTCATCGCCACTCGTCCACGAACGCAGTTCAAACGCGGGAAACATCGCGCGCAGATCGTGCTGCTCGGCAAAGCCCGTCGGAACCAGACAGACCGGATGCTTCGTCCCCGATGCGAGCGGGCTGCTCGCGCTGGCACGAAAGCCCGCGATGTGGTTGAAGACAACGCTCTTGCCAATGTTCGTCCCGCCCACGACCGCGACGATCAAGTAGGCTCCGTCGGCCAGTTGAGGCAGTAGCTTGCGAGCCAGCAAATCAAACCAGTCCCGCCCGGCCAGAGGCTCCAAACGCAAGGGCTTTGCGGCGAGTTCGAGCCTTGCCAACGACTCGTTCAACCGACACACCACATGCCCGAACACGGCCAGACATGATGTGCTGGCCCCAATCTCACCGTTGGCGCGATCACGATCCACATCAGACCCCGATATTGACGAAGACCTTGAGCGCCTCTTTGTCTTCCACCAGCAGCCGCATCATTTCCTGGTAGTTGTCCAAGCCCGCGACGGGGTTGGTGAGGATGCGCTGAGTGACGCCGGGGAACATCGCTTCGCCGTGTGAGAGGGCTTGCAGGCCGAGTTCAAAGTGGTAGCGGTTGCCGTTGACGCTCGACACGAGCAGCTTGTTGCCGAGGACCCATTCGAGGTTGATCTTGGCTCCGTCTACTTTCACTTCGTGCGAGCCGCCGGTGATGCTCGTCCAGATCAGAGCGCCGTTCAGACCGAGAACCTCCATCGAACGGAAGCACTGTTCGGCGTTGCCGGTTGCCTCGAAGATGATGTCGGGTTTGCCGACGCGCTTGGCGAGATCGTGCATCGACTCCTGCTTCGTGCTGACGTAGGTCGCGCCGTACGCGGTCGCGATCTCGGACTTGCGATGTGGTCCCGGTTTGGTGGCGAGCGTGTAGACATCCAGTCCACGCAGCTTGAGCATCATCGTGGCGAGCAGTCCGATTTGGCCAGCACCGAGGACGAAGGCTCGCTTGGGGGACCAGACTTGCAGCCGCTGTTGAGCCAGGTACGCCTGATCGATGGCCTTCGCGCAAACGCTGGCCGGTTCAGACAGCACGCCGATGTGCTTCAGTTGCGGAGGGACCTTCACCATGTACTCGGCGTCATCGACGAACATCTCGGTCATGTAGCCGTGACAGAGATTGATGCCACGTTCGTAGTAGGTCTCTTCGCTGGTGACATCGTTCCGTCCGATCTTGTCGTAGATCGACCCCCCCGGTCGGCGGACGGTGCAGGAGACCAAATCACCCGGCTTGAGTTCCGTGACCTTCGGGCCGACTTCGATCACCTGGCCAAAGCTCTCGTGTCCGATGACGAGATGCTCGCCGCCGGGAGGAGCGTTTCCGTAAAGGGCCTCGTTGATCTCGCGATCGGTCGCATCGACGCCGATTTGTAGCGTCTTCACCAAGACGGCGCGGCCTTCGGGAATCGAGCAGACGTGCGCGTGAGGCTGATCGTTCAGCTTGGGCTGCGGGATGTCTCGCAGATGAACACTGTTGGGCTTTCCGGGAAGAACGGCGACGGCTTTCATGGGGGACAACTCGATGAAGGGATGAAGTGGGATGCGGCAGAAACGAGGTGAAGCCATGCGGGGTAAGCCGGGCTTCGACGTGGGCGGAGTGTATCGGACGACCGGGTGCCGTTCCACGAATCGACTTGCTGGAGAAGGTCGTTCATACTGCGACCGGTCGTTCGTCAGAGTTATCAGCCGGTGACGATGCCTCGGCCGTGTTTTTGGGAATCCAGACAGATGCTCATCGGGATTTTTGCGGACAGTCACGATCACCTCGATCACATTCGGCGGGCGGTTGAGGTCTTCAACGACGCCGGTTGCGAGTTGGTCGTGTTTGCGGGTGACCTTGTGTCGAGCTTTGCCGTGCCGCCGTTGCGTGCTTTGAACTGCAAGGTGATCGCGTGCTTTGGCGACAACGAGGGGAACAAGATCGGCGTCGCAGCCGGGATGAAAATCATCGGAACGCTGGGCGAACCGCCGTTCGGGTTTAAGACGACTGATGGTAAGAAGTTTCTGCTCACGCACATGGATCGCGCGCTGCGAGGACTCGATGGCGAGTTCGATGTTGCCATCTACGCGCACACGCACAAGCCGAGCATCACGCGAGACGAGCAGGGACGGCTGTTCATCAACCCCGGCGAGACGAGTGGCTGGTCGTATGGTCGTCCGTCGGTCGCGCTGCTCGACACGACCACAATGGAGGCGAAGATCGTCTGGCTGAACGAGGAACCGGAACAAACGGGAGTCACCGCGACATGCAGCCAGCAGTGAAGGCGGCTCTGTTTTTGATCGTGCTGTTCGCGATCCCCATCGTGCCGTTCCTGTGGCTGGGGGAGTCGTTCGAGCAGAGCTTGCTCCTGGCGCTGCGTGAGCCATCGTCGCGCGAAGTGGTCGCCGCGTGGGTCTTCGGTCTGTTGGCGGCCGACATGTTCCTGCCGGTTCCATCGAGTGCCGTCGTCACGTATGCGGGAGGGACGCTCGGCCTGTTCTGGGCAACGCTCGTGTCGTGGCTCGGGTTGTCGGCGGGAGCGATCGGAGGTTTCGGACTGGCTCGAATGTTCGGTGAGTCTCTCGCGCGTCGGTTCAGTGAAACGGACGACGTGACGCGGATGAGCGACTTCACACGCCAGCACGGTCCCGTCGCGTTGCTGCTGACTCGCGCGTTGCCGATCCTCGCCGAAGCGTGCGTGCTGATGTTGGGTGCGAGCCGACTCAGTTGGCGTCGCTTTCTCCCCGCGCTGCTCGGCAGCAACTTGGTTCTCGCGCTGACGTACTCGGCGTGCGGCGTTTGGTTTCGCGAGTCTGCTTCGCTGCCGATCGCGATCATCGCCTCGGGAGCTGTCCCACTGATCGCCGCGCTTCTCATTCGTCGCTGGTGGAAACCAAGTGATTCAGAGAGGTCTCCGGGTTGATCAATACCAACCCGCAGCGTGAGCGAGGCCGCATGTCGTCCGACGCTCATCCTCGCTTACGCTTCGGGTTGGTGTTGTTCTGGGGCAGGTTCCAAGTCCTCATCCTTCATGAAGGCGAACGCGAACCAGCCCGATGCGATGGTGCAGGCTCCCCACGGAACGATCAGGCCCCAGAAGACCCAGTCGGGGAAGCCGAGGACGAACGTCAGCAATTTCGGATCGCGGTCGTAGCCGTACCTCGTGCAGATGCCGACCGACCACAGCATTGCGACAAACCACATGGCCACCGCGACGAGGGCCTCGCGCCGCGCAGAGCGAATCAGTGGGTGTTCGGTCGAATTTGGCATGGCGATCCGTCCTCTTCATTGGAACCTGTGGCGTGTTTCGCGATGTGCGATTCCCACCATTCCGGCAATCTTGGATTCCACCGTTGCCAAGCAATCCCGTGGTACGACGGCCCACGCATCTCAATGGCGACAACGATGACCGTCACGATCAACGAACCGACCACGGTCACAGCCCAACCCGGTGTCTCAGTCACGACGGTACCGCCGGCCGCAGCCACGAAGGCCACGGCCCAAACCAATTCCAACGGACGCGACATGCGGAAGACGTTGCAGAATAGAAAGAAGTGGGCCACAACAAACGCGATCACAAAGCCCACCCACCACGTCCACTGCCACGCCACAAGGGATCCGAGCGTCCCGCCGATCAAGACGCAAATATCCAGCATCGACAAACGGCACCCGGGTTGGAACTCAGGCCGTGACATGTCGCGATCCCACCACGTGTGAAGCGTTGGCGTTTGATCATTGCGGCACGCACACAAAGCCGCGTGGGACTTTGTACAGAGGGGGCTGGCGGTATTCCATTGTGCCGGTTCTCACCTCAGGTGAGCGGCAAGAGGTAGTTTACTCGTAGGATGGACGCCCCGTCCGTCCGGTTCTTCTGGGCAAGCTCGGACGGACGGGGGCGTCCATCCTACGTTGCACATACGCGAACCGTTGCCGGTCGCCGGTTCCTCGCCAATCACTCGTCCTTGGACGGGACCGGAGCGGGAAACGAAAGTTCGTTTCGTACGGTCCTCACACCGGGTTCTTGCCGCAGCATGTTTTCGGCCAACTTCGCATCATCTGCGGAAGCGACCTCGCCGCGCAGGACCACTTCGCCTTTGTCCTCGACGGCCACCATCACGCTCTTCAAGCTGGGGCGCTTGTCGGAGAGCTTTGTCAGGCGGGCTTCAATCGTGGACTGAATGGCCGAGGAGGAGGGAAGCGTGTAGTCGAAGGCGATTTTTTGACGAGGCCGAACGATCGGAGTTTGATTCGCGTTGCCTCCGTTTCCACCGCCACCGTTGAGTCCGTTCAACCCGTTTGCACCGCGATTGCCTCCGCCACCGCGACCACCACCGCCGCCACCCAAGTTGTTGCCCTGCATCCCTTGATTCTGCACGTTGCGACCGAGGAGACCGTTCTGATTCGTACCGCGACCGAGGAGGCCACCATTGGCACCGTTTTGGCCTTGTCCACCAAGTCCGGTCTGACCGTTGGTCCCGAACCCGCCCGTTTGGCCACCGGTGCCCGAGTTGGAACCAAATCCACTTGCGCCCGTCGAACCAAACCCTGACGATCCTGTGCTGCCGAAGCCGCTGGAGCTATTGCTACCGAAGCCCGATGAACCGGTGGAACCGAACCCGGAGGAACCCGTGTTGTTGTTCCGGTTCTGCTGATTCTGGGCCGAGGCCAATTCGGGAACGACACAGGCCGCCGCAAACAGCCCACAGGTGATGATTAACCGTCGCATGATTTCCTCTCCTTCGGCCATTCCTGCCACGCAGCCCCATGGCCGAGTGAGCGACACCATTCGTCATTCGCATCTTCTCGGCGATTCCACGGAGCGTCAACAAGTCGAACTGTTCGCCGGTAACAATTCAGGTCTTCGCGAATCTGTTGGCTGGCGAAATCAAACAAGCGGTCTCATTTGGGCGATGCCGCCACTCACTCGCGTTAGGTGCGGCACATCAATCACGGTCTCATTCATTCGTAGCCACGCTCGCCAGAGCGTGGGTGATTCGCTCTCCGACCCCATAGGCACCCACTTAAGGATCGAGTCGCATCGTTCCGGGGTTCCGAGCAGTAGTCCGCGGAATTTGTCGTTCGAGGAGATCGTTTTCAGCGTGTTCGTTTTCAGCCCGGAGGGCGACAGGTCGTAGCCCACGGCGTGAGCTGTGGGTGGGATCAAGACACCCGGTTCAAGCCGCGGAGGGGCGACACATTAGCCCGTCGTCTTCCACGTAGCAGCCCTCAATCTGGCCACAAAAAGTATCGCCCCGCCGGGGCTGAAAAAGTGATTGTGTTCCCGCACCCACGGCTCACGCCGTGGGCTACGACCTGTCGCCCTCCGGGCTAAGACCACAAGTCCGCGCACCACAAAACCGCGTCGTCGCACAGGTAACCTGCCCGCTTAACAGCCTGTTGAAAAAGGGAGGGCGAGGCTCCCGCCGAGCCGAGCGCGAGTGGAAAGTCACTTGTTGCCTGCGGCTCGGCAGGAGCCTCGCCCTCCCAACAATCTTTTTTCAACAGGCTGTTAAGTTGGTGGCTATGGGGTAATTCGCTCTCCGACCCACGCTCTGTCGAGCGTGGCTATGACAGTTATTGATGCGCCGATCCTTAGCAGCGTGTTGGACATCTCCCGCACCGCAGTCGTGGAACAAACAACGCCATCTCAAGTGGAGATGGCGTTGTCGTGTGTGTTGTTCAATTCCGTCAGGTCAAGCCGTCACGATCAAGGCAGGAACGGATCGCCCGGATCGGTGAAGAAGTCTTCGGGGAAGAGTGGGTTCGGGAAGAAGGCATCGGGGGCCGCTCGCAGATGCCAGCTCGCATTGGAGAACGTGTTCGAGACATCGGTGGTCACACCGTTCGCGATGAAACTGTTGATCGGAGCATTGACGCCCGCTAGGCCGTCGTCGATCTGAAAGAGCTGAGCGAGCCGAGGCTGAACGTTGGTGCCAAAGTTGTTCTTGAAGAAGTCGCCCGGATAGAACGCACCGTTGGGAGTCACGTTGCCTGGCAGTCCACCCCCGTTGTTGAACGGGCTGACAATGTTGATCGTGTTACCCGTGTTGCCGGTGAGTCGCAGGTCGAGCTGCGCGGTGTCATCCAAGAACACGATATCGGGACCGGGGTTGGCCGCGACGCTTACAGGAGGATTGATGATCGCGTTGGTCTGCCGGTTGTAGGCCACGAACGACTCCAGATGCACGTCGTTCTGTAGGTTGCCGACGATGGTGTTGTCTCTGATGTCAGCCGACAAGTACGAGCCTGTCCCCACACGGACGTAGACGCCATCGCCCACCACCGTTTGCGTGCCGTTGAACTGCACGACGTTGTTGGTGAACACGAGGTCCGTTGCTTGTTCGGTTTGCAGGTTCATGTAATTGCTCAGGAAGGCACCGCCCAAGATGGTGACGTTGTCGCCCGTATTCCAATCGGGAGTCCCCGCCAAGTTGTTCGGATCGTACGGGAAGGCCGGGTTGGTCGGTTGTGGATCTCCGAACGCAATCCGCCGGTGAGTGTTGCCACCGCGAATTTGCTGGCCCGCATTGCTTTCGAGGAAGACACCATGACGACCGTTCGAGGCAATCAGGTTGGCCGCGAAGAACAATTGATTCGGCGTGCTGAAGTTGCGGTGATCGCCACCCATCGCACCGCGGATGTCGATGTTCACACCGTTGAGGGCGTTGTCCGTAATGGTCGTGCCTGTCACGCTAGCGTTGATGACGCCGAACGGATCAGAGTCAAAGTTCTGAAAGGGTTCCGCATTGAAGGCGATACCGTTCGAGTTCAGCCCTTGGCCGATCAGGTTCAGGCCGTGGGCACCGTTGTTTCGGATCCGGCTGTTGTTCACGACGAGCGTACCGACGCCAGCAGCGTTAAACGTTTGATTGAACGTGTTGGCACCGTCGAGAACCTGCATCCGGCTGGTGACCTCGAAGTCGATCCCGTCGTTCGCGTTTCCATCCGCTGCGGCAATTCCGCCCACGGTCACATCATCGACGGTGAGAGTGGCCGTGGCGAACAGCCCGATGTCCGCATGAATCCCGTCTTGGCCGTTGGCCGAGATCGTCGTCGTGAATGTGGGAACGGTGGGATCGGTGTCGCCAAAGATCCGTACATCATGCACGCCGCCGGGGTATTGGAGCAGGACACCGTTGAGCCCATTGTTGGCGATCAGCGTGTCACCGGAATTCGCGTTGATATCCAAGAACGTCAGCGAGTTCGCATCGGACGCGGGTGTGACCGAGATGTTGCTGACAACTTGAATTCCATTCTGGGCGTTGTCAGTAATGGTTACACCGTCGAGGATCGAACGTGGTCCGTTGATGCCATCGCCGAACTCGGCACCCGGAGCGATCTCAACCCGGATTCCATTTCCCGCATTGCCCACGAACTCGGTCGTAGTGGCCGTCAGCACCAACGGGGCGTCACCAAACAAGTCGGCACGGAATCCGTTACCGAAGGTGGTTGCAGTACCGTTCCCATTGACCACCACGTCGGTCAAAACCAACTCATTGGCGGTCCCCGAGAGCGGCTGGTTGGGATCGGCGGGGTCGCTACCCAGACCAGTGAACAGAATCCCGTTCACCGTGTTATCCGAGAACGAACTGTTGCTCGCGGTTCCGAGGAACAACGATGCCCCTTGGCGGTTGACACTCAGTCCGTTCAACGTGTTTTCATTCGCATCGACTTCGTCGAGCGTCAGTGTCACCAAGCTGGTATCGCGGGTGGCGACAAACAGCCCGTTTTGACCGTTCTGGGAGAAACTAGTCCGGGCGGTCACGAGCGGATTGGTGAGATCGAGGAGCGGATCGAACGGACTGGTGAAAGTCAGATTCAGATCCGAGGCACCCCTAGAGAGGACATCCAAACCGTTGAGCGTATTCCCCGTCGCAGTGATGTTGCGGAGCAAAGAGACGATGCGAGCCGTGCCATCGCCGGTGTAGGACAAACCATGCCCCGTATTGTCCGCGACGAGGTTGCGGTCTCCTTCGACGAGCAACACCGCGGCATCGCTCGCATTGAACGACATCCCGGAACCATCGTTACCCGTGAACGTGTTGTCGGAGACAGATACGGACACGTTTGGCAGATCGGTTCCCGTTGCGACGACGTTTAGGCCGGCGAAGGTGCCACCGGTGGCGGTGTTCCCCATGACAATCGCGTTCAACAATGCAGAATCATTTCGTTCGAGCGTGATGCCGTTGCCGCTTCCGGAGACTGTGTTGCGGGTCACCGTCAGATCGGGAATTTGGGACAGGTCATTCGCGACGACATGGATGCCATTGGAACCATATCCGTTCACCGTGTTGTCGTGAATGGTGGTTGGCCGCAGGAAGGCGGTGTCCTCAAGGTTGACGCGAATGCCATCCGTGCCCGCTCCGGTGACGAAGCCGCCCGCATCGAGCTGCGCATTCTGAACACCGATCGAAATGTTCTCGGTCACGCCCCCGAGTGTGCGTGTTTCAAAAACCGTGAACGCGGGGTCCGCCATGGCGAACGAGTTATGCGTCAGGTTGCCATTGATCATGCTGGTAGCGAGTGACAGGTCCGTAATGCCGATCGCGATACCGGCTGGCGTCGCCACGAAGCCGTTGATTCCAAACAGCGGTACTCCGGTCGCCACGACTCCCGCAGGCAAGAAGTTGTAGTAATTGGCATTATCTGCACCCGCGTTGGCCCACACATCCGTGCCGCTGCTGATGGCCGTCGCAAAGCGAGCGGCCTGGGAATTGACGGCCGTGACACCCGCATCCGTCACGTCGCAACCACCGCAAGACACATGAGACAGGATGATGATCCCGTCATTGGCGAAGACCTGATCCCACAGGGCAGGAGTGGCGGCCAGGGTGTCGAGATCGAAGAAGGTGGTGCTTTGATAACCGGGCTTCGTCAGCAGTGGCGCACCAAACGTACCGCCGGTGAAACCCCAAAAACCAACTCCGTTACCAAGTACGGCCAGCGAATACTGGTCTTCAGGAATCACGTTCGTCGTTCCCACGCCGCGTAGAAAATCGAGAATGATGGTGTCGAAGTCGTTCTGTCCCAGATGCAAATCCACGTCGTGTCCGGTGAGGAAGATGTTGCCGCCACCGCCACCGCCCGCCAGAGAAATCGTGTTGAACCCGATATCGAGCGTGTTATCAGAGTTGCCCGTCAAGTTCAGCACGACGCCGTTCTCGAGGTTACCGGTAAACACGTTCCCGTCGGCCGAGGTCGCGCCGCCGATGTCGATGACCGTGACGCCGCTATCAGCGGAGATCCGCAAGCCATCGTCTTGGTTCCCCGTCCCCTGCAACCCCGTCGTACCAAAATTGTTGGCCGTGATGCTTAAGCCGAGTGTCGAAGCGTTGATCGCATTGATCTCCACACCGCTGCCGGTGTTGGCCGCGAATTCGTTGCCCGTGATGGCATAGCCAAGGAGCGGATCGCGGAAGTTGGCCGTGCTGGCATCGAGATCCATTCGCAGGCCGTCGTTGGTGTTTTGATTGAACGTGCTGTCGGCGATGCGTCCCGCGATGGTGCTGTTCGTGACGTTGATTTCCATCCCGTTGTCGCCATTGGAACTGTAGACGCTGGGGTTTTTCGTTGTTCCGTCGGCGTTCGTCGTTTCCCCGACGGTCAACACGAGCGGCCCGCCACCGGTGACCGTGATTTCGGCACCGTCGTCGCCGTTGTCGATCGCACTGTTGCCCAGCATCCGCAGTTCGAGCGGTGCGGCAGCGGTGTTCACGAGCCGGAAGCCATCGTTCAGATTGTCATGGAACGAGTTATCCGAGATGACCGCAGCCATTCCACCGACGCCCGTGGTGTTGGTCAGCAACACGCCGTTCAGGGCGTCGTGAATGTCGTTGTTGGTGATCGCGACCCAAGTGTTGTTGGAACCTTGAATCCCGTTGCCCGTCGCGCTGCCGGTGATGTCGAAGCCGGAGACCTCGATGCACTGCGTCGCATTCGGCGCGAGCGTCACGACATTGCCGCCGGTGCTGTTGAAGATGTTGGGCAACTCGGCACCCGCCACAAAGCCGGGGAGAAACCCGAAACCACCGGTGATCACGTTGGAGGCAAACTGATTCTGCACGGAAGTACTCAACAACCGCTGTCCATTGAACAACGTCAGCGTCCCCAGTGTGGCCCCGGTGTCGAGATTCGTGTTCGTGTCGTCGGTACGCGGGCGGACGTAAATGATGTCCGACTGTTGGCGCTGGGCCAGGCTGAGGTTGTTGTACGCTGCAATGCTGTTGAGCGGATTCCCAAACTTGCCCGTCCCCGTCGCTGCACCGTTGGGGTCGATGTGAGTCACGAAGTACGGCAGTCCGTCTTTCGGATTGATCGCCGCTTCGGGGACATCGAACGTATCGACCTTGGCCATCACGCGGAACTGGCGGAAGACCGAAGAGGTCAACCGATCCTGAACGCGGGGATTGCGCAGCCAGCGACTGGGAGTCCCCTCGGGCAGTGTGACGAAGACTTGGGCCTGAACGTTGGTCCCGAACACATTGTCGTCGGTCAGTTGCACACCAACCGAAACATCTTCGTTGACTTGAGCCATCAACCGGGTACTCACCCCTGTCACGCTGCCGCCGAGCTGGCCGTTCCCGACGAAGTGGTATCCGCCGAGGTAGCCGTTCACACCGTAACGACCGAGGAGCGGAACAGGGCCGCCGACTTCGGTGTCGAAGCCGGTGTAGGTTTGTTCCGCGCTGGTCGTGCGGTTGAAGAACAGGCCATTGCCGATGAAGTTGGTATTCGTTGAATCCAGCACCGTCCCGAGCATGTGGTCACGCTTGCCGATCGGCATGTAGCCGTTCGTTCTGAAATCGACAAACCGACCGAGCGACTCGAAGCTCAGTCCGATTTGGTCGTAGCTATGGACGTGACCGGCGTCGAAGTCGTACCACGCCGACAGGCCGACGATTCGATCGAGGTCTTCCATCCACCAACGCCAACCGGCACCGACGTTCGCACCACCTTTGCCAGTGTGTGTGATGATCGCACGGACATCGCCGAACAGGATCGCCGTGTTGTCTTCAATGGTGTACGGCAGAAACATCCCGAGGTTGGTGTAACCCGGTTCGTAACCGTACAAGCCTCCGCCGCGTGTATCCACGTTGATCCGCGGCCGGAACGTCCGGTCGTAATTCGAGTAGTTCCCGGGGCCGGTGCCGCCGAGATTGACCTGTCCCATGTCACCGTTGAACGTCGTCAACGGAGGAGGAAGTTGGCCATCGGCTGGAGTTCCCAGCCGGACGGATCCCTCAGGTTGTGCGCTGGCCATTCCGGCCATTGCCACCCAAGTCAGGAAACCGAACAGACACCAATTGCTTCGAAGATTCATCGGTTGCTCCAGCGACTGCTGAGAAAACCTCGCACGCGACCCGTCGTCCTAGATCATCACCCCGAGAGACTGTACTCCCGGCGACGATGACGAATGTTCCGCCTATAGCGGTTATCCGTACTCATCGGACGCTGCGACGGATGAAGATGAATGAAAAGCCGGTACGAAAGTTAATTTCGTCACAACCGGCAAAGTCACCCTCGACGGAAAGGACTCGCGCTGCGGCGGAATCGGCCGATGTGAGGAGGCGATGAGGCGGCTCGCTAAGAACCGGCGCATCAACAAGTGTCTCATCGTGGCGGATGCTGCCAGCATCCGAACCGACGCTGGCAGCGTCGGCCACGACAGCTATTGCTGCGCCGATCCTGACGCCCAACAACCGGGGGCTGACGCCCAATGGCACTTACTTTGAGCGATTTTCAAATTGACGTTCAGTGCGACGTAGCTGAATTCGTGAGAATTCAGCCGGCTTTGATGGTCGTCTGAAGTCTTACGACTTCAGC
>JAYTQJ010000688.1:0-2983 GCA_043746775.1 Schlesneria sp.
TGAAGGCTACTTTCAGGAGGCCGAAATGCGTGCAGTCCAGCAACATTTCGAGAACTCGTGCCCCGTCAGGTCTTAATTTGGGGGTAGCCGAACTCGTAAGAGTTCTGCGTTTTCTGAAGTCTTACGACTTCAGCTACCCCCCAAATTAAGAACGGACAGGGCACGAGGAGTACGACGCGACCTTTGGCCGCAACCAAAGTTGTGAGTCATCGAATTAGGGTCGGGCGTTCGGAACGAGGACATGGTCGAGCGGGGTTCGGATGAGCGGGTTCTTTTGGCAGGACCCTCTGAACTATGTCCCATTCCGTACTGCGTCTCGCGTCGAGTGTCTGGCTATAATCCCGCCGCCCGTCTGCGAAGGCTGCTGTCGCGGACGCAGCGCGGCATTCGACACTCAGTGGAACGGAAGAACTCGATGATCGCTTCAGCTTTCTCTTCGCGCCGACTTCAGGCGGACTCGATACGTGCCGCGACTTGGTTCGGCTTGGTGGCTTGGTTGCCGTTGGCCTTGAATTGGGCGGCGGTCTCCTGCGGTGAGGACGCACCGGAGAAGGCCAAGACGCCGCTCGGGCAGTTCATCACGGTCAGCAGTCCGGTGGACGACGCGGTGTTCGCACGCGTCACCAACGCGGCGGTCAAATTGCAGAACCAGTCGGCTCAGGATGGTCGTCCGGCGATTCTCGTGTTGCAGATCGAACCGGGGACGAGTCAGTTCCATCATGTGCAAGGACTGGCGAAGTTCCTCACGTCGGCCCAGGTCTCGAACCTGACGACCGTCGCTTGGATTCCGCAGACGGTCACCGGTCCCAACGTGATGGTGGCGCTCGCGTGTGAGCAAATCGTCATGCACCCCGACGCGGAACTTGGTGACATCGGCCGTGGCAAGCCGCTCGACCCGGATGAACAACAGGCGGCGCTGGCTCTCGCTCAGAAGCGGCACAATCCCAAGCTCAACTCGGCGCTCGTGCGAGGCATGATGGACCAGCAGGTTCAGTTGCTGCGTGCCCGGCTGCGTGTGAACGAAGCGGGGCGAGACGAATTGGAAACGCGCGTCGTCACCAAGGACGAGTTGGAGACGCTGCGTAAAACGGATATCCGGATCGAAGATGTCGATCAGACACCCGTGAAGGAATCGGGACAGCTCGGCACGTTCAAGGGGAGCACCGCCCGGGCACTCGACATCCTCGTCGTGCAGACCTCCGAGACGCGGGCGGCCGTCGCCGAGTATTACGGCCTCCCCCGCGAGACCCTGCGCGAACAATCGGCCGACAAGGAGACTCGCAAGGTCCGACTGATCAAGGTCGATGGCATCATCGACCATCTGCAAGAGAGCTTCCTGATGAGGCAGATTGATCGCGCTGTCGCCGACGGGGCGCAGGCCATCGTGTTCGAGATCGACTCGCCCGGCGGGCTGATGATGTCGAGCGTCAATCTCGCGCAGGCCATCGCTCGACTGGAAGACAGCAAGGTGCGGACGATCGCCTATGTGCCTCGCGAAGCGATCAGCGGCGCGGCGATCATTTCACTCGGCTGCGACGAAATCTATCTGCATCCCGACGCGAAGATCGGCGACGCGGGGCCAATTGAAATGCGACCGGGCCAGCCGTTTGAACGCGCTCCCGAGAAAATCCTCAGCCCGCTGCGCGCGTCGCTCAAGGAACTGGCCGAGAAGAAGTCTCGCCCGGTTGCGATCTGCGAAGCGATGGCCGATCGCTCGCTGAAAGTCTTCCAAGTGACACACCGCGACAACGGGCGAGTCTGGTACATGAGCGAGGCGGAAGTTCACGCTTCGGCGGGCGAATGGATCCTCGGCCCGCAACTGCGCGAGACTAATGGCGAGTTGCTCTTCACCGTCAATGGCACCCGCGCGAACGAACTCAAACTGGCCGAAGGCCCCGTCGGTGATCTCGATGAGTTGAAACTCCGCATCGGACTGCCCGTCGGTTCACCGATCAAGATCATCCAGAAAATTTGGGTTGATGACCTCGTCTTCAGGCTGAACCGGCCGGGGATGGTCGTGTTGATGATCGTGCTGGGCGTCGCACTGATCTACCTCGAACTCCACTTCATGACGGGCATTCTTGGCATCCTGTCGGTCCTCTGCTTCGCCCTCTTCTTCTGGGCGCGGTTCCTCGGGGGAACGGCCGGTTGGTTGGAGGTCACGTTGTTCGTGATCGGTCTCTCCTGCCTTGCCATCGAGTTTTTTGCGATCCCCGGTTTTGGAGTCTTCGGCATCTCGGGCATCCTGCTGATCGTGGCCTCGCTCGTTTTGGCCGGTCACACTTGGTCGTTCGACTTCACGACGAATGTCGAAGAACTGACGTGGCTCACGGGACAGGTGATGCTCTCAGTCGGAGTGGTTGCCGTGATGGGAGCCAGCGCTGCGCGCTACCTGCCTCACATTCCGCTGTTCGAGTCGATGATTCTCGGCCCGCCCGGCGGTCCCGAATCCGAACCGCGTCTGCGTCCCGACGCCCTCGACACGGTGACGGCTTCCGGGGACGCGCTCTCCCTCGGCCAACAGGGCCGTGCCCTGACGATGCTCCGCCCCTCGGGCAAAGCCTGCCTGAACGACCGCGTCTTCGATGTCGTCAGCGAAGGGCCGTTCATCACGCCCGATAGCCCGATCGAAGTCATCAGCGTCAACGGCAACAAGATCGTCGTCCGCCAGGTGTGAAGGCAACTGCGCGTGACGAATGGTTCTCGTTTAGCCGCACGCGGCACAGGGTGTGATGTTTCGGAGCGGAGCGGCGTAAGCCCAATGGCACTCAATTTGTAACCCGCAGCGTCAGCGAGGGAGTCAAACACGTTGAAAAACACGAGGAACTCCCTCGCTGACGCTGCGGGTTACTTGGTGATTTCGACAAAGGGAGTGGCATTGGGCGTAACAGCCTGTTGAAAAAGGGAGGGCGAGGCTCCTGCCGAGCCGGATGTGTGTGGAATATCACTTGTTTCTTGCGGCTCGGCGGGAGCCTCGCCCTCC
>JAYTQJ010000689.1:0-15551 GCA_043746775.1 Schlesneria sp.
GGAAGAGGTCAGAGGTCAGGAGTCAGAGCCGCAGAAGTCAGAAGAGAAGAAGCCAGAGGGTGAGAAAACAGAGCAGCGGAAGTCAGAGGTCAGTGATCTGAAGTCAGACAAGTAACCCGAAGCGTGAGCGAGGGCGAGTGTCGTTGGACGAAGAATGGAGAGAGCCGTTCGACGTGGGTGAGTCGAGGGACATTCGCCCTCGCTCACGCTTCGGGTTAGTGAGCCGTGTAAGCAGGTTAGTAGTCGCGTGAGGATATCGGCCACAGCCTCGTCCCCACCGACCTCGCGTCGGTGGAGCGCGTGATTGGGAACTAGCCGGGCCAATCATGCGCTCCACTGAGGCAAGCTCAGTGGGGGCGAAGACAACGACGGCAGAACTGCTAGTGCCCTGTCCGTTCTTAATTTGGGGGGTAGCTGAAGTCGTGAGACTTCAGAAAACGCAGAACTCTTACGAGTTCGGCTACCCCCCCAAATTAAGACCTGACGAGGCACTAGTGAAAATCATCGCCCCACTGACGCGAGGTCAGTGGGGGCGAGTGATGCCAGAGTGAACTGCAACGGGGCGAACGACACACAGTGTTTGTGCCGGAGCAACGGCATCGGGACAAACGAAAAAACGGAAGTCAAACACGGGAGTCAGACTCATGAAGACATATTCTCGATCATTCGTGGCGGCGTTCGCGCTGGCACTCGCTCAAGCTGGCGGGCTGGCGGCTCAGGACGAAACGAAGTCCGACACGGTCAAGCCTGATGTCGCGGAAGCGGTCAAGTCAACGAAGCCGACTCGTGCCGAGTTGCGGGATAAGCAGTTGGATGTGTCACTCGAAGCACGCGACATCGAACGGATTCTCGGCAAGCTGAAGAAGGCTTCGGAGTTGTCGAAGACGCGCATCACCGAAGCGGCGAAGGTGGCGGAGTCGGCTTCGACATCGCTCGACAAGGGGGACTCGAAGGCCGCGCGGGCGGAGGCGGCGCAGACGGCAGAGATGTTCCAGGAGATTGCCAAGCAGTTGGAAGCGTTGCTCAAGGAAGAGGCTCCACAGCAGATCGCCGAGGCGCGCGAGTTGGCGAAGCAACTCGCGAAGGCGGAGCGGGAGTTCGCGGAGAAGTTTCAAGGGGCTTTGAATCCGACACAGGCCACATCGGGGAAGGGAAAGATTGATCCGAAGTCGCAGGTCAAACCATTGACCGATCCGGACATGAAGCCGAAGGGGAGTGGCGGCAAGACGCAGGCAGAGGGACAGAACGGAAGCGGAGGCAAGAAGTCGATAGACGATGCAGACAAAGACGGGAAAGAACCAAGAACCAAGAACCAAACGGATGACGGAGCGGCGAAGGATGACCCCGACGGCAAGAACGGCGGCGACAAGCCGATGCCAGATGGTCAGGGGGGGAAAGATGAAGACAAAGAGAAGGACATAGGGGGCGGAAAAGACAAAGACGACAAGCAGCCCGGTGACAAAGAGGGCAAGGAGAAGGCCGAAAGTGGTGCTGGCAAGGATGAGCCATCCGACAAGCCGGGGGCTGGTGCGGGTCAGAAGAAAGAGGAAGGCAAAGAGGGCGATGAGAAGCAGCCGGGTGGAAGTGGCTCCAAGAAAGAAGACAAGGGCTCGAAGCCGGGCGACGACCAAGATGGTTCTGGTGGCGACAAGCCGAACGAGAAGAAGCGTGATGGTTCGAGAGACGGCTCGGACGATGAGCGGATGAACGACAAAGGCCGCAACGGGCGCGGAGCGCCGCTTACCTCCGAGCAACTTCGCGAGTTGGCGGAGGCTCGCGCAGATCAGCTTGCTGAACGAGGCAAGACGTTGCAGGACGTCCTCAACGCGATCGCACAATCGACCGACCCGAACGACAAGGATGCGGTCGCAAAGATTCAGGCCATCACGAAAGAAATCGATATCAACAAGCTGGTCACCGAGATGGGGCAGGTCTCAAACATGATTCGCTCGAAGAAGGATGACGATGCGAAACTGTCGAGCCTCGACGCGGCCGAGCGATTGGAAATCATGGCTCAACGCTTGGACGGAGCCTATCGCGGCATCGTCGCGCCGCAGGCCGAAGAGTTGCGAAAGCTCGAACAAGCGCTGGCCGATCTGCGCGAGCAACTGAAGGAACTCGAAACGCCGTCCCAAGTCGCCACGTGGCACCGTGAGGCTCGCGAGTTGTTGGACAAACTCGACAAGCTCGGCGTGAACCTGAAGGCACGCGAAGAGCTTGAGATCGAGATGAAGAAGGCGGGCTTCGGCGTCGATGACCGCGTTCGTCGTGATGTGAACTGGGGCCTGATCGACGGTCGATACGACACTCCCGTTGGCTACAACACGGCGATCGTCCATCTGCAAGAGGATGTCCAAGAACGGATCCAAGCCCTGATCCTCGGCGATCTCGGTAATGTGTCGGACGACGCGACCCCACCGAAGTATCAGGAGCTGGTCGAGAAGTATTACGAGGTCTTATCCCGCCAAGGCGGGAAGGCCGGTGAACCCGATGCCTCGTCCACACGCGGCAAACAAAAAACATCAGTGAGGAAACCATGACATCTTCATTGATTCTCTGCCTCGCCCTGCTGGGTCAAGCGGCCGACGCGCCGAAGCTGGATGAGAAACAACTCGTTAAGTTGCTGGAGCCGTACTACCAAGAGCAGGCGGCGGAGTACGAGTTCTTTCTCGACGAGGCTCGGCATCAGAAGTGTGAGCTTGTCGAGAAGCCTGTCATGCGCTGGACGGCGGATGGGAATTCCGGAGCTGTGTGGGTGTGGACTCGGCAGGGACGAGCGGAAGTCATCGGGTGCCTCGGCGCGTATGTGAATCCGTCCGGAAAGCTCGAAGGCTTTCATGAGTTTCATGCGCTGACATTGAAGCCGTTGCAAAAGGTGGGGATCGGAACGGTTCGTTCGTGGGAGCCGCAGAAGCCGGGTGTCGAACCGAAGCGGCTGGCCAGCGCCGAGGAACCTGCCGCGACCGACAAGCTGCGTCTGATTCAGATGCGAAGCTTCGCGCGTGAATTCACGGCGCAGATGCGGTCCGGCAAAAATACTCACACGCTGCGGCTGACTCCCACGCCGCTGTTTCGCTTTCAGAGTACGAACCTAGATGTCCTCGACGGGGCGCTCTTCAGCTTTCTGTGGGATAACGGCACCGATCCGGAGGTTCTGCTGTTGCTGGAAGCCCTGAAGACGGCAGAGGGTCCGCGCTGGTACTTCACCCCGGTGCGGTTCACCTGGCGCGAAGTCTGGCTGACCCGCGACGACAAGGAATTGTGGCGTGTTCCCGAACACAACGAATTCTGGACCTCACGCGCCTCGCACATTCTGCGGGATCACTATGTGACCTGCGCGACAGGCGTACTCGATCTCGAAGCCATCAAGGCGGTGATTGAGCCAAGTACAACCACAACGAAGCCGCGATCTCAGGAGAAATCGAAATGAGAAATCTTCTTCGCGGCGGAATCGGATTGATCTTCGCTGTGGTGGTCGGTGTCGCACTGAGCGATGAGAAAACGGACGAAGCCTATCGTGCCTCGCAACTCAGTCGCATGAAGAGCATCGCCGAGAAGTTTGAAATCGAGGCCGCGTTGGGCGGGAAGCCCGTGGTGCCGAAGCTCATGTCGAATCCGCTGTTGAAATACAACGACTCGACGCGACGGAATCATGAATCGACGCTGTGGCTGTGGACCGAGCGTGAGCTTCCGAGTGCGTTGATGGCGGTCGAGTTCTATCCCAACGACCCGGGCGGGCCGCGTTGGTTGTTTGAAATTGTCTCGCTGTCGAACTCCAAAATCAGCGTGATTCGCGGTCACGATTGGAGGTGGCAGGCCAGTCAGCCGGGCGTGATTCGGAAACCTGTCCCCGGAGATTTGAAACCGGCCGACAAGCCCGCGCTGCGGCTCTCGCAAGCCCGGCAGATTCGCCAGCGGTTCGCGGCTCACGAGAAGGAAGGGACCGAGGGACGCCTCGAACTGCGACCGCTTTCGACGCCGCTTTATCGCTACGCCGACGATGCGACCGGCGTAATCGACGGAGCTGTCTTCGCCTTTGCAAACGGCACGAACCCCGAAGTGTTGTTGCTGCTGGAAGTTCAACATGACAGCAAAACGAAGCAGGACATCTGGGTCTACGGCTTGGCTCAAATGACCGGAGCCGAGGTTCATGCCAGTCTTGATGGGGAAGAAGTGTGGAATCAAAAGGAGGCCGACCCTCCCGCGATTCGTGACTCGTATGTGAATGGTTGGCTGAAAGACGAAGACGCTCAAAAACCGAAGAGCGAAGCGAAGGCAAAATGAAAGTAAAGAGAACACAATGTCAAAGGAGAGAGCAGAAAGTCGGCTGCCGCAAACGCCCCCACCGACGCGAGGTCATTGGTATCTACACAATTCAAAAGGCCGAGAAAAAGTAGCCGTCGTCGCTCCGCGTGACGAGCCGAACGCTTCAGAACACTCCCGAAATGTGAACAGTTCGAAACGTTCGGCTCATCACGCGGAGCGATGATGGCTACGTTGTGTAGAGACCAATGACGCGAGGTCGGTGGGGGCGTGGGGAAGACAGCGGGCGAGCACGACACGCCGGGTTGGTACACGACGACATCGAGACGGCTACGACATAAAGAAGATGCACACCATGTTGGCTTCATTTCAATTTCTATCACCGTTGACGGCCGCTGTGTTTGGAGCGGTGGCGGTGGGGTTGTTGGTTGGATTTGGGTTGTTGAGATGGCTCGGTGGGCCACCGGCGGCGGTGAGTCGGCGGTGGGGATTGTTTGGGATTCGAGCGGCGGCGGTCGGGACGTTGTTGTTGATCCTGCTCAATCCGTCGGATGTGTCGCAGTCGCCGGGGCCGATTGATCGGCCCGATATTTTTTATCTGCTCGATTCGTCGCAGAGCATGGCGGTGGGGGATCAGGAGACTCGGTTTGAACACGCTCAGCGGTTGATGCGCGAGGCGGAGACGGCGACGCGCGACGAAGGGCATGCGCTGGTGAAGTTGTTTCGGTTCGGGCATCGGTTGGCGGCTGTGGAGGCTCCACTAACCCGAAGCGTGAGCGAGGGCGAACGGCTCAGCGGCTCGACTGGTAACGGAAGCGGTGGAAATGGAGCGTCGGCGACATCCGCCCTCGCTCACGCTTCGGGTTACTTGATGGCGGCGGAGTCGAACTCGAAGACGGATGCTCCCGCGAAGGCGAAGCTAAAGCTGCTCGCGCCGACCGATTCGGACACGCAGATGCTGACGGCGCTGAGGCAGGCGCCGAGTCGATTTGGGCGGCGGCCTCCGGCGGGGATTGTGTTGTTTTCGGATGGGCGTGCTCGTGATGAATCGGGTGTTGAGCAACTGGCGAAGCAGTTCGCGAAGCTCAACGTGCCGGTGCATGTGGTGCCCGTCGGCGACACGGCGAAGGGGGGCGATGTCGCGATCGTGGCGTGCGTCGTGCCGCCTCGCGCACGGCGGTTTGCCGAGGTCGAAGTGCAGGTCTTTCTGAGAAGCTACGGGTACGACGGGCGTCGCTGCGAAGTGTCGCTCATCGCGCCGAGCAGTGTCGAAAAAGAGGCCGATAAGAACTTGGCTCCGCCGGTGCCGGTTACGTTGCACGACGGGTTTCAATCGGTCGGCTTGAGCTTTCGCACTGATGCAAAGACTCGCAAGTTGCAGGTCAATGTGTCGTCGCTGCCGGATGAAGTCTCGACGGCGAACAACTCGTTCAAGGCCGAGGTGCAGATCGATCGCACGAAGATTCGCGTGCTGTACGTCGAGGGAAGTTCTCAGCCGTTGCAGCCGGTTCAGACCGGGAGTCGCTACGAGGTGCGCGGGCCGTACTCCGACTTACAGAAGGCGCTAACTGAGGACGAGGACATCGAATGCGTCGTGTTGCACACGCCGTATGGTCGCGGGCGAGTGACTCGCGTGACGGACGGCAGCGCGGTGACGGGACGCGGGTTCCCGGAGACGGTCGCGGAACTCTCTGCATTCGATGCGATCATCCTCAGCGATGTCGCAGCGGATGCGTTTACCGAGCAGCAGCTCGCGTGGTTGGAGAAGTGGGTCGGCCAACGCGGTGGTGGGCTGATGATGGTCGGTGGGCAACGCAGTTTTCGAGCGGGTGGCTGGGACGACACGCCGCTCGCCGAGATGCTGCCGGTCGAGATGCTCGGCGAAAACGATTGGCTCCCCGGCACGCAGGTCAGCGTGATCGCCGAGCCTCAAGCGATGTCGCATCCGCTCTGGACCATCGTCACCGACGAGCGACAGAACCGCGACATCATCAGCCAGTTCCCGTCGTTCTTCGGAGCCAACCGCTGGTCCGCCGTGAAGCCGAATCTGACGCGAGTCCTCGCGATGTCGAACCTCGCCGCCACGGACGTTCCCGCCGGAGCTGCTCCGCTCGTTGCACCAACTCCCGTGAAGCCGCCGAGCTTTTTTGATTCGCTGCAAAAGAATCTGACGGGGAAGAAGAAGGCCGTGCCGCTGAAGTCAGAAGGACAGAAGATAGAGCCGCTGAAGTCAGAACAGCAGAGCGGCAGCAATCAGAAGCCTGAGGCTCTGACCTCTGGCCCTTTGACTTCTGTTCCCGCGATCGTCTCCGGTCAATACGGTCGCGGCCGCACGCTGGCGATGGCGATGCCGATCACGCCGCCGTGGGCCAACGATTTGCTGACGAAGTGGGGGGGCGACACGAAGTACTACGGCAAGTTCTGGCGGAACGCGATCTATTGGCTCACCGAGAGTTCGTCGATCGGCCGCCGTCGGCTCGTCGTCACTGCCGACAAGAAGTTCTATCGACCCGGCGAAACGATCTCGCTGACCGCCGCCGCGTTCGATGAGGCGGCCAATCAAACCGGCTCCTACAAAATCACGTCGATGATCGAGCCGCAGACCTCGCTGAACGATCTCGAATCGAACTACTCGCCCGTTCGCTGGCCCGATGGCAAGCCGCGTGAAAGCGGCGAGTCCGGCCCGTTCATCGCGTGGGGCGAAGAGTTCGATCTGCCGCGCACCGACGCCGCGAGTGGCAAGCCCGCGTTTGCGTTGGAACTGCCGATTGCCGACGCGCTGACTGTCGGCTCTGCCAGCCAATCGCTGCGTGTCGAACTGACGGCGATGGAAGAGTTCACTCAAGTCGATAGCACGTCGCTCGACATCCAAATCCTGCACGACCCGTTCGAGCAACAGAACCCGTTCCCGAATCACGACCTGCTGGCGTCGATCGCGAAGCACTCCGGCGGCAGCGTCATCACAGATGCGACTCAACTCGCCGAGGTGCTGCGCGATGTCCCCATGAAAGTCGGCACGCCCATCGTGAAGAAGACTCCGCTCTGGAGCACCTGGTGGCTGTGGCTGTGGATGCTGGGGTTGCTCAGCATCGAATGGATTTGGCGGCGAGTCGTGGGGTTGGCGTGAGATTAGACCTGACCCCAGCTCGATCGTTTTCTCAAACTCATCGTGGAGATTGGTCGTGATTGAAGTGCGACTCATTTTAGTTCGTGCGACAGGTCTCATGTTGGCTCTTGCGTTGATGGCTGCGAGTGTCTGTGCCGCGGACCCACAGGCCAAACAGGAAGAGAAGTCCGATGATCTCGTGCGAACGGAATCGAAAGCGGCCACGGAACGCGCTGTTGAGGAGATCGGGAAATGGACATTCCATTTTGAAGACGAGAAGCTCGGAACCATTGTCGCCGAAAAGGACTCGGCCTTGCGGTGGGCGTGGACTGACAATGGTCGGGCCTATGGCAATCTGTTCGTTCTCTCTGCGCAGGACCGGCCGGTGGCCGTCGTGGAGTTCTTCACGTGGTACTCGCCAATCCAAGGCGCGTACTTTCAATGCACATCACTGACCAATTCTCCGATGACCGCTAAACGATCCGGGCAGGAGATCTGGCGACCGAAGAACAACAACGTCGTCATGCAAGATGTCTCTGACGCTCCGACTCCAGCCAAGACTGCGGCGGCGAGACTCGTGCAGATGCGACGGCTGGCAGAAGCGTTTCAGGTCGAAGTCGATGACAAACGAGCCACCGAAATCACAGTCCGGCAGCTACGCCTGATGTCGAGACCGGTCCACCGATACGGCAAAGCCGAGGGGACGGTTCTGGACGGAGCACTGTTCTCCTTTGCGGTCAGCAGCGATCCGGGAGCGATCCTCGTTTTGGAGGTCGTCTCCTCTGGCGACGGTCCGCGTTGGCAATACGGCTTTGCTCGTGTTTGGTCATACGGAGCCAGGGCCACACTTTCCGGGAAGAGAGTTTGGGATATCGAAGAGGTCAATCCGCGTGCCGACATGATGGCGAACTTCTACTTGAACGTACTTCCGTAAACGGCCAGACAATGACGATGGCACTTCAGTCAATTCGCCCAGCATCGCCAACGCTGCTACGTTTTCGCTCACAAGTCGAACCTTGCGAGGCCGCAATGAATTCAGAATGCCGTTGGATATTGTTTTTTCTCGTCGTGTTGTCGTTGAACGGTCTCTCGTTGCCTGCTCAAGAAAAGCCTTTCGGCAAGCTGGCGGATCAGATCAGTGAGTCGGAGGTCGCAAAGCGTTCGCGTGACGAGTTGCAGGTTTGCTTGGATCACGTCGCGCCGATGAAGCTGCAATACGCTGAGACCGGCGCGGTCATCGAGCGGGTGCCGAATCCCGTTCTGCGATTCGGTGCGCCGATGTTCGGGAACCATCACGGAGCGTTGTGGGTTTGGGGGAAACGAGGCCGTCCGGTGGCAGTGTTGGAGATGTGTCAGCAAATGAAAGACGGCTTCTGGCATCACGGTTGCCACTGCACGGCGAATGCGCCGATCAAGTTGACGGTGCCCACCGGTCAGGTCTGGACGCCGAAGTCGAACAGTCTGTCCTTCAAGCCGCTGCCTGGTGCGCCGGTTCCCGCCGAGACTCCGGCGGCTCGGATGCGGCAGATGAAAGCTTTCGTACAGAAAGTGACGGCTCACCAACTTTGGACGTGGCCCACTGGCGACGGTTCGCGGCACGAGCTGAGGATGCTTCCGACTCCCGTCCATCGCTACGACGATGCCGATCAACAAGTGATCGACGGCGCGTTGTTCATCGTCGCTCAGGGAACGAACCCGGAGGCAACGCTGTTCCTCGAAGCGGTCCAGCGAACAGACGAAGCAAAGCCGATCTGGCAATTTGCCGTCGGCCAATCATCGCTGGCAGAGAACGTCGTGTTCTTCGAGGACGAAGAAATCTATCACGGCCAGCCGGTGAACGACGAAGAGGCTCGCATCGGCACGAGCACCTATTGGCGGCTGCTGACGAAGATCGAAGAGTCCAAAGCATCGGGAGACAAGTGATGAGCCAAGTCCCTCAATGATTTTGGATGCGTCCTGACAAACGAAAGCTCACCAAGATGAAACGATTGATGCTGTGCCTATTGTTGATCGCCGCAGAACCTCTCTTCGCCGACGACAAGTCCGATGAAGAGGCACTCAAGTCCGATGTTGCTGCGATGGCGAAGCAGACGGCGAAGGAGTGTGAGTTCACGGTTGGCGAATTGAAGCCGACGAAGTTGTCGCAATATGCCGAGCCGATTTTGCGGTGGTCGAACCCGACGGCGGGTCGAGTCTTCGGAGAGATTTATGTCTGGACGGACAACGGTCGTCCGGCGGTCGTCGGAAGTTTTTATCGGTGGTACGCGAACGGTTGGGGAGACACGATCGAAGTCTGCTCGTTGGCGAACGCGCCCATTGTGGGACATCGCGAGAAGAGTGAGTTTTGGAAACCAGCAGCCTCGGCGATCAGGTTTCAGACCATCAAAGAGACCGACGCACCGGCTCCGACTCCTGCCGCGCGGTTGGTGCAGATGCGACGATTGGCGAACGGCTTTGTGACGCAGCTTGTCGATACGCGCGGAGACGCGATCGGAACGAAGCGTGAACTGCGACTGCTCAATCAACCGGTCTTTCGTTATCCGGCCCCGAAGGGAGACGCGACGTATCTCGACGGCGCGCTGTTCGCGTTCGTCGAGGGAACCGATCCGGAAGTCCTGCTGCTGATCGAAGCGGTCTCGGACAACGTCACAAGCGCCACGCCAACGTGGCGCTTCGGCTTGGCTCGTATGAACCGCGACGCGCTGCGAGTCACCTTCCGCGACAAGGAAGTCTGGTCCGTCCCGTATCTCGACAACCCATTCAATCTTCCCCGCGAACCGTACTCGCTGTTCTCGCTCAAGCCGGTGGAGCGGCCATGATGACGACTCTGGTCGCTGGCAGATTGTTGTTCCGCAAGCTGTTTACACCGCACATCGCCCGGAGCGAACGCGGTCGGTACCCAAATCCAAACGTTGACGATTCACCTCAACTGACCACTGACCACTTCTTCTCTGACAAACAACAAGCAGCGACACTTATGAAAATGCGATTGATGATTGTTGCGGTGGCGGTTGCTTGCTTGATGCAGCCGCAGTTGGCGTCAGCTCAGGTGGACTTTTTGAAAGGGTTGTTTGGGGGGAAAGTGGCTCCGGCGCATCAGGCGAAATCGTTTCAGCCGTTTCGCGGGCATCAGGCATTGAGTCAGGCGATCGTTGAAGCCGTGAGCGGGAACTTGGCGAAGTCGTTGACGTTGGCGAGCGAGGCATTCAAAGGCGGGGGCGTGAACGATCCGCTGGAGCATCCGGAGAGTCTGACGATCTCGCCGAATGTGTTGCGGTTGTCGAAGGCTTGGGCCGCGAAGGGGGTGAAGCCGGATGAGGTCGTCGCGGTGTTGATCGAGGTGGTGTTGCCATCGAAGACGCCGGGAGTCGTCAGGCCGTATGTGGGGCAGTGGCCGCTGAACTACGACGAGTTGTATCTGTCGCGACCGAATGGCCGAGTGGTCGCGCCGGAGAGTGTCGCAGCGGATTTGATTCGTTGGGCGGTGCTCGGAGCGAGCACGACGACGGTGCGGTTGAAGGCGCTGCTCGAAGCGACGACGGCAGCAGTCCCGGTTGGAACGTGCAGAACAAACCGATGCCGCCGCTGGAGACCTACGTCATCGCGGCAGAAGCGGCGATTCATCCGGAGTGGCGTGAAGTGGCCGAAGGGGTTCTGTTCCAACTCATCGAGCATTGTCAGCGAACTCAATCGCAGCGGCTTCGCGATCATTTTCGGATGGCCTGGTTGGAGACGTTGCAGCTGCGTTCGTTCGATGTGTTGCCGAACAAGCAGGTTGATGGCCGAGCGGCTGGACCGGGCGAGGTCGCGGCACGGTGGCTGAAGACTCAGCCGAAGCTGTGGGACGCGATCGGCTTTGAGTCGGCGACCGAGCGGGCAATGGGAGCATTGTCGCCGACGTGGTTCGCTCACGAAGGCTATCTGTCGCACGTCTCGAGCGGACGCGAATCGGATTTGGTCTTTGGTGTGCCGCTGGCCGGTTCGTTCGAGCTGACGTTGGAGTGTCGAGAAGGAGGTTGGTCGGAAGGGCGAGTCGGATACGGAGGCGCTGGGTGCCAGATTTATGCGTATCAGGACACGGCGAATCTGAGCGGCAAAGGGAACTCCGGCTACGAGGGAAGTTCGAAGCTGACGAACCTCATCAACAAAGAACCGTGGAACCGATACACGATCCGAGTGAACGACGGGAACGTAACGTACTACGCGAACGGGCAGCCGGTCTTCGAGGACTCGACGGGCACGGCGGCTCCGTGGCTGACGCTGGGGAGCATGATGGGCTTCACCCCGTCATGCCGTAACCTGCGAATCATTGGCTCGCCGACGATCCCGCGCGAAGTCGCATTGCTGGGCGACGAACGCCTGCGCGGCTGGGTCGCGACGTACTTCGACGGATCGAAGCCGGAAGCACTGAAGGCTCGGAAATACATCTCGGTGAAAGTGACTCAGAATGGTCAGACGTACAACACGATCGTCGAAGACGACGGAACGATGGAAGGTGAACCGGTTCAGATGGGCCGAGTCGAGACCGATTGGACGTTTGCCGACCGCGAGCGGCGGTGAAGCTCGACACGGCAGAGCGATACAAGTTCCTGCACCGCTGGGTCATCCCGAACGAGTCGCACTATCTGATGCGAACGACGGGCGCGTTCACGCCGACGCACCCTGTGCCGCCGTTGCTCGATCAGAATCCGATTGATGTCGCGATGGCGGAAGATCGGCAAGCAGTCGATCAGCGTTGCGTGCAGACGGGTGGGAACTTTGTTTGCCCGGCGATTCTGCTGACGCTGGCGGCGGTGGAGTTGGGCCGGCTCGATGAACTCAAGAAGGAAGTCGATGCGGTGAATCCGGCGAGCTCAACGGATGCGGCTCGCGCCCACGCGGCGATGCTCGGCATCATCAACTTGCTGGAAGACGCGCCGCAGCAGGCGAACGAGCGGATTCGGGAGTGTCACGCGCTGCTCGTGCAGGACAAAACCTCGCCGATGTATTCGCGGTGGGGTGACATCGCGTTGGCGAGCCTCGCTATTCAGCATCCGTTCACGAACGAGTCCATCAACGAATTTGAAACCGCCGGTCGCCTCCGTCTGCAACGCAAAGGCCCGGTGATCTACTACTTGATCGCCAAGCCCGACTCCGAGGACTTCCGCCTCATCACCCAACGACCGCTGGGGACTCAAGACATCAAACACCTCGCCATCAACGCCGACGCCAGCGACAAGGCGAGCGGTGCCGAGTTCGTCGTGAAGAGCGTATCCATCCGTGCGGCGAAGCTGCTGAAATTGAAATGAGTCTTCACTGTGTATTTCACTTCACGGCGGTAAAAACTCCGGAGTTGACCGGCAAGACGAGAGCAACCGACAAGTCGTGAGATCAATTAGAAACAGCGACATTGAGTACAAACATGAGAACGAAAAGGAACGAAAGACATCGCGTGTGGTGGACGGCAGCCATGCTGATCGGTCTGACCATAACTTCCAGAAACGGACTGGCTCAGGCACCTACTGCCGACAAGGACGAGACGGCTTCCGCGTTCATTGAGGACGCGAGGAAATATGTCATCGAATCAGTGAAGGATCGGGCGGTACTCAAGCTCAACGAGAAGTCGCTGCTCAACTGGACCAACCCGGTGCGGCAGCAGGAGCGCGGGGCGATCTATGTGTGGACTCATGACGAACGGCCGCTGGCGATCGGGTCGCTCTTCACCTACGAGTACAACGACAAGGTCTACACGAAGCACGAGTTTCATTCGTTCGCGACGAGCGGGCTGAACGCGAGCTTCGATGGCACGACGGCGTGGACTCCCAAACAGGCGGGGCTGCAATGGCTGGATTTCGCCGACGGGCCGGAGCCAAAGGGAACACACACCAGCCGCGCGCTGCAGATGCGGCAACTGTCGCGTCCGTTTCGCGCCGAGTTGCTCAGCCTGAAGGATGAGAAGACCGAACTGCGTCTCGCGCCGCGGCCGTTGTTCGAGTACACGTCTCCCAAGTCGGGCGTCATCGACGGGGCGATCTTCTCGTTCGTCGTGGCCACCGACCCCGAAGTGCTGCTGCTGATCGAGGCGTTCGAGGAGAACCGGAACCGCAAACAAATGACCGGATTTCGCCACGCCTTCGCCCGATTCCACTACTGGAACGTGATCGCCTACGACGGAGACCGCCGCGTCTGGGAGGCCCCGCTCGACAAGTCCCACGAAACCAACCCGATCGGCAACCGCGAAAACATCGGCAAGACCTACAACAGTTTTCAACCACGCCCTGAATGACGCTGCCAATGGCAACGTTCACCCGTGACCGAATTCGTCATCACCAGTAGGAAGGGCATCATGTTGAGAACAATCATACTCACGGCCATGTTGGCGGCGGTTCTCACTCTGCCATCGGACGGCTTATCCGATGAGGCAGTGCCGAAGAAGCCCGAGTCTTCCGCACTGAGAGAAGCCCGCGACCACATGCACGAATTCACTGTCACTTCGTCGGCGAAGGAGCATGATCCGACGATTGAGTTGTTGCCGAATCCGCTACTCACCTATGACGACGCGACGCGGAACAATGAGGCGGGGACTCTGTGGGCGTGGGGAAAGGCGGGGCGCCCCGTTGCGTTTTTGGAGTTGTACCGCAACGTCGGCAAGGACCAGCCGTGGGTTCACGCATTTACGCTGACATCGCCCGAGTTGATTCAGCTCACGGGACCGACCGAAAGGAGATGGACTCCTCAATCATCGCACTTCGCGTTGAGGGATTTTCCGGACTCACCCGATGTCGGCGACAAACCGGCGGTGCGTCTGCGGCAGATGAAGGAGATCAGCCGCCGGTTTGAGGCACACGAGTTCTGGGATCCGAACAACTCGCGGTTTGAAATGCGGCTGCTGGTCCAGCCGGTTCACCGGTATCAGGACGAGTCGATCAAACTGACTGACGGCGCGGTGTTCGTCCTGGCGCATGGCACGAATCCCGAAGTCCTGATCCAAATCGAAGCTCATGCCGATGAACAGCCTCCGCATTGGCGATACAGCCTCGTCAGGTTGGGGAGTGCCGAACTGCACGTCTCGATCGACGGGAAAGAAGTGTGGAAACAAGACCGCACGCCCGGCATCGTCGGCCAGCCGGTCGATCCCTACTGGTTGTTGATCACGCCGCCAACTCTCACCAATTCCAAGTAATCAAGGAGGGGGCGTGAAGTCTTCAGAACGCACCGGCGGGAGCTTGGCCATCCCCGCGACGGTGCGTTCCGAAGACTCCACGCACCCCACGGTTGCTCTCGCCAATTCCAAATTAGTTTGAAAACGGAGCTTGAGCAGCAGACGCCGCGTCTGTAGATTGTCGCCTGTTCAACCCGCCCACCGATTTTAGGACTGTGAAACCACGATGGCACGCACGCCACAAGACGTTACCGACGCAGAGTTGTCCATTCTGCAGGTTCTCTGGGAGCAGCAGACCGCGACGGTTCGCGATCTGGTCGGACGGCTGTATCCCGAGGCATCGCTGTCGCTCACCGCGACGGTGCAGAAGCTGTTGGAGCGGCTCGAAGCCAAGGACTGCGTGAAGCGGAACCGCAAAACGTGGCCGCACCAATTCTCGGCGGCCATCGAACGCGATGAGCTGATCGTGCGGCGGTTGCAGAACACGGCGGACAAGCTGTGTGCGGGTGAGATCCATCCGCTGCTGACCAGCCTCGTGAAAGCACGCGGGCTGACGGCCGAGGATCGCCAGTCGCTACGCGGATTGTTGGATGAGTTGGATCAGGGCAAGAAAAAGAAGTAGCGGTCTGAGCGGGGCGTCGTCGGCCCAATGGCACTTACTTTACTAACCCGCAGCGTGAGTTTTGAAGTTGCGCTGTTTTGGATTTCCGCCCCAACGGGGCAGCCGTAAGTTAGCCCAGGGCAAGCGACCAGCGGGAGCGTCGCCCTGGGTTGGGATCGTCACAGATTTTGGAGCCCTGAAGTGGCGGCCCTATGTCAATCCGATGAGTAGTGCCGCCCCTTCAGGGCTTGATATTCCCCTAATTCCGCCAACCCAGGGCGTTGCCTTGGGCTGGCTTAACATCGCCCCTTTGGGGCTGAAATCCAAAGATCGCAACTTCAAAAAGCGTGAGCGAGGGCGACGTTAAGGAACGGGGGCGCAATAACTTCCCGTGAGCGGCAAGGCGCTAGCCGCCGGTTCTTGTGCGACGACCGGAGGCT
>JAYTQJ010000690.1:0-6540 GCA_043746775.1 Schlesneria sp.
GGCGGCAGGTCGTAGCCCACGGCGTGAGCCGTGGGAATAGGAACACTCCCACGGTCCAGCCCCGGAGGGGCGACACCATCGAGCAACGTTTCACGCGGCATTCGCGAGTGAAACCACGACCGTGTCGCCCTTTCAGGGCTTCAAGATGTCGTTGCCGAACTCACCCACGGCTCACGCCATGGGCTACGACCTGCCGCCCTCCGGGCTAAAAACCGAGACGCTCAGAACCTTTTCGTCGGAGGAAACTGCTTTCTACCGGAATGGAACCCCCCTCTTCAGTGACCTCCCCGAAACACCGGATGAACCAACATCGGATGAACCAGAAATTGCTTGCACCATTCCTGATCCCGAGAAGTTTCGACAATTTACACAGCGTGTGTTGTTGAAAAGAAATGGCCGGTTAGAATCCCACGCCGATTCGTTCAATGGAGTCCGGGGCTGCGGTGGTGGCCAAGAAAGTGTCGGTCGAGCGATGAGTGTGACCGTGGAACACAGCGATGACCAGTTTCTCCAACAGCTTCACCAAGCGGGCGGAGGAACTGTTCACGAGTTGTGTGAAGCGGCGGGAGTCACTGCCACAGCGGTTCGGCAGCGTTTGAATCGGCTCCAGCACTTGGGGTTGATCGAACGCCAAGCGGTTCGAGCGGGTCGAGGCCGGCCGCATCATGCTTATCGTCTGACGGACGCCGGGCAGCAGCGGTTGGGCGACAATTACACGGAACTCGCCCTGCTGTTGTGGGACGAGTTGCACGGCATCGAAGAAACAGCGGTCCGCGAGCGGGTGACCAATCGGATTCGCGAGGCTCTCGTCCGGAGATACGGATCATCGGTGCGAGGGGCTTCACTGGCCGAGCGGTTCGGGGAACTCACAGCGAACCTTGTGGAACGCGGGTTTCGAGTGGAAGTCGATGTTCACGGTGAACTCCCCGTGCTGCGGGAAACAAACTGTCCGTATCACGAATTGGCTCAGCGGGACTCGTCGATTTGCGAACTGGAACAGCAGGTGTTTGAACAAGTGCTGGGGACGCCGCTCAAGCTGGCGTCGTGCTGCCGCGACGGGCATTCCTGTTGCGAATTTCACCCGGCATGAATGGGATGAAAGATAAGACAAGACCCCTCACTCGAACCCTCTCCCCGCAA
Organism: Schlesneria sp.; assembly: GCA_043746775.1. Taxonomy (GTDB): domain Bacteria; phylum Planctomycetota; class Planctomycetia; order Planctomycetales; family Planctomycetaceae; genus Schlesneria. Next base: position 1,141 of record JAYTQJ010000690.1, read on the forward strand.
GGCCGGGGCGAGGGGACTAGAGTCGGATGAATCGAGTCGAGGATGCTGGTAAAGTCTGGGTCCGTTCGCATTGATGCGAAGAACCCCACGAACATGAGATGGACGGAAAGAACATGACAACCCCCTGGATCGAAGGTCGATTTGAAGAGAACGTCATTACCACATCGCTCGAACAAGCGATGAATTGGGCCAGGCAATCGAGCATCTGGCCGATGACGTTCGGACTGGCCTGTTGTGCGATTGAAATGATGGCTGCCGGTGCGAGCCGCTTCGATATGGACCGCTTCGGCGCGGGAGCCTTCCGGGCGACACCGCGTCAGGCCGACTTGATGATCGTCGCGGGAACTGTCACCTACAAAATGGCCAGCCGAGTGCGACGCCTCTACGAACAAATGCCCGACCCCAAATACGTCATCGCAATGGGCGCTTGCACCGTCGGTGGTGGACCTTACTTCAAGTATGGCTATCACGTCGTGAAGGGTGTCGATCTGGTCGTGCCGGTCGATGTCTATGTCCCCGGTTGTCCGCCTCGCCCCGAAGCGCTGCTCGAAGGGCTGATGAGAATCCAAGACAAGATCAAGGCCAAGAAGATCACTCGCGGCCTCGAAGTGATGCCGATCCCGCATCACACCGGTCGAGTCGGCTTGCCGGTCACGTCATCGCTGATCGACATCGCTTGATGTCGCATTTGTAGGATGGGCACTCCTGCCCGTCCGGTTTTAATTTGTGGACCACGATTAAGAAGAAGGACGGGCAGGAGTGCCCGTCCTACAACAGAGTGAACAGAGAGTGCGAATGTCCAGTTTGTTGAAGATCACCGATTTGCATGTGGCTGTGGATGAGAAGCCGATTCTCAAGGGTGTCAGTCTCGAAATTCGTCAGGGTGAGATTCATGCCCTGATGGGACCGAACGGGTCGGGCAAGAGTACGCTCGCCTACACGCTCGTCGGACATCCGAAGTACGAGATCACGAGCGGCACAATCGAGATCGACGGAGTGCCGGTCAACGAACTCGATCCGTGCCAGCGAGCGCGGCTCGGGCTGTTCTTGGCCTTCCAATATCCGGTCACGATCCCCGGTGTGAAGGTGGCCGACTTTTTGCGTCACGCGGTGACGAACATCCGCACGCCCGAACGCAAAGAGGGCGAGGGCCTCATTCCGATGCGCGACTTCCGCAAGGAACTCAAGGCGCGCATGGAAGAACTCGGGATGGATGTCGAGTTCGCTCGCCGTTACCTCAACGAAGGCTTCTCGGGCGGTGAGAAGAAGCGGATGGAGATTCTCCAACTCGCGATGCTCCAGCCCAAGTTCGCGATCCTCGACGAAACCGACAGCGGCCTCGACAGCGATGCCGTGCGAGTCGTCTCCGAGGGGCTCCGCAAACTGTCCGGTCCGCAGATGGGTTCTCTCATCATCACGCACCACGAACGACTGCTCGAATACAACATCCCCCAATTCACACACGTCATGCTGGCGGGCCGCATCGTCGAGACAGGCAACGCCGATCTCGCTCACGAACTTCACAACCACGGCTACGCGACGATCCGCGAACGTCATCCGGTTGAAGCGGCGGAAGAACAGCAGCGTGAAGAAAAGGCCGTCCCCATAGGTGCGCACTGAGATTCAAGTCGAGCGGCAAGAAAGGGGTGTTCCCATGACAGTCGTGTTATCACAACCTGCTCCAACGGTGCGACAGAGGCCAACGACATCGCGTCAAGGGACTTTGGCAGATCTGTTGTTTCGACTTGGAAACGTGCCGTTGGATCGAGTCCTGCTGACGCCCGCACCGGGAACGGCCACGGTAGAAGACGCCATTCGTCATCCGATGTGCGAGCTGATCGAAGGGACTCTGGTGGAGAAGGGCATGTCTTACTTCGAGTCTCGTCTGGCCATGATTCTCGTGTGGGCTTTGGAAACATTTTTGGAACAGCATCCGTTTGGATACGTCGTGGGGCCGGATGCTCAAACCTACGTGACCGACGACAAAATTCGCATTCCCGATGTTTCGTTCGTCCGCTGGGAACGAACGGCCAACCACGAAGTGTCCAATGAACCGATCGGAAGCATCGTTCCCGACTTGGCGGTCGAGGTTCTTAGTCCCAGTAACACGACCGGTGAAATCGAAGCCAAACGTGAGGAGTTGTTTGCCGGTGGGATGCGATTGATGTGGGTGCTTGATCCCGCCAAGGAAACGGTCGAGGTCTATACCGGTGTGACGAATCGCCAAGTGCTGACAGAGAGAGATTCGATCAACGGAGGCGATGTCATTCCCGGCTTCCAGTTGGCAATCCGCGACTGGCTCGATCGTGCCAAGCACGGGCACCGCAAGCCGTCGAACGGGATTTGAAGTGAGTTTGAATCGAAACGATAACGCTGAATCGCGGAGCCGCCGGACAAAGCCTGCGGCCTGTCATTCGCAATCTGGAAAGTTTTGAAAATCATGTCAGACACAGCAGTTCTCGATGCCCCGATTGGTGTGGGCGACTATCAGTACGGGTTCCACGACCCGGAGAGCGAATACGTCTTCAAGAGCCGGCGCGGGATCGACCGGGATGTCGTGTGTCAAATCTCCGAGATGAAGAACGAGCCAGCTTGGATGCGCGAGTTCCGCCTCGAAGCCCTCGACATCTTCTTTCAGAAGCCGATGCCGACCTGGGGCGGCGACATGTCGGGACTCGACTTTCAGAACATGTTCTACTACGTGAAAGCGTCGGCGGGACAAGAGAAGTCGTGGGATGATGTCCCCGAGGACATTCGCAAGACTTACGACCGGCTCGGCATCCCCGAGGCAGAGAAGAAGTTCCTCGCGGGAGTGAAGGCTCAGTACGAGTCCGAAGTCGTGTACGGATCGCTTCAGGAAGACCTCGCCAAACAGGGAGTGATCTTCACCGACACCGATTCCGCCGTGAAGGACTATCCGGACCTCGTTCGCGAATACTTCGGTCAGATCATTCCCTCGGCCGACAACAAGTTTGCCGCGCTCAACTCGGCGGTCTGGTCGGGCGGCTCGTTCATCTACGTCCCGAAGGGCGTGAAGATCGAGTTCCCGCTGCAAGCCTACTTCCGCATCAACACGCAGAACATGGGGCAGTTCGAGCGGACGCTGATCATCGTCGATGAGGGGGCGTCTGTTCACTACGTCGAGGGCTGTACGGCTCCAACGTACAGCAGCGACAGCCTGCACTCGGCGGTCGTCGAGATCATCGTCAAGCGCGGAGGCCGCTGCCGGTACACCACGATCCAGAACTGGTCCAACAACGTCTACAACCTCGTCACCAAACGGGCCAAAGCCTACGGCGACTCGCTGATGGAATGGGTCGATGGCAACCTCGGCTCCAAGCTGACGATGAAGTATCCCGCCATCTATCTGATGGAACCGGGTGCTCGCGGAGAGACACTGTCGATCGCGTTCGCGGGCAAGGGTCAGCATCAGGACGCGGGAGCCAAGATGGTTCACTGTGCGCCGCACACCTCCAGCCGCGTGATCTCGAAGAGCATCTCGAAAGACGGCGGCCGGGCGAGCTATCGCGGGCTGGTCAAAGCGACGCACGACGCCCATCACTGCAAGAGCAACGTCGTCTGCGATGCCCTGATCCTCGACAGCCACAGCCGCAGCGACACGTATCCGTACATCGAAGTCGATCACAACAACGTGACCGTCGAACACGAAGCGTCCGTCTCGAAGATTGCCGAGGAACAGCTCCTCTATCTGATGAGCCGTGGCATGACCGAAGCCGAAGCCGCGTCGATGATCGTCACCGGTTTCATCGAACCGCTCGTCAAAGAACTGCCGATGGAATACGCCGTCGAAATGAACAAGCTGATCGAGTTACAGATGGAAGGCAGCGTCGGATAGCGGCCTGTTGCATGAACCGTAGGATGGACGCCTCGTCCGCCCGTCCGCATCCCATTCGAGGCGAGCCGACTTTGAAGTCGGCTCGCTCTTTTCAACCCAGCAAGTGTTTGAGACTCATGTCCGTCATCTCCTCCCCGCCGCGTACTGTTTCTCCGTTCAACGCCGAAGCGTTCGAGCAATTCTTGTCCACACGCCAAGAACCTGCTTGGGTGAGCGACCTCCGCCGCCACTCGTTCGAGGCGTATCGCGAGTTGCTCGTCACGGAGCTTGATCCCGAGGAATGGAAGCGGATCGACACGCGCGCGTTCCGGCCCGAGAAGTTCGCGATTCGAGAGGATTCAACAGGGCAAGGTGTCTCGTCGGAAACCGCTGCGTTTGGGACGTTACTCGCCGACCGGGCCGAGTTCGCGGGAGTCGTCTCGCACGTCGATGGGGTTTGTACTCGTTCGACGCTGTCGGAAGCGTTGGCTGCGAAGGGCGTGCTGTTCGGCAACTTGAGTGACCTGGTGCAGACACATGGCGATGTTCTCAAACCGCATCTGATGACCAAGGCGGTCAAGCCCGAGGCAGATCGGTTTGCCGCGTGGCACGGAGCGTTCTGGACCGGCGGCACCGTGTTGTATGTCCCGCGCAATGTCGAGATCACCGAGCCGCTGTACAGTTTGATCGGCCTCGCGGGCGAAGGGGCTGCCGACTTCAGTCACACGCTCATCATTCTTGAAGAGGGAGCCTCGGCCACGTTGCTTGAAGAGACTTCGTCCGCCTCGACCACGGCGACGGGACTGCATGTCGGCGCGGTCGAACTGTTGCTCGCCCCTCGATCCAATCTGCGGTACGTCCAGCTTCAGAACTGGAACGAGAAGACGTGGCACTTTGCGCATCAGGGCGGCCGCGTCGAGCGTGATGCGTCGCTTCAATGGACCGTCGCGGGACTCGGCGCGAAGTTGGCTCACATCCACCAAGAGGTCTATCTCGACGGCAAGGGAGCCTCCGCTCAGGTCAACGGCGTGACGTTCGCGACTGATAAACAACTCATCTCGTACTACACGCAGCAGACGCACAACGCTCCCCACACGACGAGCGACCTGCTCTACAAAGACGTTGTTCGAGACAAGGCTCGCTGCGTCTGGCGCGGCATGATCAAAGTGGCCAAAGACGCGCAGAAGACCGACGGCTACCAGCGCAACGACGGCCTGCTCATGAGCGACACCTGTCGAGTCGATGCGATCCCCGGCCTCGAAATTGAAGCCGATGACGTGCGGTGTACTCACGGTGCAACGGCGGGCCAAGTCGATGAAGAGCAACTCTTCTACGGCATGTGCCGCGGCCTGACCCGTTCGGAAGCAATGCACATGATCGTCACCGGCTTCTTCCAGCGCGTGTACGATCGCATCCCGGTCGAGATCGTCCGCGAAACCCTCGGCCAGGCGGTCGAACGCAAACTCGGCATTCGTGAGTGAACGAGCGGGGAGCGTGTAGGATGGGCACTCCTGCCCGTCCGCTCCTTAACAACAGCAGCCGGACGGGCAGGAGTGCCCATCCTA
>JAYTQJ010000691.1:0-15511 GCA_043746775.1 Schlesneria sp.
TGTTGAAAATCGTAGGATGGACGCCCTCGTCCGTCCGTTTTCAACTAGAAATCACTCGGACGAGGGCGTCCAAGTTACGTTCTTCAACAGGCTGCTAGCACGGATGGCAAAGCCGGGGCACGGAAGAGGAGAGGCACTCAACAACACCCCACGGGGCACGGTTGAACGCCGCCCGTTGAGAAGAGTCGCCAATTGTCGTCCCACAGATACGAGATCATTGGCGTCTATGACAGCTCGTGAAGTCCTCAAAAAAGTAGCCGTCATCGCTCCGCGTGACGAGCCTTACGAGTTCGGCTCGCACTGACTCAGACGCTTGTTTTAAGAAGGCTCATCACGCGGAGCGATGATGGCGACTTTGTGGAGACGAAAACGGCACAGACGAAGTAGTAGCGCATCCCTCACTTGGTCGCGTCCAAAAACTGCTCATACGCCTCGGCCACTTTGCCAGCGGTGGCATCACCGGCGTGGACGTACAGGGCGTAGCGGACTCGCAGGGCAGGCTCTCCCTTTTTCAAGACGACGGGCTGAGCCTTCGCCTTGTCGTTTTGATAGGCCCCTTCACCGAATGGGCTGACCGAGAACAAGCCGTAGTCGCGGACGTGATAGCGCGACGGGCGGAAGTTGGCGGGGTGATCCATGATCGCGACGCCGTGCAGCTTGCCATCGACCGGTCCCGTGTAATCGACCCACTTGGACGGCTGGCCCCAGCACTCCTTCGTGGCTTGCTTCCCTTCGGCATTCACGACGATCCCGCCGACCTTCTCGCGCATCGTCGTGGCGACGCGGATGCCGAGCCACCCTTCCTTCGTGTCTTCAAACGTCACCTTCTCGACGGCGGGTGTCAGCGTGATGTCGTAGACGATCAGTCGCGAGGGGAAGAACGAGACGGTCGTGGTCTCGATCAGAACCGGCTGGCCATCGTCACCGAGCCAGTGGTTGGTCAGAGCCACCTTGGCTGGGATATTGCCTGTGGCGGGAGTCGCCACGTTTTTCGTGTTCAGAATCTTCCCCTTCTCGGCCCAGAACTTCACTTCGTTGACTTCATCCACAGACAGCCAGATCCCCTTGTGATGCGGATGATCCTTGTCGGCAGGATCGTCAATCGCTCGCGTGATGATCGTGCCGCCCGCAGACCGCACGGGTGAGAAGTAGGGCTTCGGCAGATCGGCCTTCGTCCGCAAGACGGTGAATTCTTCGGAGCCGATCAGCACGGCAAGGCCGTCGTCGGTCGGCTTGAACGTCACTTGGGGAGCATCGGCGGCGAAAAGATTTCCGCACGCTTGAATGCCACAAAACACGACCGACAAACAGCGGCTCAACACGCGCAACATGAGCGGACTCCTCCAGTAGAGATTCCATGAATGAGACTTGATTCGGGTCGGGATCGTACCGGCGACCGTTTCTTGCAGTCGAGCCAGTCGGCGGATAAAAGCGGCCCCGCCTCGCGGCGGTCGCCTCGCGAAAAACGTAGGGTAAGCGTCTCGCTTGCCCACGCGGTGAACGGCTCGTTGAAAATCGTAGGATGGACGCCCTCGTCCGTCCGCTTCCAGCGACAAAAGACTCGGACGAGGGCGTCCAAGTTACTTTTTTCAACCGGCGGTGAAACGCAGCCGCTTTCAAACCTCACCCTGGAGTTCGAATTGTCACGTCGCCGTTCGCCGCTGAATGCTCGCAAGAAGAACGAAGCTTCCAAGCCGGAGCCGCGTCCGCTCAGACCCTATCCCGCGCCGGGGATCGGTCGCCGTCCGTCCGACTTCGATCTCGAAGCGCGCGACTGGGAGATCGTGATCTCGGGCGAACTGTCCGACAAAGATGGCGAACTGCACCAGAAGTTGCTCGATCTGCCGAGGAACTCGCGCGGGACGATCTTCTTCGACTCGTGCGGCGGCAGCGCGTTCATGGGACTCTCACTGGCGACGCTCATTCGGCTGCGCGGTCTCAAGGCGACAGCGGTCGTCGCGGGAGAATGCAGTTCCGCCGCGCTGATGCCGTTCGCGGCGTGTGCCTCGCGCTTCGTCACGCCGCACTCGACACTGCTCTTCCATCCGATTCGCTGGCAAAGCGACGAGCAAGTTCGATTGGAAGAGGCGGCCGAATGGGCGCGGCATTTCAAAATCATGGAAGCGGACCACGACGGCCTCATCGCGCGGCTCTTCGGCTGTACCGATGACGCCTCGATCGACACGATCCGCCGCTGGAACAACCCCGGCAAGTTCGTCTCGGGCGAAGAATTAGTCGCGGCCGGATTGGCGAAGCTCGTCACGCTGTTCGACGGCGATGTCTGGTCGCAGATCAAACGGCAGAAGTAGCGCGACACCAACCCGCAGCGTGAGCGAGGAATCGGTCCAGTTCAAGAGTCGCGACTCGACAGTCGCGTTCGATGGTCCTGTTCGACAGTCGCGAAGCGACGACAGCAAATAGCCTTGGGCGTCAGCCCAAGGAAAAGGATCACCTTGACGCCTTGAGCCGCGAAGCGGCGGCAGGGACTGGCGTGCCTCGTTCTGTCGCCGCTTCGCGGCTCAAAGACTTTTCTTGTATCGCCAACCTTGGGCTGACGCCCAAGGCTATTCGCTGACGCTGCTTCGCAGCTCAAGCAACAGAGCTTCAAAGGCGACGAGTGAATGGAATCACCTCACGCCGCCGCCATCCTTCAACTCCCGCCAACACATCATCACGGCCCACGCACCTCCAGCCGCACGTTTGAGAACTCCCAGTCGTCGAAGCTCGAACTGTTTTCACTCAACGGTCGTAGACGTAGTTCGAGCGTGTTGGTTCCGAGGCGAAGAGACTTGCGGGGGAGTGGGCAGCGCAGGGGATCGGGCTTTTCAGCCGAGGCTTTGAAGCGGATGAGCCGGTTCAGGTCGCCGACCGCTTCACCGTTCACGACGACTTCGGTGACGAGCCGTCCCGCGCGCAGCTCTTTCAAGAACGGACTGCCGGGCGGTGTGTCGGGGTGGCTCGGTCCCAAGTCGGCCGCGTCGAGTGAGAGCCAGACGTGGCTGTTCTCATCGCGATCGTGCGCGTCGAGCTTCATCTCGAACTCACCGCGCCACGACGTGCCATCGGGGCGAGGCCGTCGGAAGTCGGCGCGGATTGAGTCACCTAAATGAACGCGGCGGGCGTCGATGACTTGAGACCGACCGACGAACAGCGGCGTGACTCGTTGCAGCGCTCGCCACGGGACGAGGAACTGGCCCAACCACGGGTGCGTCACGAGCAGCGTCTCGCGATCGACCGCGAGGATCGTCACCGTGAGCCGATCGGCGGGAAGCTGAGGCCGGTCCACGAACGGCTGCCAATCGAGCCGCGCCACAATGCCCGACGACGCCGACAGCGGGCTGCTCACCGGTCGCTCTGCCGGGCGAAAGGCCACGCCCGCGAGGCGACTCCACGGCCAAGCCCCCTGCCCTGCGAGGCTGCTCAGTCGGACGCCGCTTTCGTCGAGCAACTCGATCCGACCGAAGTACTCGTCCCCCGCGTGCGTGCTGACGACATCATCCTCCTCGGACGAACGGCCAGAGAGGACAGGCCGCTCGTCATGAAGCGTGCTGATGAGCAGATCGCTGATCCAGTCCAGCCTTTGCTCGTCAGATTTCACGTCAGACTCGTTCGTCGCGACGCCCGCGCGCGGCGTGAAGTGGACTGCTTTGAGAGACGCCCGCAAATCGGAACTCGATGCCAACAACGTCTCATCGACCAAGCACAGGAACCGCGCCGAGGTGCTGACCGTGGTGAGGCAGTGCCAGCCGGGTGTCAGTTCGGCCGACTGAGTCGTCCAACGGGCGGAGGCTTGGGGACGTTCGACCACGGCCAGCCGAGTCTCGTCGAGTTGCAACGACAGCCGTTCGGTCGCGCTGTTGGCCGTGTTGCTGGCCGGATCGAGCGCACTCAAATCGAAGCTCATCTTGCCGCAGTGGATGGACGGGGCCGCCCGCTCCACACGAAACCAGAATTGAACGCGCGTGCCCCGTGACTCTTCGCTCGGGATCGCGACGGTCGCGGAAGCCTCCTGCGGCGACAACGTGAGCGACGGCTGCGTGATCGCCTCGACTTCACTCGGCGGGACGGCAATCGACTCGATGCTCGCTCGACTCACCGTTGCGACGTGTCCGCCCGCCAGACGCAGTTGCAGCGAGTCGCGCTCCCATTGAAGCAACTCGCCCGAGACACGGTCGCCATCCACAAACGTGAACTGGCGCAGCGGCCGATGCGTCCGAGTGACGCGTGCCCGACGCGGCAGATCGAGCGGTCTTGAAGCGGCCAACGCCTCACCACGCGAGGCGATCGGCGCGACGATCTGATCCCAGACGAAGTGGCCGGGAGAAACGAAGACGGTGCGATGAATCGAGTGGCTGAAATCCTGAGACGGTTCTCCCGCAACCGCTGGCAACACAGGGAGGCTCAGTCCGACGACCCAGCTACAAATCAGCCCCGCGCAGCCCACGAGCAGCCGCAGCAACTGGAAGCGTTGCGGTCGAAGTTCAAGCTGAGTCACACGCTGCCGCACGCATCGGGTCCAGTAATGAGAGAAGCAAAATTCGAGACAGGCCGATCAGGTTCGAAGTCTGAGAGAATCGCGCGGCATGGTCAACGCGCGATGCCTCGAAGCGAGCGACCAGGGCAATCGCCTTGGTGTATTGGATGCCACGGTCACGGAGCTTCGACGTGGCCGTGAGATTGTGAATCGGCCTTCACGTCCTCGCACGGCCACGTCGAGGCTCCGTGACCGTGGCACCCCAATCTGACGTGTCCGACAAAAGTCGAAATCAGGTGAGCCGGGCGGCGTAAGTCCCCGGATTCTTAGCTGCAATCACAAGAGTCCGGGGGCTTACGCCGCCCGACTCACCACTTCTGTTGGAAACGTCCAATTTGGAGAAGGCGACGGTTTCTGGTGAGCGATCAGCCAGACTGTCCGATGATGTGAGGCTCCGCTTACAATCCCGCCCCTCTTGAGTTCAATCTGGGCCGTGTGCTGTATGAGGTGGCTGATGTTGCGAGTTGTGGCGTTGATGATTGGCGTGTTGGGACTGGTTGCGGCGGAGGTGATGCCGCTCAAGGGCGAGACGTTGCCGGACGCGAAGGCTCGGCTGCTGAGTGATGTCAAATACTTGGCGTCCGATGAACTGGAAGGACGCGGGCCGGGGACCAACGGGATCAATCTCGCCGCGAAGTTCATCGAAGAGCAGTTCGCGAAAGCGGGCTTGGCGGTGGATCGAGTGGCGGGCGGAGCACTTCAAAAATTTGAACTGACGACCGGCGCGAAGCTCACCGAACCGGCTTCGCTGCAACTGATCGGGCCGAACAACGAGACGATCGAACTCAAGCTGGGCGAGGACTGCGAGGCGTGTTCGTTCGGTGGTTCGGGACCGTTCGAGGCCGAGGTCGTCTTCTGCGGATACGGCATCGAGGCGAAGGACGAGTCTTACGATGACTTCGCCGGGATCGACGTGACTGGCAAAGTGATCGTGATGCTCCGACGAACGCCCCGTCAGGCCGACATCAAGGCGGCGCATTCGTTCGCGGCGCATGCGGACTTGCGGTCCAAGATGGCTCACGCGGCGGCGAAGAAAGCGGCAGCGGTGCTGTTCGTCAACGATGTCTACTCGGGACGGAAGGCGGTCGAAAAACGACGCGACGATGCCGCGAAGGCGAGCGAGAAAGTGGCTGCCAGTGCGGAAGCGTTTGTCGCCGTTGACGTGACCGACAGTGAGAAGACGACGGCCGCTCGCAACGATCTGACGGCGGCGGTCAATCAGTGGAAGTCGGTCAAAGCGGCGGGAGCCTCGCCCAACGATGACGCGCTGATGAAGTTCGGCTACGCAGGTCACGGTGACAACAAGCCGACCCCGCCTGCGTTTCACATCACGCAAAAATCGGCTGGCAAATTGTTCGCTGTGCTGAGTGTGAAGCAGGAAGAACTCGAACAGCAGATCGACGCCGACTTGAAACCGCGCTCGGCGACGGTTGCGGGTTGGAAGGCGCGCGGCACGCTCGCGATGGAGAAGGTGAAGACGGAGGTCTTCAACGTGATCGGAGTGATCGACGGCGAAGGGCCGCTCGCCGACGAGACGGTTGTCATCGGAGCACACTACGACCACGTCGGGCGTGGCGGCGCAGGCTCGCTCGCGCCGGGATCGACCGACATTCACAACGGGGCCGACGACAACGCTTCCGGAACGATCTCGCTCTTGGAACTGGCTCGTCGCTACGGTGAGGCCGCGAGAACAAAAAAACCCGCGCGGCGCATGGTCTTCATGGCGTTCACCGGTGAGGAACTCGGGTTGCTCGGTTCGGCTCGCTACTGCAAGGAGCCGGTCTTTCCACTCGAACAGACGATCGCGATGTTCAACATGGATATGGTCGGCCGGTTGAAGGACGATCAAAAACTGATCGTCTACGGGACCGGCACCAGTTCCCGCTGGGAACCGCAGTTGAAGGAACACAACGGTGACGGGAATTTTCACCTGATCTTCAAACCCGAAGGCTTCGGGCCGAGCGATCATTCGTCGTTCTATGCGAAGAAGATTCCCGTGCTGCACTTCTTCACCGGTGAGCATCCCGACTATCACAAGCCGACCGACGATTGGGACAAGCTGAACATTGATGGTGTCGCCCGCGTGACTGATCTCATTGAGAAGCTCGTCACGACGACCGTCGCCAACCCCGAGAAGCCGGGCTACGTCGAAGTCAAAGGGAACGCGTCGATGAATCGCGGCGGCAACCGGCCGTACTTCGGGTCGATCCCCGAGTTTGGCAATGAGGAGCCGGGCTACTCGATCAGCGCGGCGGCTCCCGGCAGTCCGGCCGACAAAGGGGGCATGAAAGGGGGCGACCGGATCATCAAGTTGGGGGGCCACGCCGTCACGAACCTCGACGATTTCGACGCGGCTCTGAGGAAGTTCAAAGCGGGCGATGAAGTCGATGTCGTCGTGGTGCGCGAGAAGAAAGAAGTGACGCTGAAGGTGAAGCTCGACCCGGCGAAGTGAGACAACAGTCGTGCGGCACTGTGCGCAACGCCGTTCAGGATTTCTGTAGCAGAATTCGTGAGAATTCTGACGCCCCGATGACTCTCCAGAAGTCTTACGACTTCTACTACGTTCGATTGGCCCTGTTTTGTAGCTCCGAAATCCTTAACGGCGTTATCCACGCGGTTAAACGAACTCGATGTTGAGACCCGCGAGAAGTGACCATGCACACCAAGGTGATCCCATGACACTGACCATTCCCATGCGATGCGTTGCGTTGGCTTCTGTGGGGCTGATCCTCTCCGGTTGTGGAGGCTCGGCAGCTCCCCCCAAGAAACCGGTCGCAGCTCGTCCGGCAGTGGCTCCCGCTGCTGCGGCTCCCGCTCCCGCCGTAGCCAAGCAGGCGGCTTCCAAGCCGGGTGCCCGGCGACCGGCCGTGAGTGACAGTAAGAGCCTGCCGGCGGGAACCGATCCGCGCAGCGTGTTCAACATCGCGACTGTCGGCACACCGATGGATGTTGCTCCTCCATTGCGCGTGAAGCCTGACGAGATGTTTGCCGTGGTGAGTGGCGACCGCAATTTCGATTCGACACGGATGGTCGTCGGCACGGCTCCACGTCCCACCAAAGCAGGCTCACCGAAAGCGGGCTTTGCGCTTCCCAAAGGCTTCGTGGCGATTTCCGGATCGGGGTACTCAGATGACGGTTTGCCACTCCGCATCCAATGCGAGAAGTCCGCCACCATGATGGCTCTCGTTGCAGGAGGCGTCGTGAGAATGGGGAGCAACGATGGCCCGAACGAATGCCAGCCCGAGTTCGCCGTGAACATCGACACGTTCTACATGGACCTCTTGGAAGTGACCGTCGGTGACTTCGACAAGTACCGGCAGGAACAGAAGGAAAACAAGAAGCCGATCCCTCCCGTCTCCAATCCCTCGGCATCACCGACGACGCCCGTTCTTGGCGTCCCGTGGGGGATGGCGGGGGGCTATGCCAGGTGGCTCGGCATGGAGTTGCCGACGGAGGCCGAGTTCGAGAAGGCGACACGCGGGCCGGAAAGCTTGAGAACGCCGTGGGGTGATGGCCGAGCCGTGTGGTCGGTGCCGCGCTCCCCCGAGACGTTGACGATCACGGGAGCCTATGCCAACGACAAGAGTCCCTACGGCATCTACGACTTGGCGGGGAATGCCAAGGAATGGTGTTCGGACCTCTACTCGGAGAACGCTCACCGCGATGCCCTCGCGTCGAGCAATCAGACTCCCCGCAACTGGCCCGGCCCGAAGAAGTCCTCGAACGGCAACCTGCGTGTCGTCAAAGGGGGAGCCGCCGATTGGTCCGCATGGCGACGGCAAGGACGCGACATCGGCAAGGGCTTCCCCGATGTGGGCTTTCGCTGCGTGTTGAGGATCGCGGTGCCAGAGGCGAAGTAGGAACGCTGACTGTTGAACTGAGTTGGTTCAGATCATCTGGGGTGGACGTGCTGAGCGTTTTTGTATTCAGCCCGGAGGGCGGCAGGTCGTAGCCCACGGCGTAAGCCGTGGGTGAGGTCGAACACAACGACTTCAGCCCTGAAGGGGCGGCACTCTCGTTACGTGACTCGCGATTACCACGTGAAATGTCGATCAAAGGTGTCGCCCCTCCGGGGCTTGCCAATTATTACGTTCATTTTCCCACGGCTCACGCCGTGGGCTACGACCTGCCGCCCTCCGGGCTAAAGCAACAAGTCCTCGACTCGCTTTGGCGAAATGAACCCTTTTGTTTTCGCTTCTCACTACGGCTTCACACTCATCCCCACGTTCCCGGAACGCTGGAGTTCCCCTGCTTCATTGGCTATCGTGCCCGCCGGTTTCGACCTCACTTTTTCGCCACAAACACAAAGCTGAACCATGCTGACCAAGAAGCCGCCCACGCACAAACAACAGGCCATTTCGGGGGTGAGTCCCGGTTACGAATCGATCGTCGAAGAGCTGTATCCGTCGATCGCCGCGACCGGGATTGGTCAGGTTTTGAACAACCTGTATGAGTCCGTGCCGGTTCGCATCTGGGGGATCAAACTCTCGCATGTGTTCGCACTGCCGACCGCGCCGCTCGGGATGCTGATCTACTTGGCGATGAAGGTCGTCGGGGAACGCTATGTCGTCACGAACCGGGCCGTGAAGCGAGTCGCCTCGCTCGGCTTCAGACTCATTCAAGAAGTGCCGATGGCCCAGATCGCCGATGTGTCGATCGACCCCGATTCGCGCCAAGCCTTCTACAAAACGGGCGATGTCCGCCTGACGAACGCCAACGGCGACACCCTGCTCCTCATGCGAGGCGTTCCCTACCCCGAGCGGTTCCAACAAGTCATCAACGAAACTCGCACCGCCAAGCGACAGACCGCAGCGGCCCTCGCGACGATCAACGCGCGGCACTGACATCTCGATCTCAGTAGTTCTCCAAGCCCGGCCGTTTACCACCGCCGGGCTTTTCGTTTGAGGGATCTCGCAACGAATTGGGGCGGGTGTTCAAGTTTCCAGACCTTACCGAATTGCAGGCATTGGATTTCGACCCCATCCAGCTTGTCTGAATGGTGAACGAGACGGAGAGCTAATTCGGGAACAACGCGACTCGCATGACGACCCCATCCGCCTCGTGCGGATGGTGAAGCAGATTGGACGACGTGAATGACCTTGCGGCCGGACTATCTGATTCACCATCCAGGCAAGCTGGATGGGGTCTGAGGCCCTTCCGAACGGGCACCAGCTAGCTCACCGTCTCGTTCACCATCCGCACGAGGCGGATGGGGTCTGTAGACAGCACCGGCCATCCGGTCGTGTAAGACAACTTGAACATTCGCCCTCTCAGCATTGTTTGTGAGACCACTCGAAATGACGACGACCATCACCGGTTTGACCGTTCGCGACATTCGCTTTCCCACTTCGCAGACGCTCGATGGGTCGGACGCGATGAACCCTGATCCCGATTACTCGGCGGCGTATGTCGTGCTGCACACCGATCGCGCTGACGATGTGGCGGGGCACGGGATGACGTTCACGATTGGGCGCGGCAACGAGGTCTGTTGCCTTGCGATTGAAGCCCTCGCGCCGCTTGTGGTTGGTCGAACGTTGGAGTCGTTCACGGCGGACATGGCTGGGTTTTGGAGGCACATCACGAGCGACAGCCAACTGCGGTGGATCGGTCCCGAGAAGGGAGCCATTCATCTCGCCACGGCTGCGGTGGTGAATGCCGTGTGGGACTTGTGGGCCAAGGTCGAAGCAAAGCCGCTGTGGAAGCTCATCGCCGATATGACGCCCGAGCAGTTTGTCGCGTGCGTGGACTTCCGGTATCTGACCGATGTCCTCACGCCGGACGATGCCGTGCAAATGTTGAAGCGGCTCGCACCGACGAAGGCCGAGCGGATCGCGCTGCTCGAACGAGACGGCTATCCCGCCTACACGACCTCGGCCGGATGGCTCGGCTACGACGACGACAAGCTGCGACAGCTTTGCCGCGATTGTCTGGCTCAAGGTTGGAACGTCTTCAAAATCAAAGTCGGCCGCGATCTGGAGGACGACATCCGTCGCTGCCGCATCCTGCGCGAAGAGATCGGTTGGGACCGTCGCCTGATGATGGATGCCAATCAGGTGTGGGATGTGCCTCAAGCCATCGAGTGGATGCGGGCGCTGGCCGAATTCAAGCCGTGGTTTATCGAGGAGCCAACGTTCCCCGACGATGTGCTCGGTCACGCCGCGATCGCGCGAGCCGTCGCACCGATTCAAGTGGCGACGGGCGAACACTGTGCGAACCGAATCATGTTCAAGCAGTTCTTGCAGGCGAAGGCGATCGGCGTCTGTCAGATCGATAGCTGCCGGATCGGCGGCGTGAACGAAGTCCTGTCCGTGCTGCTTCTCGCCGCGAAGTTCGGCGTGCCGGTGTGCCCGCACGCGGGCGGAGTCGGGCTGTGCGAGTACGTGCAGCATCTGGCGATGATCGACTTCATCTGCGTGAGCGGTTCGCTGGAAGACCGCCTCTGTGAGTACGCCGGTCACTTGCACGAACACTTCCTCGACCCAGTCACGATGCGCGACGGTCACTACCTGCCACCAACGGCCCCCGGCTACAGCATCACGATGAAGCCGGAGTCGCTGGATGAGTATGAGTTCGGACACAGGTGAGGGTTGCCGCCTCCGCCGACCTCGTGTCAGTGGTCTCGACACAAGACGGCAAGGCCAGCAAAAGTAGCCGTCATCGCTCCGCGTGACGAGCCTGACGAGTTCGGCTGCACGGACTCAAACGCGTGTTTTCAGAAGGCTCATCACGCGGAGCGATGATGGCTACTTTGTGTAGACTCGCCCCCATGCGTTTACGCCCTCGCTGACGCTGCGGGTTGGTGTAAGAGATTGATCTCGGGAAGGTTTCATCATGCGACGAGTCAACACGGGTGGCGGCTGGCCTGCGATGCTGTACACGTTTCGCAAGGCGCGTGAGGCGGGCGGGCTGTTCAAGCTGTGGAAGGCGATGCGGTCGAAGAATGCCTGCAAGACGTGTGCGCTCGGGATGGGCGGGCAGCAGGGGGGGATGGTCAACGAGCGCGGAGTCTTTCCCGAGGTCTGCAAGAAGTCGTTGCAGGCGATGGTGGCCGACATGCAGGGGGCGATCACGCCCGAGTTCTTCCAAACGTACTCGGTCGCGCAGCTTCAATCGTTCTCACCGAGGGAACTCGAAACGAGCGGGCGACTCACGCAGCCGATGATTCATCGCAAGGGCGAGAACTACTACCAACCGATCTCGTGGGATGAAGCCTTCGCGAAGATCATCGCGAAGCTGAAGGGGATCATTCCTGACGAGACGTTCTGGTACTTCAGCGGTCGTAGCTCGAACGAGGCCGGGTTCCTGCTGCAAGTGTTTGCTCGCGTCTTCGGGACGAACAACGTCAACAACTGCAGCTTCTATTGCCATCAGGCGAGCGGCGTCGGGCTGAACAGTGTGCTCGGGACCGGAACCGCGACGCTGGTGCTGGAGGATGTCGATCACGCGGACCTCGTGTTCATCATCGGCGGCAACCCGGCGAGCAACCATCCGCGACTGATGTCCACGCTGAAGCACATTCGTCGCAAGGGTGGCCACGTTGTCGTCATCAACCCGATTGTCGAAACGGGCCTCGTCAACTTCAGCGTGCCGAGCGATCCGATCAGCCTCTTCTTCGGGACGAAGATCGCGTCACTCTACGTGCAGCCACACATCGGCGGCGATCTCGCGCTGCTGACCGGCGTGGCGAAGCGGATCGTCGAGATGAACGCTCACGACGAGAAGTTTCTCACGCAGTACTGCGATCACTGGCCCGAGTTGCAGGCGAGTCTGGCGGCTCACAAGTGGGACGACATCTACCGCAAGGCGGGTGTCGGCGCGGAGGCGATCCAAGCGATTGCCACACGCTACGCCGCCGCCGAGAACGTCGTCTTCACTTGGACAATGGGGATCACGCATCACACGTATGGCGTCGAGAACGTCGAAGCGATCGCGAACCTCGCGCTGCTGCGAGGGATGGTCGGTCGTCCCAACGCGGGGCTGCTGCCGATTCGCGGGCACTCGAATGTGCAAGGAGTCGGCTCGATGGGAGTCACCCCGAAATTGAAGGACGCCATTTTCGAGCGGCTGCAGTCGGAGTACGGCCTCACGCTCCCGACGACGACGGGTCTCGACACGATGGCGTGCATGGAGGGGGCGGAACGGAAGGAGTTGAAGTTTGGGTTCTGTCTCGGCGGCAACTTGTATGGCTCGAACCCCGACGCCACGTTCGCCAAGCACGCGATGGAGCAGTTGGAGATGCTCGTGTACCTCAACACGACGCTGAACACCGGCCACGCGCATGGCCTGGCCGACGAAACGATTCTGTTACCCGCGCTGGCTCGCGATGAAGAGCCGCAGGCCACGACGCAGGAGTCGATGTTCAACTTCGTTCGGCTAAGTGACGGTGGCCCGGCGCGGCACGTGGGTCCGAAGAGTGAGATCGAAATCATCGCTCGCATCGCCAGCGGCCTGCTTGGAAACGGCGGGCCGATCGACTGGCGGTCGATGCAGGACACAAACCGTATCCGCGACGCGATTGCCAAGGTCGTGCCGGGCTTCGACGAGATCAAGGACATCGGCACGACGAAGAAAGAATTTCAACTCGCCGGTCGCACCTTCTACACGCCGCAGTTCCCGACGAAAACGGGCCGTGCTCAACTGCAAACGCACGCGCTGCCCGAGTTGGTCGGCGGCGCGAACGAACTGCGCCTGATGACCATTCGCAGCGAAGGCCAGTTCAACACGGTCGTGTACGAGGAGTACGACCTCTATCGCGGCATCGACTCGCGCAACGTGATCCTGCTGCACCCCGACGACTTGATTCGGCGCGGATTGAAAGACGGACAGACGGTCACGATCCGCAGCACGACTGGCGAGATGCGGGACATCATCGCGACGGCGTTCCCAAAAATCCGTGCGGGCAACGCGGCGATGTACTACCCCGAATGCAACGTCCTCGTCCCCCGCGCGTCCGATCCCCGATCGCGCACCCCCGCGTTCAAGTCGATCCCGGTGACAGTCTCCGCCGAACGCGAACTGCTGCCAACCGTGAAATGCTGATCGGTCTGCGGTCACGGGCAAGCGAGACGCTTACCCTGCGTTTTCAACAAGCTGTCAGCGTGAGGCCATTGAGGTGCGGGCGGCGCGGGCGATGCGTTCGGCTTCATCGACGGTGTTGGCGAGCGCTGTGAGGTGGCCCATTTTGCGGCCGATCCGGTCCTCGCGCTTGCCGTAGAGATGCAGCTTCACGTTGGGATGAGCGAGAAGCGCGGGCCAGTTTGGTTCGGTTTCGGGGACGTGACCGGCATTGGCGCGAGCTAGCTCCCAGTGATCGCCCAAAAGGTTGGCCATCGCACTCGGCGAGCGTTGTTCGCTGGAACCGAGTGGCAGGCCGCAGATGGCTCGGACCTGTTGCTCGAACTGACATGACGTGTGGGCGTCGATGGTGAGATGCCCCGAGTTGTGAGGTCGCGGCGCGGTCTCATTGATGAGCAGCCGGCCGTCTCGCGTGAGGAAGAACTCGACGCAGAGGACGCCGATCACGTCGAGTCGTTCGAGGACCGCGCGGGCGATCTCGATCGCTTCTTGAGCGACACGCGCGGGGACGCGCGCGGGGCAGACGGAGATGTCGAGGATGTGATTGCTGTGCGTGTTGCCGATCGGGCCGTAGCTGACGAAGTCGCCATTCATGCCGCGCGCGGCGACGACGGAGAGTTCGCTGTCGAAGTCGATGAAGGCTTCGAGAATGGCGTGCGGAACGCCCAGCTTCTGCCACGCGGCGCTGGCCTCTTCCACGGAACGGATGACAGCCTGGCCTTTGCCGTCGTAGCCCCAGTCGGCCGTTTTGAGAACGGCTGGCGTGCCGAGTTGTTTCAGCGCGGCAGTCAGTTGCTCGACGCTTTCGACGGACGCGAACGGCGTCACAGGGAGACCGGCATCGCGGAGATAGGTCTTCTCACGACGGCGGTTTTGTGACGTGAAGAGGACCGATCCGGCGGGTCTCACCGGCGCGAAGCGTTCGCAGATGGAGGTCGTTTCGGCGGGAACGTTCTCGAACTCGAACGTCACGACGGAGACGCTGCGGGCGAACTCGGCGACGCGGTCGAGGTCGAGATAGTCGGCCTTCACTTCGAGGTCGGCGACCTGTCCCGTTGGAGTGTCGTCGTCGGGCGAGAGGACGTGAACGCGGTAGCCCAACCGCCGTGCGGCGATGGCGAACATGCGGCCGAGTTGACCGCTGCCGAGGACACCGAGTGTGGCTCCCGGGAGAATGGCTTGTGTCACGGGAGTGTGTCTCCGAGTACGCGGTCGGCTTGGCGCTGTTGGAAGTCGTGGAGTTTGGCTTGGAGTTCCGGGCGCGTCGTGGCGAGGATTCTCACGGCGAGCAGTCCCGCGTTCTTGGCTCCAGCGTCACCGATGGCCAGCGTCCCGACGGGGATGCCACCCGGCATCTGCACGATGGAGAGGAGCGAGTCCATCCCGCTCAGTGCCCGGCTCTGCACGGGGACTCCGAGAACAGGCAGCACAGTTTGCGAGGCGACCATGCCGGGAAGATGTGCCGCTCCACCTGCACCCGCGATGATGACTTGCAGCCCGCGACCTTGAGCCGTTGCGGCGTACTCGTTCATGAGAGCGGGTGTGCGGTGAGCCGACACGACGCGGCATTCGTGAGGGACGGAGAACTCGGTCAGGATGTCGGCCGCGTGCCGCATCGTCTCCCAGTCGGACTTGCTCCCCATGATGACGCCGACCAGCGGCGCGGGGGATTGTGGTTCGGGCATGTTGATTCTGAGTTCCTGAGAGGGAGGGAGGTGTTGGCAGAGCGGAACGCGGAACCAAGAGGCTAATCGTGTTTTGATCGGGCAGGCAGCGGGCAACGCCGTTAAGGATTTCTGTAGCAGAATTCGTGAGAATTCTGACGCCCCGATGACTCTCCAGAAGTCTTACGACTTCTGCTACGTTCGATTGGGCCTGTTTTGTAGCTCCGAAATCCTTAAC
>JAYTQJ010000692.1:0-15450 GCA_043746775.1 Schlesneria sp.
TTTGAAGTTGCGCTGTTTGGGTTTTTAGCCCCAAAGGGGCGACTCTATGCCAGCCCAGGGCAACGCCCTGGGTTGGCGAATAATCGTGAATCTCAAGCCCTGAAGGGGCGGTACTATTCGGCGGATCGACTTAGGGTCGCCCCTTCAGGGCTTGAGATTCTGCGACGACTGAAACCCAGGGCGGCGCTCCCGTTGGTCGCTTGCCCTGGGCTAACCTAGGACTGCCCCGTTGGGGCGAAAATCCGAAATTGCGCAACTTCAAAACTTGCGCGCCGGGCTAGTTTTGAAACTTGGTCAACTCGCTTACGCTGCGGGTTGGTTTTGAAATGTCTTCCATTTGTCACGGCTTCACGGCCACGATCCATTTTTGACGCAGGTTGGGACCGACGATTCGCTCCACGCGAAAGCCGATGTGGGACAGAGTCTGTCTGAGCCACGCTTCCGAATGGAAATACCGCTTCAAACCGGCTCCGGTCGGCCAGCCTCGAAACTGCTTGATCCCGCAGGCATACAGCGCGCGGCGAAACAAAAAGCTCAGTCGCGTGGTTACGTGGATCGGCTCCATGTTCAGGTGGAAGACCAACTGACCACCGCTCGTCAGGAGTGCGAATGCGTCTTCAAAGTATGTCGTCAGCGACTGTCGGTTCAGGTAGTACAGAACTTCGTAGGAGAAGACGGTGTCGCAGGTGAAGACAGTGTCGCAGGTGAAGTCCGTTCCGCTGGGACGAATCCGCACGCCATCGCACACTTCAAACGAGATGTTCTCGTGTGTGTTGCGATGCCGGGCTTCTTCAATGAGGGTCGGAGCGACATCGACACCGAGGACTCGACCAAACTGATCAGCTAGCGCGGCGGAGAGCCGTCCGACACCGCAACCGATCTCCAGCACGGTTCGATCTTGTCCGGTCATCATGTCCGTCAGAGACAACGCCTGGGCGAGGTCTTCTCGTCCCGATTGCAGCAACGCATCCCAACTGCCGCTGGAATCGACGAGCTTGTCCATGCCATGCAGCCCGACTTCGTCGAGCGACTTGTTCCACCATTCCACGGACGCGGATTGAGACATCGTGTGAAAACTCTCGAGTAACGATGGCGAATGAAGAGACGGAAACGCACGCTCACTCGGAGCGGGGGACGTGAGTCCCCTGGTTCGGCGTTTGAATGGAGTATCGAGCGGGTTCAGGGGACTCACGTCCCCCGCTCCGAAAACGAAACGATTCGGCAACGGGCTAACGCCCAAGACCCATGACTCCCCTCGCGCCATGATCCCTCCCTGAGTCTAGGTCACGATTCAGACGGTCGATCTTTGTGTTGCCGATTTTCACCGAGTCGAGACCGCCGTGCGAACGGACTCGTCGTTACAATCGGCCCACCATGCCACCCGTCACCCCAGAGCTTGTCTTTCATGGAGCGCATTCGCCGTGGATCCTGCTCGCGCACCTCACCGCCATTGCGCTGACGCTGGTTTTGATTGTGATGCTGCTGCGGTACGAGCGGCGTCTGGTCTCGCGCACCGTCGGCAATTGGCTGCTCGGTTTGCGCGTCTCGGTCCTCTCGGTCGTGCTCATGACGCTGCTGCAACCCGTGCTGAGTTGGACGCGGGATGAGTCTCGTTCCGGGCGGATTCTGATCGGCGTGGATGTCTCGGACAGCATGGCGACGACCGACGTTCACGCCATGCGCAGCGAGAAACTTCGTTGGGCACGAGGTCTCGGAATGATCGGCAACGCGGCGGTCGATGCCCGTCTCGACCGCTGGCAGCGGGCGTTTGAAGCGGGTCAAGAACCGGACTGGGTTGATCCCGGCGAGACCGCTGACGAGCAGCGTCGCGCGGCTTTGTCCACGACGCGGCGCGAGCATCTGTTCGGGCTCTTTCGCGAGCTGGATGCCTTGCCGCGGCGCGAGGTCGCGCGGCGTCTCCTTGCAACGGTTCCGAAGCCGCTGCTCGAAGAACTCAAACATCTCGGCAAGCTCGAACTGTTTCTGTTCGCGGGGAAGACCGAGTCCGTCGAACAGGGTCAGTTGGAGCAGGCGATCGCGTCGCCATCGAAGAGCCTCATCACGCAGACCTCCGATTTGTCGCAAGCACTGCAACCGGTCGGCGGAGCGGGTGGCGGAGACGTGCGCGGGCTGATCCTGTTCACCGACGGACGCGATCATTCGGGGAAGAACCTCACACCGCTCGCAGCCTCATTGAAGGCCGTCGAGACGCCGATCTTTCCAATTCCGCTCGGTTCCACGTTCCGCCCGAAAGACCTCTCGATCGCGTCGCTCGAATATCCGCAGGTCGTTTACAAGGGAGACCACCCGCAACTGAAGGCGGTGCTGAACACCGTCGGCTTCGAGGGGAAGACGCTCGTGGTCGAGTTGGTGCGCGAGGATGACCCCGCCGCCGCGCCGCTCACCCGATCGATCGAAGTGACGGGGCCGAGCGTCAACGTCGAGTTCGATCTCGACGCGATCGACATCGGTCGCAAGTCCTATGTGTTGCAGACGCCGGTCTTGGAAGGGGAGACACGCGACGACAACAACTCGCGCTCGTTCGCCTTCGCCGTGGTCGATGATCGCGCGAAGGTGTTGCTCGTCGAGGGGGACGCTCGCTGGGAGTTCCGTTACCTCGACGCCGCGCTCACACGCGATGAACGAGTCGATCTCAAGCGAGTCCTCTTCCAGCAACCGTATCTCGGCGTGCTGCCCGATACGTTCTTTCCGCGCCGCCTCGAACAGCTTGATGCGGTCGCTGATCCTGCCGCGCCGGTTGGCAACGCGCCCGCGTCGCCTTTCGCGAACCTCGACCTCATCATCCTCGGAGACATTCCGCCGGATCGAATGAACGATGCGACGTGGGAGCGGTTGCGTGACTTCGTGACCGACGGCGGCACGCTGATTCTCTCCAGCGGCAAGCGTTGGCTACCGCTCGCGTATCGCACGCCGGTACTCGACCAATTGCTGCCGGTGACGAATGTGAGGCCGCTCATCGTGGCCGACCGCGCGGGGGAAACGGCTCCGCTGTTGCGAGGTCTCCCGCTGCAACTGACCGGCGAGGGCGAACAACAAGCGATGTTGCAGTTCGCGGGCGATGCCATTCAAAACCAAACCATCTGGGCGGGACTGCCCGGTCAAATGGCGCTGCTGCTGGGGCAGCCCAAGCCCGCCGCGACGGTTTGGACCACGGCCCTCCTTCCGCCGGAACTCGCCGCACCGCTGGGACTCGAACGGCGGCAACCGGTGATCGTGCATCAGCATCTCGGCGCGGGACAAGTCGTGTGGCTGGGCTTCGACGGAACCTGGCGCTGGCGGCATCGTGTTGGCGACGAATATCACCATCGTTTCTGGGCGCAATTCGCGCGGTGGGCCGCCGCCAACAAGGTGACATCAGGGAACGAGTTCGTTCGGTTCGGACTCGACAAGACCGATGTCGAACTCGGTCAGGACGCGCTCTTTCGAGCCAAGTGGATGGCCCCGTTCCTGCAAAGGTTTCCAAAGCTCAAGGCCAAGGCCGATCTGTTCCGTGTCGGCGACAAGCACGACAAGCCGTTCACGACGATCGACCTCACGCCGGCCACGGATCGGCCATTGCAGTTCGAGGGCAGGGCGGTCTCACTGCCAGCGGGCGAGTATCGCGTGGCTCTGACCACCGAGAACGCGGACCTCGGCGAGAAGCCGGTCGAAGCAACGCTCTATGTTCACGACCGCCCGAGCTTGGAACTGAGCGATCTCTCCGCCAACCGCGACCTCCTCACACAGATCGCCGACACCAGCGGCGGTCGCGTTTTCCAGCTCGATGAACTGCACGAGCTACCCAAGCAATTCAAGACGTATGAAGCGACAACCTCGCGCTACGAAGAGTCTCCCCTGTGGGACCGCTGGCCGTGGCTGGTCGTGTTGTTTGCGTTGCTCACGACGGAATGGGTCGTCAGGAAGTTAAACGGACTGCCGTGAAAAGTAAGCAACCTCACCGGGCTTGCCCCGGTGGTCTCCACCCAAAGTAGCCATCATCGCTCCGCGTGATGAGCCTTCTGAGAACAGGCGTCTGAGTCAGGGTTACCGAACTCGTTAGGCTCGTCACGCGGAGCGATGACGGCCACTTTGGCTGACCTTGATGTGTTGTGATGAGACCAATGGGCTGCGGCTTCTCATGCCGTCTTCCTGCCAATGCTTTTCCTGCCCCCTATCCCCTGACATCCCTTTCGGCCACGACTATCCTCCCGCCTCGTTTCGATCGGCCGTTGGAGTCGATCGGTCAATCTGCCGCCCAGTGCGGTTCATCCCCTTCAAGGATTCTCGCCGATGTCTGCTGCCGAACAGGAACTGCTCAAACTCAGCCGCCAGTTGTTGACCGCCATTGATGCCGGTGATTGGAAGAGCTACGTCGCGCTGTGCGATGACTCCATTACCTGCTTCGAGCCGGAAGCGCTGGGCCATCTGGTCGGCGGGCTGCCGTTCCACCAGTTCTATTTCGATCTGCCCGGAACGCCGACCAAGCCCGCCAAGCAATCGACGATCGCCTCGCCCCATGTGCGTGTGATGGGCACGGCCGCCGTCGTGACCTACGTCCGCGTTGTGCAGAAGCTCGACGGGAGCGGCTCACCGATCTCGACGTGCGCGATGGAAACCCGCATCTGGGAGCAGCAGGCTTCTGGTTGGAAGCACGTCCATTTCCATCGGACTCCCGTCTGACGGTGTTTTGCCCCACGCGGGCAAAAGGGGGGCTGATCTTGGCGAGCCGCGTGCCGTAAGGCCACGGGTTTCTTGCGACTGTCAAGAACCCGTGGCCTTACGGCACACGGCTCGCCAAGCACTCGTTTCGTGCCACCCGTCCCAGCCCTTCGACTTCGCCCCTCACTGGAACCGTGACATGACTTCGCCTGACGGATTTCTACTGACGCGCGACCTGATGTTCACGAGCAAGGTCACGAGTACCGCCGCTTCGCTGGGGCTGCGGATCGAGGTCGTCGGGACCATCGAACAACTGAACCTTCGCGTGGCCGAGGCCGCACCACGCGCGGTGTTTCTCGACCTGAGTCTCTCGGACGTGGACCCGGTTCAGGTCATGGCCGCGTTACCCGTCGCGGCCCGTCCGCAGGTCATTGCCTTCGGTTCGCACGTCGATGAAGCCGGGTTGAACGCCGCGCGTGAGGCGGGCTGTGATGACGTGATGCCGCGCAGCAAGTTCGCAGCCACATTGCCCGATCTGCTCCAGCGCGTCTTCGCATCGGAAACCAACTCCTGATGAACCGGAATGCCGGTGGACGACCCCGGCTTCCACATGGCCACACGCCTCACTCTGGATCGCTGATGGTGGTCGTTCCATTCAGCAGTTCGATGCGAACGCGCAGGATGCGGCGGGCATCGGCCTCCAAAATTGTGATGCGCAGGCGTTCCCAGTCGAGAGACTGCCCCGCCGTGGGCATACAGCCCATTTGAGAGAACGCGAATCCGCCAATCGTGTCGAAGTCGTCACTGAGCGGGAGGCCGTAGTCGTAGCGGCGGTTGAGTTCGTCGAGCCGCACGCGCGCGTCCGCTTCGACGACCGATTCCGAGACCACGCGCGTGTCCTCGTCCGGTTGCTCCCCGTCGTCATATTCGTCGGCAATCTCGCCCACAATCTCTTCGAGGATGTCTTCCATCGTGACGAGGCCCGCGACGCCACCGTACTCATCGTTGACGATGGTGAGGTGGACCTTCTGTCGCTTCATCAGTTCGAGCAGCGACGGGATGCGCGTCGTCAGCGGCACATAGACCGGCTCGCGCAGAATGTCGCGCAGGACGGCAAACGGTTCCCCGGTGCGATGCGGTTCGAGAGCCTTCAGCAAATCCTTCGCGTAGAGCAGCCCGACGATATCGTCGGTTGAATCACCAATGACCGGCATCCGCGAGTGTCCCGATTCGATCAGCCGCACGCGGGCCTCTTCCAGCGTGCAATCGACCGGCACGCAGTGCATCTCGGTGCGCGGCGTCATGATCGCGCCCACGTCCTCGTCTTGAAGTTGCATCACGCGCGAGATCATGGCTGTCGAACCCGACTCCAACACACCCTCGCGCTCACCCTCTTCGACGACCGAGCGGATGTCCTCCTCCAAAACCGAGGCATCATCCGTTTGCGGTTCGGCCCGGCCGGCGAGGTGATGAACGTAGCGGTCGAGCTGATCGGCGATCCAGAGCAGCGGACGCAGGCTCGCTTGCAGGACTTCGATCGCTGGCCACCAGTGGCAGAGGAAGGACTCGGCCATGACGCGCGCGATGACCCACGGCAGCACGTCGGCGGCGAGAAACGTCAGCAGGGCGAAGCCCGCGTACTCGACCACGAATTGCCACACGATCTGGTGCGGTGCCGTCCCCTCCGCGACCTTGGGCCAGCCGATCCAGACACACAGCATCGCGGCCAACACCAGCGTCACGCTCGTCAGCAGGAACTCCAGCGCCAGCAACGCTTGCCCCTGCTCCTTCAGAATGCGACCGAACCGATCCGGCACGCCCTTTTGTTGGCAAAGGTCTTCGAGACGGCTGTACGAGAAGTCGCGCAGCGAGTCGCAACCGAGGGCACTCCAAAACGCGAGCAGCCACAGTACGACGAGGAATGTGGGAAGGAAGATCATCCAGTTACGCTTCCAATCCGGTGGGAACAAGTTGCCAACCGGCGAGGACTTCACGCTCTCTCGCGCGCATCACCGGGCGGGCTTCGTCAGTGAGATCGTCGTATCCGCACAAATGCAGCAGTCCATGCACGACGTACAACAACAGTTCGTCGGCGGGAGTCCAACCGTGGGCCGCCGCCTCGCGCAGGGCGGTCTCGGTGCTGACGATCAGTTCCCCTTCGAGATGTGGCGGTGCGGAACAGGTTGATCGCTCAAAGTGTGTGGCTGGGGTCCGCGCATCGCGGCCCCCAGCGAGGTGGGGCGCGCCCGCGTCTGAAAACGCCTTCGCGTCTGGGGGCGGCGAAGCGCCGACCCCAGCCACACGGATCTCAACAGCCTCATCGTTGAGGCGGAAGCTGATGACATCCGTCGCATAATCGTGGCCGAGGAACTCGCGATTGACGCGCCGGATTTCAGCGTCATCGACGAGGGCGAGGCTGATTTCGGCGGAGGCGATTCGCTCGGCGGCCAGCACGCGCGCGATGGCCGCTCGCAGGCGGTCGTGATCGACGGCGAGGAGCGACTGTTGGTCGGTGATGTCGAGCGCGAGGTCGGTCATTGGGCTTTCGTCACGGCGAGTGGCAAGGTGTCGGCGAGGCGCACGCTGGCGATTTCACCGTCACTTCGTTTGGAGTTTCCGGGCTTGCCGTCCGGGTACTTGATGCGGCCGTGGTGGATACCGACGAGCGACTTCGTCAGCGAGTCCTCGACCTGTGCGAGTTCACTCAGCGTGAGCGAGCTTTCGTCGAACTGGCCATCGAGCAGCTTCTTCATCGCAATCTCATGCACCAGCGTTTCGATCCGCTTCGGCGTCGGTTCGGTCACGGTGCGACAGGCACTTTCGCAGGCATCGGCCACCATCATCACGGCCGCTTCACGCGACTGCGGCTTCGGGCCGGGATAGCGATACGCCGACTCCTCCACGTCGAACCGATGATCCTGAGTCGCTTCGGCCTGTTTGGTCGCCGCGTGAAAGAAGTACTCGACGAGCGTTGTCCCGTGATGCTGCTCGATGAAGTCGATCAACGGTTCTGGCAGGTTGTACTGGTGTGCCAGTTCCACTCCGTCTTTGACGTGACCGATGATGACGAGGGCACTCATTGCCGGATTGAGTGACTCGTGGCGACTGACCTGACCGGAGGTCGTGTTCTCGACGAAGTAGTGCGGCTTCAGCATCTTGCCGATGTCGTGGTAGTAAGCTCCGACACGACAGAGCAGCCCGTTAGCACCGATCGCGTCCGCCGCCGTCTCGGCAATCGCGGCGACTCCATTGGAGTGGCTGTAAGTCCCCGGAGCACGCTGCACCAACTCTTGCAGCAGCGGGTGTGAGACATCACTCAACTCGAGCAGACTGATGTCGGTCACGACTCCGAACAGTTGCTCGATGAACGGCAGACCGCCCGAGACGAGGAAGCCCGTCAGGAAACACCATCCCGCACCTTGCAGGCTGGCTTTTAAGAGGCGTTGGTCGGTCCAGAGCGATTCGAGAGCCTGGCTCTCCAAAATGGTGACGCCCCATGTGACGAGCAGGTACGTGACCGCCGCCCAGAATCCAACGGTGACCAGCTTCATGCGGTTGGCAACTTGATGCAGCGGCACGACCGAAGCCGCCACGGCACTCATCAACACGACAAATTCACCGACGCTGCGACCGGTCGCGAGCGTCAGTGCCAGTGTCATCGAGAAGCCCGTCAACGCGGCAAGGACTTGGTTGTAGGCAATCGCCAGCACCATCACGAGGCAGAGGAGCGGCACCGCTTCGGCTCGCCACGGATCGAAGGACAGCCACCGTGCGAGGATCACCGCCACGGTGACGGTTGCCAAATAAACGGTCAGTCTCCCGACACTCGTCGCCAGTCGCGGTTCATTGCGAGTCAGGTAGTAGCCAATCATCCCGACCAGCACGAACAGCAACAACAACACGGTCACAATGCGCAGGCCCCGTTCCGCGAGCGACACACGTCCCTCAGCCGCATCGTACTGAGCCTTCAAAATCCCGAGCGTCTCTTCGTCGAGAAACGTCCCCGGTGCGACCAGCAACGCACCGCGCTTGTAGTAGTCGATCACCGGCGGCGTGCTGAGTTTCTCTTGCTCTCGTTTGCGGTTGGTCGCGGCGGGATCGAATTCCAGCGTAGGAATTCCTCGGTTCAACAGCCAACGCTCAAACACCACTTGGTGCGGTTTGAGCGCCGTGAACGAATTCCACTGCGCCCCCAGGGTGCCCGTACTTTTGAGCATCTCGATCAGCAGCACATCAGCAACGCGAAAGGTCTGCGAATGACGCTCATCATCGCGAGAAATGACCGCGATTTCGGCTTCGAGACGTAACTCCTGCCGCGCGACTTCTTGCGGATCGAGCACGCCCGATTGGCGCAGTGGCACGGTGAACTGACTGAATTCACCGACGAATTCGTCGATCCGCCGCTCGGCCGATTGCGAGGGATCAATCCCTGCCCGCAGATGTTGCCAGTCGGCAATGAACGCGGGAGACGGTGGCTCGAACGCCGCACCCGGTTCGCCCGAGACCCAGCCGAACGCCGCGCGAGCTTCTGCTGACAGCTCCGTGAGCTGTTTGACCGACGCGACTTCCATCAGATGCTTCCGCAGTTCGTCGGAGAGATTTCTCAATCGCTCAGACTCTGCCGCCGAATGGCGAAACACGGGTGGGACACGGTTCTCACGTTCGAGCTGGGCGAGGTCCGTCTTACGGAGATTGATCCGATCAAAGTCGATCCGCGCCAGCAGTCCGTTCGGAGCGTCGTCACCGAGGCGATGCGGGAACGGTGCGTTCCAGCTTCCCATCCCCATGACCAACAGCAGCAAGAACAACAAGCAAACAGCCAATCGCAGCAACACGTCTCCGTGGCTGAGGTGGCGGCTCAATTTGTCGGTCCACGAACCGACCTTGATGCCAGAGACACGGGAAGGCCGAGATTTGCGAGCTTGAAAAATACGCATGATTGTTTGTGTTCGACGCGGCGTGAAACCGCATGGCACTGACTTTGGAGAGTAGTAGGCACATTCCATGTGCCGTAACCCACGACTTGCAGACGGCACACGGAGTGTGCCTGCTACTTTGCAGACATCGTCTCGACTACATCTCTGTGAGCGTTCGGCCGTAGGACGGGACCACGCCGGGATCGAGTTCCGCTGCGTGCGGTTCCGATTTGGAGTCGTTTTCCGCCTTCGAGCTGGTTGTGGAATCGAAGCCGTTCGCCATCACAGCACTGCTCGCCGACGAGGCGGGGGCTGTTGTCATCAAATGGCCGCGATCGGCCCGGTCTTTCCTGTCGAATCCGCTCTTGCCGTCCGAGCCATTTCGATCCGTGTCGTAGGCCGCGACGATCCGCCTCACCAACGGGTGACGCACGATGTCCTCGCCGGACAACTCGACCGTCGCGATTCCCTCGACGCCACGCAACCGGTGCCACGCGTCGATCAATCCGCTCTCGACCCTGTCCGGCAGGTCGGTCTGTGTGGCATCGCCCGTGACGACGATCTTCGAGTGATGCCCCATCCGCGTGAGAAACATCTTCATCTGAGTGATCGTGGTGTTCTGAGCCTCGTCGAGAATCATGAACGTGTTGTTGAGTGTCCGGCCGCGCATGAAGGCGAGGGGAATGATCTCGATCACTTCGCGGTCGAGATAACGTTGCACTTGCTCGAAGTCGAGAATGTCGCCGAGAGCATCGAGCAACGGCCGTAGAAACGGGTTGACCTTCGCCAGCATGTCACCCGGCAGGAAGCCGAGCTTCTCGCCCGCTTCAAGTGCCGGACGCACGAGGACAATCTTCCGAACCTGCTCCAAGCGAAGTGCATTCACGGCCATCGCCACTGCAAGGTACGTCTTGCCCGAACCCGCAGGGCCAGAACAGACGACCATATCGTGATCGCGGATCGCCCTCACGTAGTCACGTTGCCCGTCGCCCATCGGACGAATTTTGCGAGCCTTGTGAAAGACATCGATCGATTCGTCGGAGCCGCTCGGGGCGGGGAACATCGAGCGGTGAATGGCCCGGTCGAGATCGTCCTCGCCGAGCTGACCGCTCCGCTCGATGATCGCCCGCAGGTCGGAAACGATTTCCGTGCCGAGATCGACCTGAGCCTGCTCGCCATGCAGGTGGAGTTCGTCGCCACGAAGAACGACCTCAATGTGCAACACGTCCCGCAGGCGGCGGAGGTTCTTGTCACGCACCCCGAACAGGCTGCGAACATCCTCGTGATTGCGGAACTGGACTCGTCCTTCGGACATACAACCTTCTCATGGGACTGAAATCTCGCGCGCCGACGCGGCAAGGGCGGCGGAAGTCTACTACGAGTCCGGCCAACTCGCAAAAGAGTCACGCGACCGGCGAAAGCTAGTGCCCGGTCAGGTCCTAATTTTGGGGTAGCCGAACTCGTGAGAGTTCGGTGATTTCTGAAGTCTCACGACTTCAGCTACCCCGAAACTGAGGGCTGACAACACACTAGGATTGCGTTGGAAACTCGAATGCGACCGATTGACGGCGGACATCGCGGCGAGGTTCGCCCGGAGAGATGGCAGTTTCGGCACGACTTGTCTGCCTTCTCTCCCCAGACACCCCTCACGCGATTGAATGAGCGCCGTTCATGACGATTTTGCAGGGACGTTGAAGCTCCACCTCATGACGCGGTTCGCCTCTCGACGAGACGACATGCCGGCGCTCTCGTGATTTCTGCCCGGTCTGCCGCCGCGAGGCCCACTTCCGAGCTAGGTTGCAGGAGAACCTCTCCTTCCCCCCGAAAACGAGCCACCAACCGATGAACTGTCACAACTGTGGTATGCCGCTCGAATGGGACGGCACGCAGCAGATCGTGGTCTGCGAGTCCTGTCGCACTTACCGGTCGCACGGAACTCCCGATGATTCGGTAGATCGAGTCGTCTCGCTCGACAAGCCCGGTCGCAGTAAGTGTCCGTGTTGCCGTGAACGCATGGTGAAAGCTGCCATGGACGGATTGGCGGTCGAATTCTGCAAACCCTGTCGCGGCGTTCTGATTGTGGAGGAACTCTTCGCGATGCTCGTTCGCAACCGGCGGGTCGAATATCGCGGAGCCGCCTCGCGTTCGACGGCACTCGATCCGGAACAACTCAGCCGCGAAACCCCTTGCCCCGCGTGCCACCACACGATGAACGTCCATCCGAACTACGGTCCCGGAAACATCGTGATTGACTCGTGCGGCAACTGCCATCTGATCTGGCTCGACCTTCGCGAAACGGCCAGAGCCACGATGCAATTGAGTTGATGCCGTTCCTCGATTCTGAGGAACGGGAACGCAATCACTTCCCGAGGGTCGTAGTCCGGACCCCTTGGTCCGGACGAGTCGTAATCACGGTCGTCACCGACGACTTCGTCCGGACCAAGGGGTCCGGACTACATCACCACACTTCGGAAAGTGATTGCGTTCCCGTTCCTGACTTCAGAACGAGTGGTCCCAGATTTCGCCGGTTCCTTTGATTCGCAGCGGCGCGAAATGATGTTCGGCTCTGCCCAGCAAGTCGGTGGGATTCTCGAAGTAGGCGGCCAATTGCTTCAGCAATGCGGGGTCCGCCGCCTGTGTTTCAGCACGAGACTGGAAGCGGGAGAGGACCAGGACGCGATAGCTTCCGGCAGGAAGATCGATCTGAAAGCGTCCCGCTTCATCGACCACCGCCATTGTCCCGCCGAGCGCCTTGATCGCCGCTACTGCGACGCGCGCATCGGCCTCGCTGTCCGCCGGGCGAAACCCCACGACGGGCAGCTTGACCTCGCCCGGCCGCTCATCGGGAAAGACAATCAGCCGAGCACCGCGATCTGGTTGGCTCTCGCCTTCCGCCGACTTGTACGTGATACGTCCCGTCAGCTCGCTCGGAACAACAACGGGTGCCGCAACGGGGGCGGTCACATGCGATGAGGCTGCGGGCGAAAGAGACTCCAAAACGCGGACAAATCGTTCGACAAGCATCCCGCTGAGGAACAGGCCGAGAACCCCGAGGGCACTGCGAAAGGAAACGGCGGGCCGTCGCATCGGCTTAGAGCCACTCGCCAAGTCAGCAGACTGACTTTCAGAACGCGGCAACTCATCGGCGTGACTTCGCGATACCGCTGGCAACCGTTGATCGACAGGTGACTGGGCGAGTGACAGCAGTTCCGCCATCAGACTCCGCTCGTTCTCGCGTGCCGAGGGAACGTTCGATGCCGCTTGTCCTGATGCGGCAGATGGCCCTGATATGTGAGAGGAGGCGTTGGGAGGCGGCTCCAAAACTTGAACCGGCCGATCCAGTTTGATCGGTGTCGGTGCGATCGGCATTTCGATCGGGATCGGCTCGGGAATGGGTTGCGGGATCTGGTTCGCTTCGTCTCCGTCGCCACCGTTCTCATTGGACTCGCGCTCAAAACCCATCGCAGCCAGTTTTCCGACCGGCAACGGCTGATCGAGCAAGTCGCCGAGCTGTGCGAGTTCATCCAAAGCCCGAGCCAGATGCGCGTCTTGCAGATTCAGTTCGGGCGTTGGAAGCGGCTGAACTGTCCCGTCGAGCAGCGGGACTCGAATGGACCGACCGCACGTCGGGCAATCGACGACGCCTCCGGCCTGCGCACGCGAGATACCGAGAAACTGGCGACAGAAATTGCAGCGAAACTTGATCGGCATCCGGTGAGTGTCTCGAAGGGAAAATCGGGCGGGGATCAGGCGGAGCAGCCCAACGGCGACCGAGTCAGGTGTCTTGCGGAGGTTGATTCGAGCGAGTCAGTTCGTTCACCGCCAATAAGACCACGAGGGACACCAGCGACAAAGTGAACACGGCCACGGACACCAGCATCACGCCGCGAACGGCCATCGCTCCCGATTTGTCTCCGACCGATCGCAGGATCAACGCGAGCATCCCCGCAATCAGGCCGATGCCCAAAGCAACGGCCCCACTCCACAAGGCACGGGCAATCCAAGAATGAAGATTCACGAAGCGATCTCTTTGAGAAACAGTGTCGAACGGCCCGTTGAAACAAGGGCAACCCGCTCACGGGACGGTCATACCTCTACACCTCACACGGTCTTCGATGAACACGGTCTTCGATGAGACATTCATGCTGAGCCGCCCGGCTCACCAAAACTCAGAAACGTCTCATCCAAGTCCGCGTGAGGTAAAAGCATCGGCGGCGGATCACACTGGAGCCACCTAGGCATGTCAAGGACCGCATTAGAGCCGTCACCTTGTCGCAGCTTCAGCACCACGCTGCGGCGATGGAGTTTGAGAGTCGCGACAAGCTGTGGCCAGCCGGTTCCTGCGGAGTTGTGGTGAGGATCACGGCGAAGAGTTGCTGGTCCGGGTCGATCCACAGGACGGTCCCCGTCGCGCCCCAGTGACCGAACGTATTGGGTCCGAGCAGATCGCCGAAGTTGGCACTGTGCGCGGGCCAATTGAGTCGCCAGCCCAATCCCCACGGTCGGCAGCGCCGTTCGTCGCCGGGCACGTCGCGCATCGCCTCCAGTTGATTACGAGTCGCAGCCGCAATGGCAGCGGGGCTGAGCAGCCGCCTTCCAGCGCGAGTCGTTCCTCCGCGAAGCATGAACTGCGCGAACGTGGCCAGATCACGAGCGCTCGTCAGCAGTCCGCCCCACGGGGCACCAAGTTGCCGCCAATAGCGGCTGTTCCAATTCCAAGTCGAGCCATCTGCGTGATCGGCGGGGACGTGAACCGTCGGGATGCGAGCCGCTTGTGACACTTCACCCTCGAACCACTCGTCGGACGCTCCGAGGACCGTGTCGTTCATGCCGAGCGGCGCGAACAACTCCTGTTGAAGGAACTCGGCACATGAACGCCCCGTTACCCGCGCGATGATCTCACCCAAAATCGTGAAGCCCATGCTTTGGTACTGCACACCGCGCCCCGGCGGAAAGGTGAGCGGTTCCTCGCACGTTCGTTCGACGAAGCGGCCCAGTGGCGCATTCGCCTGCCGCAGCGCGATGTTGTCGGGCAGCATGTCCGGCAAGCCGGAGGTGTGCGTCAACAGATGTCGAATCTCGACGCCGTGCTTTCCATTCCGACCGAACTCCGGAATGAAGTCGGTCACGCGATCGGCGAGCGTCAGTTGGCCGCGTTCGATCAGCAGCAATACGCCCGTCGCAACGATCGGCTTTGTGATCGAGGCGACGAGAAACACGGAGTCGTCTCGCAACGGAGTTGTCTCGCCCAGTGACTGCCATCCGAGGTGAACCGGACCTTCTGTTGAGTTGACGGTCCCCGAAGCCAACGCGACAGAGGTCAGAGCATGGGTGCGGCACATCTCGTCCGCCAAATTCACCGCCGCACGCCAACGACCACTGTGCAAAATCCGGGTTGGGGAGTCGGTTCGATTACGCATGGTGACACTCGTGGTGCGGAGGAACGTTTTTCGGCGTCGCGGATATACCGCACGCTGGCGAAGGTGAGACATTTGTTGCGGCAACACACTAACCCGAAGTGTAAACGAGGATGTGTGTCGCGTTCCTCGCTTACGCTTCGGGTTAGTGTCAGCCTCTGCCGCGCGAGGGTGTAAGGATTCGGTGCGAAACAACTTCCCGCTTTCCTCCCTCCCCTCGGCGGGGGAGGGAACAAGACGCAAGCCGGGAAGTGATCTCGCACCGGATCCTCAGGAGCTTCCCCACTGGTCGAATCCCAGACAAGCAACCCCAACAAAAAAGCCCCGGTCATCCCGGAGCTTCTTCTGATCGGCGGCGGTCTCAAAAAGCGATCTCGCGTCCTGTGGCGACCGGCACATCAATTACTGTTGCATTGTCGTCTTTCGCTCCGCGAAAGGACGTTCTTTCGCGGTGCGAA
>JAYTQJ010000693.1:0-6515 GCA_043746775.1 Schlesneria sp.
GACGGGACGCCACCAACACCATCGCCATTCGCATCATCCAACCCGTCCCGTCGGCGGAGCGACGGGTCAACGGTAGCGCGTTCCCCCGTAGGGTGGGACCAGCCCGCTTCGGGCGCCGGCCCACCATTGTCGGTTTCGCCTCGCTCATGGTGGGCCGGCGCGGCGAAGCGCCGCTGGTCCCACCCTACGGCACTCGCCTCATCGGACGAACGTTGCCCGCTGCTCACTCGATGTTCGATGACAACCTGAGTCCACGTCACACACGGCAACACGACCATCATCATCAGCGCCGCGACACCGACCGCGTAACGCACGTTTGCACTGCGACGCTTCAAGGCGAGATCAACCACCGCCACGACGACCGCCACTGCCGCCAACTGCCACGCGGAATGAACGAGCGTCCAGCCGAGTCGCTCGGCCCACTTGGGCAGCCGCGCCGGACCAGCCTGTTCCAAAGCCACGCTCCACGAAGAGAGCAGGGCCAACATCACGCCACCGGAAGTTGCCAGAAGTGCTTTCATTTGGACTGGCCCTCCAACTCATCGAGCATCCTCCTGACTTCCGCCAGCTCATCCTGCGACGCCTTGCGAGATGTCAGCGCCTGCAACACCAAGCTGAGAGCCGAGCCGTCGTACACCTTGTCGATCAGATCCCCCAGCATCTTCCGCTGAGTCACCTTCTGACTGGTGGCCGCTCGATAAATCTGCGGACTGACTTCTTCATCCCGTTTGACGAGTCCCTTCTCCAGCATGACCGACAGCATTTTGACAGTCGTCGAGTAAGTCGTGTCCTTCTCCTCGATGTCGGCCAGCGAGTTGTGAACCTCGCGCGCCGTCGAGCCACCGCTCGCCCACAAGATACGCAGAATCTGCAACTCGACCTCAGTCGGCTGCGTGGAAAGTGATCGCGCCACTTTTGTCCTCCGGACTCTCGCGTTCGGTCGCGCATCCGCCGGACACGCCCGCCTAGCCACCATCAGAATGTGACGAAAGAATTCGCCACAGGCGCAGAGTAGCGAATTCTTTCGCCACGTCAACGAGCCAAATGCGAGAGACCGGGTGATCCGCTTACTCGTCGGAACGCCACCGTCCCATCGAGATGTTTGAGTGGAGAGAGTCCGCCCGACTTGTCAGTCGGCTTGCGGCTCGATCCCATCATCCTCGACCAGATACTTCGACCTTGGCCCGCTCCCCTCGCCAAAGGCCGCGTAAAGGATCAAGCCCCACGCGGAGGCTTGAACGATGGAAGTGGGAATGCGGCACAGAAGCTGGAGCGCTCAGATGGCAATCCCAACCGTTGTTGCCGGCAACTCATCAACGGTGACCATTCTGGACATCAGGCTTCAGCACAACGTCTCCCGTTGGAATATGTAAGCCGTTTTGAAAAGTCCCCTCGCGCGGACTACCATGCCGCTCCGCTTGAAACCACCTTGATCGCGTTGATCGTGGATCGCCCATTCTGACCGGCTCGCCGGTCGTTGCTTATTGTTTGCTGGAGTTTGCCTCGCATGAAGACCGCCACGATGGATCGTTCGTATCAGTTGCCGCCGCTCGGGTTGAATCCGTCCACGACGGCGCAGGGGACGACACCCGGAAGTTTTGCATTGAAGCCCGCGCTGCTGCCGGGGCGCGCGGGGGCACTCACGTTTGCCTCGCCCGATACGCCTGGAATGCCAGCGCCGTCGGAGAAGACCGCGTGGGACTTCATGCCCAAGGGATGGACGCTTCGTCCCGGCTTCGAGAACAACTACGAACAGGCCGCCGCGTGGGAGCCGCCCGCCGGATTCACACCGATCACGCAGCTTGAGTCCGCGCGGCTCGGCATCATCACGCCACAGATGGCGCGCGTGGCTGAGCGGGAACCGCACCTCACGCCCGAACAGGTGCGAGACGAAGTTGCGGCGGGACGCATGGTGATCCCGGCCAACAAGGTCCATCTCGGCTATCAGCTCGACCCGATGGCGATTGGGCGGGCCTCGAAGACGAAGATCAACGCCAACATGGGGGCCTCGCCGGTCTCATCGAGCACCGACGAGGAGGTCGACAAGCTGAAGTGGGCCGAGCGGTGGGGAGCCGACACCGTGATGGACCTATCAACCGGTGGAGACCTCGACGCCTGCCGACAGGCCATTGTCCGCAACAGCACCGTGCCGATCGGGACCGTCCCGATTTACTCGATGATCATCGGCCGCCGAATCGAACAGCTTTCGCCCGAGATCATCCTCGCGTCGCTCAAGGAGCAGGCCGCGCAGGGGGTCGACTACTTCACGATTCACGCCGGCGTTCAGCGCGAGCATCTGCCGTTCATCCAGAAGCGGCTGATCGGCATCGTCAGTCGCGGCGGTTCTTTGCTGGCCAAATGGATGCTCGTGCATAACAAACAGAACCCGATGTACGACCACTGGGAAGCAATCTGCGACGTGATGCGCGAGTACGACGTCACGTTCTCGATCGGCGACGGGCTCCGCCCGGGGGGATTGGCCGACGCGACCGATCAGGCACAACTCGCCGAACTCGTGACGCTCGGCGAACTGACCGAACGAGCCTGGCGGAAGGGCGTTCAGGTCATGGTCGAAGGGCCGGGCCACGTCCCGTTCGATCAGATTGAGTTCAACATGAAGTTGCAACGGCGACTCTGCCACGGAGCACCCTTCTACGTCCTCGGCCCGCTCGTGACGGACATCTTCCCCGGCTACGACCACATCACAAGCTGCATCGGAGCGACCGCCGCGGGCTATCACGGCGCGGCGATGCTTTGCTACGTGACGCCCAAGGAACACCTCGGTCTCCCCAAGAAGGACGATGTGAAGCAGGGCTGCATTGCCTACAAGATCGCCGCCCACGCGGCCGATGTCGCACTGGGCATCCCCGGCTCGCGAGACCGCGACGACGAACTGACCAAGGCCCGAGCGGCCCTCAACTGGCAGAAGCACTTTGACCTCAGCTTCGACCCCGACACCGCCCGGGCCTACCACGACGAAGACCTCGACGTCGACACCGACTTCTGCGCCATGTGCGGCCACGACTGGTGCAGCGTCCGCATCAGCAAGGAGATCGTCGAATTCACCTCGGGCAAGGACGAGAACTACCAATGGGAAAAGGCCAAGGTCTCCGCCGCCCTCACCCCCGAGCAGCAAGACATCCTGAGCAAACGCGGCGTCCTCAGCCCCGACGAAATCCACCGCCTCGCTGCCAAAACCAAGAAGACGATGACGGCCGAAGCAGAAGCCAAAGCCTCCTGCCACAGCGACTACGTCGATCCCGAAACGGCTCGCGAACTCCAAGAGAAACGCGGCGAATTGGTCGAGTTGACTGTGCCGTAACTCGGAACCGAGAGGTGTCGGGTTTGCGAAACAACGCACCGAGTTCCTAGACGTTACGAAAGGAAGAGAACAGTGGCCCAGAGCCGTCTTAAAGAGCCTGCGGTGGTTGTAGGAGTAGTCGTTCTGGCGCTGGTCTTCGCAACGTGGCTATTCCCAAGGCGACAAGCAGATTCCCACCTTGCGGATGTCACGGCATTACTCGACAAGACCAACGCTCGGCTAGGTCAATTGGAAGATCAGCTTGCAAAGCTGCCAACTGGCGATCCCAGTTCGAGTGCCAACCGTCTCGGTCAGATGACGGACGAATCTCAGCAGTTCAGTGATGCGATTCGTCTCGCCAAAGAGCAGCTTGAAACAGGGGCTTTCTCAAACGCATACGACTTGCTCCTCGTGGCCTCTCGCCTACGTCCCTCTGACCCTCAACTCTTCGAGTTGCTTCTCACTTTCATTGAAACAACACGAGATTCCGCGAGCGATGAGGCTGCGTTCTTGGCTGACGACCTAATCAGTCGCGGAGAATCGCTGATTCATTTTCAACTGCCAAAGGACGTAGCATCGGCACGCCAACGCTTCACGCAAGTCTCTCAGCGGAATGCCACTCCGATTGAGAAGACCGAATCGCCATTCTCGGACGTTCTGAATCTCTTGACCGTTGCCGAAAATCCCGCCATTTCTGTTCCGATCCGAACCCGTGCCGCCGATCAAGCTCGAAGTTCATTGGGTGACATGCTGCTCAGTCGAGCAATCTCCGACACGAAGGATTCAAACAAAGACGATTCATCACAAGTCGAGATGATGCAACAAAGGATTGATTCAGCAGAACAGGCTTGCATAGCGGATCTGTTTCTGAAGACCAAAGAACGAGCGAATGGCTGGCTCACGAGCACCCAAAAGCTTCTCAAAGATTCCGTGTCGGCGAATGCTGACGACACACCGGCTACCGTCAGCAGGCTGAGGACTTCGACAAGAACCGGCTTTGATCTCGCTCAAGAACTGACGCCCTATGCGAAGTCCGGTGTTTCAGGAGCCGTCGATTTGGCGACGCAGGTGGATGAGAAGGTTACGCTTCTGCAACGCACGAAGACGTGGCTCTACAACCAGCAGGTGTTGCATCTTATTCGTGACATCGAGCCACGGAAGGATTTGAGTACCAAGGAAAAGATTCAACACCTCTCCGAAGTCGATGAAGAGCACCTTTCCCCGTACATTCTGCGACTGCACAGCAAGTTGTGGGAGAAGACCTTCGAGGAATTGAAAAACGATGATGAAAAACTTTGGGCGTTACGGTTCCGAATCCTCAGAGTGAAGGAGTGAACATGAAGTCAACCTTATATGCACTCACAATTGGGTGTCTCGCCTTTTGCACTACATCGGTTGCAACTGCGGGTTCATTTGGACTCGTTTCGTCGAATCTCGTAGATCATCCGGTCACGTTACCGACCAACATGCGAAGTGCGTCCAAGTGGACGGGGCGGACTGGGGCATGGGGAGAGAATTTTGCAGAGCAGTCGCTTCGTCTTCGTGGCTTCCAAGAAATCCATGAGTTCAAGTCCGGCAGTAATGGCGGAATCGACCGGGTGGCAGTAAAGCTAGGAGCGGATGGAGCGATTGAGGATGTCTTGTTGCTGGAGGTTAAGACCAGTCGTGGAGGCACTCTGAAGCTTGGCCAGACAAAATACGGCGGCAGGCAGATGTCCAGAAAATGGCTCGCCAAGAACCTGTTGAACATGCGTCGGAATAGCAACTCAGCCATGAGGACACTTGCCCTAGAAATAAGCCGCTTCCGAAAAGCTTCGGGGCGGAGCATCGAAAGCCTCGGAGAGGTCATGCACGTCAATTCTCGAAGTGGATCGGTGACGGGCTACATGGCAGACGGCAAAACGGTGAAATACTCAGAGTCCGTTGAACGGCTGTTCAAGGACATTCAGAAACGAGCCTCGTCCAAAGCCACTCGGCATTGGGCAACGCGGTCGTTGGGAGCATGGGATCAAATAAGGTCCAGTCGGATGTCATCATGGTTGGGTAATACATCCGCTCAACAGACCAATTCGTCCATTCTTGCAACGTCCGGCAGCCTGCAAAACGGATTGCGGCGTGGGTTGCTGAATCAATCACGCCGGGTTGCGATAACAAAGGTTCTTGTGCGTGCGGCTGGGCCAATCGCTGTCTTCATCGCATTGGCAATTGATGCCAAAGAGATCGCGGATGTCGAGTTGGCATACCGAAGCGGGAAGATTTCATTGAGTCAACGAAATATCGCACATGCTAGTGCGGTTGGTGGACTCACCGGGTTTATTGCTGGAGGAATGGCAGGCGGAGCCACCGGAGCATGGGTGGGTGCATTCGGAGGTCCGTTCGCCGAGATAACGGTCCCGGCAGGGGCGTTTATCGGTGCGACGATTGGCGGTGTTGGAGGTTACGTCGCTGGGTCAGCGGTAGCCGGTTATGTGGCCACTGCTTGGTATGACTCGATAGACTCCAAATTGCGTGATCGGTTCGAGCGTGAGTGGATGTCACTTCCTGCTCCTAAATTGTGAGAAGTGTGACAGCAATGAGGCAGATCTATATCCGCGTGCTCTCGGCGTGCTGGCTTGCAGCCGTGTTGCTGTCAGCCGCTGGTTGTTGGCGTGGAACGCCGCCAAATGGTACGTCGTCCGACGAGAAGACAATCAATGGCAACGGAGCCGAAGAGGCGAAGCCCAAACCGCCGCCCAAGCTGCCAGACATGAGTCCATAGTTGTCAGTACCTCGTCCACACCAGCACGGTTGGCGGATGTCTTCGAGAACAAGGTTGGAGCGATCA
This sequence comes from Schlesneria sp., assembly GCA_043746775.1. Lineage (GTDB taxonomy): Bacteria > Planctomycetota > Planctomycetia > Planctomycetales > Planctomycetaceae > Schlesneria. The sequence continues at coordinate 6,126 of JAYTQJ010000693.1, forward strand.
TGGTTGACCGAGCCGATTCTCGTGAGATCGCCAAGAGGGCCAAAGAACTCTACGAAGCCCGCTGGCGGGCCGAGTTGGAACGAGACCATCGGCATGAGTTCGCCGCGATGGAACCGGAGTCTGCCACGTACTTCCTCGGCAAAAGTTTTAGTGATGCCATTCGCTCGGCGAGACTCGCTCATCCTGATCGGGTGACATTCACGCTGCGCATCGGTCATGACTGTGCGGTTGAGATGGTCGGAATGCGGTCCGTGTCCGCAGGAATGCGGGCCAATGGCGAAAGCTGCTGTGGCAACTCATGGTGACGCTGGGCGAAGATCAAGAGGCGGTTGTGATCGCGCAGGGCCATCGTCGTTTTCAATTTGGGGTGCCACGGTCACGGAGTTTCAA
>JAYTQJ010000694.1:0-6510 GCA_043746775.1 Schlesneria sp.
GAGGCTCCTGCCGAGCCGGATGTGTGTGGAATATCACTTGTTTCTTGCGGCTCGGCGGGAGCCTCGCCCTCCCAACAATCCTTGTTCAACAGGCTGCTAGTTGACCGCGTGCGCAACACCCACGCGGTTAAACGGCGGAACGGCGACGACACTCAGGACTCGGGCAGTACTCACTCAACATACACGAACTCATTCGCGGATAGCACCGCGCGGCAGAGGCTGGTCCAGGCTTTGGCCTCCACTTCGTTGGAGGCTATCCCCGACGAACCTAACGTCGCGCGGAGGCGTTCGAGATATGCGGTGCCTCGTGTGATTTCGGCTTCCGTAGCGGGGCGGCTGTAGGTGAGTTCGTATAGCTCGCCGATTCGTTCTGAAGTGCTGAGGGTGCTCCGCGTGAGCAGTCGTTCGGCCAGCGTGCGGCTTTGAGTCAGGACGAACTCGCTGTTCATCATGAACAGGGCTTGAGGGGCGACGGTCGTTTGATCGCGTTGGCCGTTGAGCGTACTTGGGTCAGCGAAGTCGAACGCTGTGAAGACCTCGTACAACGCGGACCTCACCACGGGGAGATAGATCGAACGCCGGGGACTGTTGTAGATCGCAGGGTTCACGTTGGCGGTGCTCGTCACGTAGGCCCGGTTCGCGGTGGGCAGGAGCGTTCCGCCGGGAGTCTCGTCCAACCGGCCACTCACAAACAGCAGGGCGTCGCGCAACGACTCGACTTCCAACCGCTGCCGATGAAACCGCCAGAGGAGTCTGTTTTCGGGATCGACCAATGCCGCAGCGGCATCGTGCGCGGTACTCAAGCGGTAGGCCGATGAGGTGACGAGTTGGCGGTGCAAGTGCTTGATGGAGAAGTGGCGCGTGGCGAGTGGCGAGTGATGAGTGACAGATGAAGCAGCTCCCGGAGACTCGGCTGCGGGGATCACTCGACAGCCACTGAACTCCGTCGCGAGCCAATCGAGCAGCGCGGGATGCGACGGTCGTTCGCCCAAGAGGCCGAAGTTATCGACCGAGCGAACCAGGCCGTGGCCGAAGTGCCATTGCCAGGCGCGATTGACCATCACGCGAGCCGTCAGGGGGTGAGACGAACTGGCCAGCCACTCAGCCAGTTGCAACCGACCACTCCCCTCGGCGAGCGGCGTCGGGACGAGGCCCGTCAACACGCGAGGCAATTGTCGCGGGACTTCGCGTCCCAGCGTGAGATGGCTTCCTCGCAGATGAATCTTGAGGTTCTCCGGTTTCATGTCGGCGACAGCCATGACTTCGGGAAACTTCGGCACCGCTTGTTCGAGTTGCTTGAGTTCCTCGCGCCGCGCCTTCAACTGCGCGACCACTTCCGCCGAGAACGTGTTCTCAAGATCAGCGGGAACCGCGAACGGGCCTTTCGGATCGGCGATCAGCATCCGCACCGCTTCGAGGACCGGGTCACTGAGTGCCGTTGCCGACTTGCCGCTCTCCGTCGCTTTGAGTTCTCGCCACGCTCGGTCCGCATCCGCGAAGAGCCGCTCGTAACGTTCGGCCAACTCCGACAAGGATTCGGGCTGAGCATCTCCCAACAGTCGCGCGACGCCGTTGTGGGGCGATGCCTCATCCACCGTGAGCCGCTTCGTTTTCACATACTGATGCCACGCGGCCAAGGCTGACTTCGGATCGTCCTGCGCAGCGTCGAGAGCTTTCGTCCACTGTCCAACGAGCGAAGGGAGCGATGCTGTTGTCTTCGCTTCTACCTTTGGCTTTGTCCCCTCGCCCCCGGCTTCGGGGGAGAGGGCTAGGGTAAGGGGGGCTTTTGTATTTGCGTGTGGGATTTCGACGCCTTGTGTCTCCACCGGCACCAGCAGCAGCTTGTCGATGTGCGGGAAGAACGTCGGTTGTTCGAGTCGCAGTAGGTGCTTGCCCGCTTTGAGTTCGATCAGGCTCTCAACGAACCACGTCTGCGATTCGAGAGTCCACGAACCGGTGGTCGCTTTCGCGGCATCGGCTTTGACGAGCTGGCCATCGACAAACACTTTGACCGGCCGCGAACCGGCTGCTGCGTAACGCAGCTCGAACTGGTACGTGGCGTCTCGTGTGAGGTCGATGTCGTACTCGGTGAAGTTCGGTGTCTCACCTTTGTTGAGCAGGACTCCGATCCCCTTGCCATAGGTCTCGCGATCCTTGATGACGTTGCCGCGTGCGAAGTCTTCGGCCTCGATCAGGATGGCTCCGGCGATGGCCTGCACGTCGGGATCACCTCCACGCGGCTTGGCATTCTTCAGGCGTTCCGTCTGCCATCGCTCGCGAGTGGCGGCGAGGAGATACGTCCCCGCGTGTTGCCGCGCTACACTCAAAACGACTTCCGTCGCGTCGGCCTTCACCTTGTCCACGGCTTGCTTGTGCGAGGCGACGCGCTGCGCCGCCTCGTCGCGCTGCTTGATCTCGTCGGGAGTCGCCAGCGGTCGTTCGTGCCACCGCGCGACAACACTAAAATTGTCCATCGTCTGCGTACTTTTGAAGACGCCCGCCAAGCCGTAGTAGTCCTCGGCGGTGAGCGGATCGAACTTGTGATCGTGACAGCGAGCACAGCCCATCGTCAGCCCCATCACCGCGCGCGACACCGTATCGACCTGCTCGTCGATGATGTCCATCTGCATTTTGACCGGATCGTCCTCGGCCAGCATCTTGGCCCCGAGGGTGAGGAAGCCGGTGGCAGTGAGGGAGTCGAAAGGGTCGAGGGTTGAAGGTTGAGGGTTGAGAGGCAGAGACGAGGCTGCTGATTTCACTCCCTCCCCTTGATGGGGAGGGTTGGGGAGGGGTGAGGAACTTGCATCAGGCGTCAACGTGCGATCGTCCCCCCTCCCCGGCCCTCCCCGCCGAGGGGAGGGAGGGAAATCGGGAGCCGTCAACAAGTCCCCCGCGATTTGCTCGACGAGGAACTGGTCATACGGTTTGTCGTCACGGAACGCCTTCACCACGTAGTCGCGGTAGCGATAGGCGTTGGCGTAGGCGAGGTTCTCGTCGAGGCCGTTCGAGTCGGCGTAGCGAGCGACATCGAGCCAGTGCCGCGCCCAGCGCTCTCCATAGCGAGGCGACGCGAGGAGTCGATCGACGACACGCTCGAAGGCGTCCGGTGCGAGATCGGTCAGAAACTCGGAGACCTCTTCCGGAGTGGGCGGCAGTCCGATGAGATCGAAGGTGACGCGGCGGAGCAGCGTCCGATGACCGGCTTCTCGCGCGGGACTCAACGACTTCGCTTCCAACTCGGCCAAGAGGAACCGATCAATGGGAGACCTCACCCACGCGAGGCCCTTCACGGCGGGAGGCTCAAGGCGACGAACCGGTTGGAACGCCCAATGACCCAGCTGCGCATCGGTGAAGCGCGGGCCATCGGGCTTGTCTGTCGATGACGTTGGCACGGACGGTTTCGAGTTGGGCCACGGCAAGCCGCGTCGAACCCAGTCGGTCAGGATTGCGATTTCCGAGTCAGGCAACTTCGCCTTCGGAGGCATCTGGATCGCGCTGCGATAGCTGATGACATCGACGAGTAGCGACTCGGCCGGTTTGTTCACGACGGCCGCCGGCCCGCTGTCGCCCCCGGTCAGCAGGGCCTCGCGCGAATCGAGCCGCAGTCCCGACTTGGCCTTCTCGCCAACATGACACTCCAGACACCGCGCGATCAAAATCGGACGGACCTTGGCCTCGAAGAACTCGGCGTCGGCTGGCGGCGGTGGATCGAAGGCCATCACGCGGACGGGCATCAGCAACCAACAGAGCGCAACGATTTTCAAACCACAGTGCGACATGAACGATCTCGCGAGCTGAACACCCTCACCAAAGCGGGCCGAATTGTAGAAGGGCCGGGTGGGAGGCCGGAAGCCAGATCGACGAGTCGGCAGGGCCATTGCCTTGTAAACCTCGCGCGGCGGAGAGTGAGAGGTTACTGAGCGGGGCGGCGTCAGCCCAATGGCACTCACTTTGAGCGAATTTAAAATTGACGATCGATGCGACGTAGCTGAATTCGTGAGAATTCAGCCGGCTTTGACGATCCTCTGAAGTCTTACGACTTCAGCTACACCCCAAAGTGAGTGCCATTGGGCGTCAGCCGCCCCGCTCAGATGTTTCATCACAGACCGCGAGAAGCACATTTTCCGTTAACTTGATTTCACGAGGACCGCATGACCGCCGCTGCTGACGATTCATCTGTGACCTGCGAATCACTCGCGATCCGCGAAGACTATTTGGCTGAGGATGCTCAACGAGTACTTCGCTTCCTAGAAGAGCGCGGGACGTTTCGGTTCCCGACGCTTAGTACGGGACTCTTCTCGGCGGCGGCGGGTGAGGGGACGGAGTTCGAGCTGACGGGATACCGCTCGGTGTGGGTTCGGGACAACGTTCACATCGCGCATGCGCACTGGGTCTGGGGCGAACGAGGCAAAGCGGCGGCGGCGATGACGGCGCTGATGAGCTACTTCGTCAAACATCGCCCTCGATTCGCCGACGCCATCGCTGGACGAAGCGATCCGCGCGATCCGATGCAGCGGCCGCACATCCGGTTTGATGGCGAGCGGCTGAGCGAGTTGAACGAGAAATGGTCGCACGCCCAGAACGATGCGCTCGGCGCGTTCCTGTGGCTGTACTCGAAGCTGGCGGCGGCGGGAGACCTCACGCCTTCGCCCGAGGAAGTGCGACTGCTCGATGATCTCGTTGAGTTCTTGCGGGCCATTTCCTTCTGGCAGGACGAAGACAGCGGCCATTGGGAAGAGGTCCGCAAAGTGGCCGCATCGAGCATCGGCGTGGCGACGGCGGGATTGCAGGAGTATGGCAAGTGGGTGAAGTCACGCACGGGCGATGATCGTCGCCATGAGGCCGTCGCAATCGAACTCGCTCAACGCGGTTGGACCGAACTCGAAGCGATCCTGCCGTGGGAGTGCCGCCAGGACGAACCGACTCAGCAGCGACGCCACGACGCAGCGCTGCTGTTCCTCATCTATCCCTATCGCGTCGTCGCGGATTCGCAGGCGGATGAGATTGCCGGCGACGTGGCCGCGCACCTGCTGGGCGATCACGGCATCCGGCGCTACTTGGGCGATTCGTATTGGTGTGCGGACTACAAGCAGAAGTTGGCCGCCGACCAGCGGACGGCCGACTTCAGTGACAATCTTGCCGAGCGAGACCGGCTGCTCCAGCCAGGACTCGAAGCGCAGTGGTGTCTGTTCGATCCGATCCTTTCGATTCACCATGGCCTGCGTCACGCGCGGTCGAACGAAGCGGAGGACCGCCGCCAGCAGTGTCGGCATCTCACTCGTTCGCTGAACCAGTTGACTCGCGCGGATTCACGCTTCGGCGCGTATCGGTGCCCCGAGTCGTACTTTCGCGAAGAGGGTTGCTACGTTCCGAACGACATCTGCCCGCTGTTGTGGACGCAGGCGAACCTCAAACTGGCGATGTGGTTGGCCAGCGGTCGGCCGATCACGGATGGATGAGATGAACGCGGCGGCGTAAGCCCCCCGGTTCTTCCCAAGAGGGCTTACGCCCAAGAACCAGGGGGCTTACGCCGCCTCGCTCAGATGTCTCATCGCTGACCGTGCGAGGTATAAACGATTCAGTTCTGACCGCGCGAGGTCGAACTACGGTCCAGAATAGTCTGGAGTCTCACACGAGCGGCGCGTTCTCATTGGCGATCGCATAGCCGCGGCCGCGGACGGTGGTGATGAACGATGCGCCGTTCTCACCTTTGTCGAGTTTGCCCCGGAGGCGGTTCACGTGGACTTCGATCACGTTGGTCGTGCCGTCCCAGTTGAAGCCCCAGACGTGTTCGCAGAGCATTTTCCGCGTGACGACCTGCCCCGCGAACCGCATCAGCAACTCGGTCATGCTGAACTCGATCGGCGTCAGGTCGGCATCGCGACCGGCGCGGGTCACGCGGCGCGTGGTGATATCAAGCGTGACATTGCCCACGGTGATGATGGGAGCCGGGCGGTGGTTCGTGCGGCGAACGATGGCGTGGATCCGGGCGAGCAATTCGGCGAAGTCGAACGGTTTGACGAGGTAGTCGTCGGCTCCGGCGTTGAGTCCCTTGACCCGGTCATCGACCGAACCGACAGCCGTCACCAAGATCACCGGACACTGCACGCCCGCGCTGCGCATGTCGCCGAGCACTTCCAAGCCGCTCCGTTTGGGCAGCATCAGATCGAGCACCACCACTTCGGACTGCTGAGACTTTGCGGCTTCGGTTCCCGCTTCGCCGTCCTGCGCCCATTCGCAGGTGTGACCGGCCTCGGTGAAGCCCTGCACGAGCGTGCGGCCAATCACGGGATCATCTTCAATGACAAGAATTCGCACGGTGGCAGCACCTCACTATGGACCGAGTGGCAGGCTCGCGGGCGCGAGCGGATGGCGATGATAGCTGTGACGCCCGCTCGCGACGATCTGATTTCCCCGGTTGGTGACGGACTTGTCAGGCTTTCGGGAGGCTCTACCTCGTACGGTAGGAATTGGCTCGTTTCACCGCGTGGGCAACGCCCCGCGCGTCGA
>JAYTQJ010000695.1:0-6502 GCA_043746775.1 Schlesneria sp.
CGTGAAGGGCGGGACCGTGGTGGGGTCCACCGACGAATTCGGGTACAAGGCCGAGGAGAACCGGAAGTCCGTGAACGACCTGCACGCGACGATCCTGCACCAACTCGGCTTGGAACACGAGAAGCTGACCTATCGTTACAACGGTCGCGACTTCCGACTGACCGATGTGAGTGGCCGCGTGGTGACAGAGATTCTCAAGTAAAGTTGATGCGGCTTCTCAGTTGTCCGCCCACCAGTCGCGCGGGATCGGTCGCTTGCCTTGGTTCGACATTTGGCGAATCGGCTGATGGTTCTTCTGTGACGAACCATCGAATGGCGATTCGTCTGAGAGTTCTTCGGACGAAGAAGCCTCGTCGAACAACGGTTCGTCGTTGGTCAGCTTCACGCGGCCGGACGTGTCTTCGTTATCTGTCTCATCCTCAAAGTCGGGCGGAAGGAATTGGACCGGCGACTCGACCGCTTCGTGGAGTGAGGCGGCGGCACGTTCGAGACCGAAGGCTGGCCCCGCCCCTGCGGCCAGTCGCGTTCCGGGGCGGACCGCCGCGCCCAGATCGACCATCTGATAGCCGGGCATCTTCGGCATGTCCCAGATTTGTGACGGGATGCCGCGTGGGTTGACCTCAATCGGACCGAGCTGCATGACCAACGATAGATCGCTTTGCGGGCAATCGAGCTTCACGCGGCGCGGCAACACGGCACCACTGGCCTTGTCGAGTTGATGATCTTCCAACCGGGCCACCGCAATGCGCTGGCCGTTGTAGTCGTAGATGCTGTGTTCGACGATCACGCCTCGATGCAAATCGACAAGCACGACCTTACGCAGGGGCTTGCCGTGAGCCGACGTGATCTGCTGGACCAGTCGCGCCTGACGGGCCGTCGGTTCGATCTCCAACTTCGTTCCCTCGACCGTGAGTGGCGAGACACCCAGCGCCTGCATCAACCACTCCGGCTCGAACGGAATGCCCATCGACTGTCGCACGTCATCCAATTGCTCGTGCCGACAGGAGACGTACTGCGGTGCCGGCATCCGCTTGGCCCAGACCCAGAACCGCTCGTCATTGCTGCCGATATCGACTTCGTTGCCTACGAGCGAATCGACCACCAGCCGTAGATGCCGCCCGCGTTCGACCGCCAGCATTCCATTCAGTGGGACATGGATGTTGTCCACCTTGGCGCGAATCTTCACTTTGTTGGCTTGCCAGGCGTGGAGCTTCTCCACGTTGCGATTCAGATGATCGACGACCTCTTCGACTTGAGGGTCTTCGGCCCAGCGTGGCTTCGGCGCACCGGCCATCGGATCGACGGCACTGCGATTTCCGAAGCCTCGCATCCCCGCGCAGCCAGGCAGCGTGCAAACAACGATCAGTGCCACGATCAGCGAGCGCAGCATGACCGAGTAAGCGGGTTCGTTTGACCGCGTGAGCAACGCCCCGCGCGTCGGCTGAGGATTCAGACTCGCTTGCCGTTCGACTCGCGGGGCGTTGCCCACGCGGTTAAACGAAGCTCGATTCAGACTCAGTTTCATCCGCATTGGATTCGTCCCCCTCACGACCATTCGGTCGCCAGATGAGCCTTCAGTTCGGCCTGCAATTGCTGTGTTTCGACATCGGGCAAATTGAGGTTCCGTACCTCGAACATTCCTTCGCCGTGACGACCGCTCAATTCCAAGATTTGGTCGTCGCCATCACTGCGGGTGTTGTCGAGTCGCAGCCGTCGCTGTTGAAGCAACACGAGAGCCAGCACGTATCGCTGCCGGTCGTGAACGGGGCTGGCTTCTTCCGAGAGTTGCTCGAAGTAACGCTGTGCCGTTTCGGGATCGAGCCGCTGCATCTTTGGATCGAGTGCGACCGGCACCGTCGTTTTCCAATAGCCGACGTGTCCTGCCGGAGGACCGGTCCAGCCTTCGTCCGAGAAGTCGATCCGAACCTGATCGCCATCCTTTTCAACCAGCACCGAATGGCACGTTGATCCGGGGACGAGTGGTCGCCCGGTCGCGGCACACGTCTTATTCGGCGGCTTGAAACGATAGTCCATGACGACGCGATCCCTCTTCCGCGCAAACAGCCTCGCACGGGGGGCGGCGTTGTAGTCAGGCTCTCTAAACGGGACAAGCCGAATCTGCCGACGTGCAGTGAGAGCGCAATGCGGGGTTTTGCCCGCAACCCAACGCGATTGCGGTTGTCGTTCCTTCGAGTGGAACTGGTGCCGCCTTTACTCCGAAGGAGTTGCGTCTCAAAGCCCAGGGTTGCGAGCGGAGCGAGCTACCCTGGGTCAGCGAGGCCGGATCGTCACGTACCCCAACGGGGTACCGTCACACGGCGCGCGAGACGCAATCCCGTTGGGGTAGAGGCGTGACCTGTTCCGATGCCCCAGGGTAGCCGCGATGCGCGACAACCCTGGGCTAAGAGACGCAACTCCTTCGGAGTAAAGACTGGGGGAACACCACCGTCACGAAAACATGGCTCGGTCACAAATCTGCGCGCCCGGGAAAGAAACAAAACGTGAGAACACAACGCGATCACGACTTGACGATCGGACGCTCTGGCCACTTGTACGCACGGCGGGCATTCTCAAGGCAGAACTGCTTTAACGCCGCTGCGCCTCGGCTGCGAGCGTATTCGACCGTGATCTTCTGGACGGTCGCGTAGTCGGCGAACCGTTCACTGACTGGCCAGTTACTGCCGTAGATCACGCGATCATCTCCGAAGGCGTTCCAGGCCGCAGTGAGGACCGGGACGTAGTAGCTCGGATCGCGCGGAGCCTGCTTTCCGTCGCGCGAGGCTCCCTCAACCAGCGCCGAAACTTTGAGGAACATTTGCTTGTGTCGCGCCGCTGCCGCCAGTCCCGCCAGCCACGACTCATCCAATTTTGGGCCGTCAATTTTCACGTTGGCCAAGTGGTTGATGGCGATGCGCAGATCAGGCAACTTCGTCGCGAGCCGATCAACAAGCGGCAACAACTCCGGCCCGCCGTTCACATCGAGTTCGAGGTCCGCCTCTGACAGTCGCTTGAGATCGGCGACGTAATCGGGATTGTCGAGTCCCGTCTTGAGCGGCCCCGCATTGATGCGGATGCCTCGAAAAAACTTGCTCTTCGCGAAGCGAGCCAAGTGTTGGGCGAAGTCGGCCTTGCCGGGAGTCAGATTCCCGACGAGGCCCAACACGAACGGATCCTGTTCGCAGAGATTCAGCACCCACTGGTTGTCCTCGACCCACGAACTCGCTTCGACCACGACGGTCCCGACCACGCCGAGTGGCTTCGCAAACTTTTGATAGTCGGCGGGGAGGACGCGGCGATACAGCGACTTGTCATCCTTGCCCGGCCACGGCACTCCTTCCGGCCGAGTCGGATCGTAGAAGTGCGTGTGCGTATCGACGATGGCCAGCGGTGCGTCATCGACCGCCAGCGCCGCCGCATCCCAAGCGGCCGCACAGCCGACCGCCAGCGCACCAAGACCGACCTGCAAAAATTCACGTCGCGTTGTGGGAAGTGTCATTGATGGAATGTCCTCTCGTGTTTTGGCAAATGGGGGGCGTCAGCCCATTGGCACTCACTTTGGGGTGTAGCGGAAGTCATGGGTGTAGCTGAAGTCGTGGGTGTAGCTGAAGTCGTAAGACTTCAGATGATCGTCCAAGACGGCTGAAGTCTCACGAATTCAGCTAAGTCAAAGCGAACCGTCCTTCGCCACGTCTTCACGCGGATTGAACCATCTCGCTAAATGCCGGTCTAATCTGTCGCGATGCCAGAAGCGAACGTGACCGATCATTGCCAACATGAGCAGTGTCAGCAGACTGATCGCCGCGCCGAACATCACGCTGCGCGGGCGGTACGTCCATGTCACCTGATGGACTCCCGCAGGGACGTTGAAGAAACGCCAGTCGGATAGCCTGGAGCCAATCGGTTGTCCGTCAGCCGCGGCATGCCAACCGCGGTAGCCGAGGTCTTTCAGTACGAGGGTCGTTCGCTGCGACGACTCCGTGTTGACCAATATCTGGTTAGCTTCACGCTGGGGCCGAACCCAACCGGGACGATCTTTGCTGACCAAATACTGGTTCTGATCTGCGAAATCGACGCGACTCGGCAACCGGCCCGCTTCGTCCGACTCCAACTTGTAGAGATAGATTGGCTCGGGCCGTCCCCACGCCCGATTGAGCATCGCATCGACGCCGCTCCAGACTGAAGTCGCCCGCCACGATTTCTCGTCGAGCGGATCGAAGCTCAGAATGTGCGTCACGGCCGAATCCCGCAGCCAGCGCGAGAAGTCCGCGTTGGCCACGATCGGTCGCCCGTCACTCGTTGGCTTCGGCATCCCCGCCCCGGCGAATTTTGGATCGGAGTATTCGCGCGGCGCGATGCCGAGATAGACCGGCAGGCACGACACACCGAGCAGCGTCCCGACGTTTTGACCGGGACAGTACAGACGCGGCGCGAGAGGTTCGGCGAGCAGCAGTTTACGTACGTGACTCTGCTCGCGAAATGAAATCGCCGGGTGCGAGACCATCACGACATTCGTGACCATCCGGCTGACGAGCCACAAATCACCGCAGGTGGACCAGAACACGAGACCGATCACCACGCGACGGCCCAACAGTTCACGTCGCGCCAACAACGCTTCCAATCCCCGACCGGCCAGCAGCGCGATAGCCCATGTGGTGACGATGCCGTACCGCCCCGGACCACGAAAGAAATTGAAGCCGGGAATGTAGCGTGCGACCGGCAGCAACCAGCCGGTCGCGTAGACGAGCGCGATCAGTCCGGCGATGGTCCAGAACAACACTTCTCCCCGAGCAGACATTCCTCGCTCTGTCCCTCCTCGCTCTGTTTCTCGGAGCGGGGGACGTAAGTCCCCTGGTTCTTGGGCGTCAGCCCGTTTTTCAAAAGCCAGGGGGCTAACGCCACCCCGCTCAGATGTTTCGTCAACGACCGCACCCGAGATCGGCGTCTGGTTTCGCTTCAAAGAACCAGGGGACTTACGTCCCCCGCTCCGGGGGGGTGAAGAGGGCTTACGCCCGAAGAGTCCCCACCAGACCGCCAAGCCCAGCGGGACGAGTCCGCAGTACAGATGGGCTTCAATCTTGTTTGTAGCCGCTCGAATCGCACCGAACTTCGTCTGCTGCACAGCCGCTTCGAGATCGTGATGCGGCCCGAACCAGTGCCACGGCGCACCGAACTCGGCCACGTCGCGGATCAGTCCTTCATCCCCATTCGCAATCGGGCTGTACCACCAAAACGGCGTGACGAGTTGCGAGACATACAGCGGCGGCAAATGCCCGTAAGACGGATCATGTTCGCCCCCCACGGTCGCACGCGAACTGCGCGTCTTCAGTTCCCAAGCAGGAAGCAGTTGAACGGCGGCGAGCAGGAACCCCGCGACGATGGCGAAGGTGAGAACGAGTGAGGAACGGAAGGAGTCAGGAGTCAGGAGACAGGGGGCAGACAAGGCCGTTGACGAGTGCGTACTCGAAAACGCTGCGCTCGTACTCTGCCGCCTTTCTTTTGCCTGATCCCTTCTTACTTCTTCCCTCATTCTGATCCCTGACTCCTGACTTCTGACTCCTGCCAGCCTCCACGCGCCATAAGCCACGACCACCATCTGCGTGATGAACGCCAAATGAAAATGCCCGGCCAGCAGTTGCAGACCGAGAGCGAAGCTCAGCCCAATTGCGTACCGCCACCAACGGGTTTGAATGAACGACTCGACGCACCACAACGCGACCGGCAACCAGGCTCCCGTCACGATGGCCCATTCGAGACACGCCCTCGGCGGGAACCAGCCGTAGGTGAAGACGAGAGCCATCAGCGTTGAACCACTCGCACCCAAGCCCACTCGCCGCGCGAAGAGCCACGTCGCAACGAAGCACAACACGTAATGCAGCAGATGCTCAGCGTTGTACGCCGTGTTCACGTCGAGGCAGTAATACGCGACGACATGCGGCGGATAAGCGGCCCCCGTCTGACTCTCCCCCAACACCGGATAGCCGAACCCGGTCAGGTTGTTCCACAACGGGAACTCACCCGCATGGAGCCGATCGGAAAAGAACGCCTTCTGCGGAATGAAGTACGGATAGAGGTCTCCCCCCACGAAGCCGTACCCCGACCAAAGTGGTCCCCAAAAAAGGAGCGTCAGAACGACGGCAATAATGAACGTCGTGGCAACAGAGCGAGTCAGCGTCATGCAAAACAAAGCCACCGAGCAACTCGGTGGTCCAGATCGAAAGGAGTCAGCTCTCCACTGATTCGTCATCGACGACGGGAGGCAATTCCACATTGTGCAGGCAGAGCCAGCCGACGATCAACTGGACGAAGAAGATGATGGGAACGAGTACCGTCGTCGCGATGGCGAGTGCTGCGTAACTTTGCAGACGAATCACGAAGACGACGGCAATGGCCAGCAGCACCGCCAAAATCAAAAACAGCCGCCACAACATGACCGCCCTTCCGCCTCGCGAACCCTGCGCGAACACCAACCGGCGGGATTGTAGGGAGCATCGAACACATCGGC
>JAYTQJ010000696.1:0-2950 GCA_043746775.1 Schlesneria sp.
GAAAGAGCGCCCTTTCGCGGAGCGAAAGGCGACAAACGGCGGAGTCATTCTTGGACAGGTTCTTAGGCACTGCACACCATTTCTCAACGCGAGACATGAGGGATAGGCAAGGCCCTGCCCCGTGACTCGACCAATTCACTTTTCTGGTGGGGTGGGTCCGCCTATAAAGTGACCTCACTTCCGGTCCTCATTCTTTTCAGCGAGTGCATGATGCAAGACTACGAAAAGCTCGGCGTGTTCTATCTGGGCAAGCGGTTCGATCAGGAGACACGCCAGATCGAGGACGAGGCGCTGCTGTACGACGCCAAGGATTTGACGACGCACGCGGTCTGCGTCGGGATGACGGGGAGCGGCAAGACGGGGCTGTGTCTCTCGCTGCTCGAAGAGGCGGCGATCGACGGCATCCCCGCGATCTGCATCGATCCGAAGGGCGATCTCGGCAACTTGCTGCTCGCGTTCCCGAACCTCAAGCCCGCCGACTTCCGGCCGTGGGTCGATCCGGCTGATGCGACCCGCGCGGGACTGACTCCCGATGAATACTCAGCGAAGATGGCAAAGGTCTGGAAAGAGGGTCTCGCGGCGTGGGATCAGCCGCCCGAGCGAATCGCCAAGTACCGCGATGCCGTCGATATTTCGATCTACACCCCGGCCAGCAATGCCGGGTTGCCGCTGACGGTTCTCAAGTCGTTCAACGTCCCCGGCGAGGCGACGCTCCGCAACACCGAAGCGATGCGCGAGCGTGTTGCGGCGTCGGCGTCCGGACTGCTCGCACTGCTGGGAATCGATGCCGATCCGCTGCAAAGCAAGGAACACATCCTGCTCGCCACGATCCTCGATCGTTCGTGGCGCGAGGGGAAAGACGTTGATCTCGGCACGCTGATCCGGCTCATTCAGAAACCGAACTTCGACAAGGTCGGCTTCATGGATGTCGAGAGCTTCTATCCGTCGAAGGAGCGGTTCGCGTTCGCGATGAGCCTCAACAACTTGATCGCGTCGCCCGGCTTCGCGGCGTGGATGGAAGGCGAATCGCTCGACATCCAGAAGCTGCTCTACACGGCTGAGGGGAAGCCGCGACTGACGATCATCTCGATCGCCCACCTGTCCGACAGTGAGCGAATGTTCTTCGTGACGATCCTGCTCAACGAGATGGTCGGGTGGATGCGCAATCAATCGGGCACATCGAGCCTGCGGGCGATTCTCTACATGGACGAGGTCTTCGGCTACTTCCCGCCGATCGCGAACCCGCCGTCGAAGATCCCGATGCTGACGCTGCTCAAGCAAGCCCGCGCGTTTGGACTGGGTGTGATGCTCGCCACACAAAACCCGGTGGACCTCGACTACAAAGGTCTCTCGAACGCGGGAACGTGGTTCTTGGGCCGACTGCAAACCGAACGCGATAAAGCGCGCGTACTCGAAGGATTGGAAGGGGCTTCGACCGCGGCGGGGGCTGCGTTTGATCGAGGCAAGATGGAGCGGATTCTCGCGGGACTTGGCAACCGCGTCTTCCTGATGAACAACGTCCACGATGACCAGCCGGTCGTGTTTCAAACTCGCTGGGCATTGTCCTACCTGCGCGGGCCGATCAGCCGCGACCAGATTTCCATCCTGATGGCCGACAAGAAGGCGGCGCTCCCCGCGTCGAGTGGACCGGCCACCGCGTCGCTCGGTGATGCCGATGGCAGCACGCATCCGATCCTGCCGCCGGGCGTCAATGAAACGTTCGTCGTGAAGCAGGCGTCGGTCCTTGGCAAATCGAAGCTGCTCTACCGACCGGGACTGCTCGCCACGGCACGTCTGCGGTTCGCTCAAGCCAGTGCGGGGATCGATCAACTCAGCGACTTCTCGATCTTCCTACCTGCTGTCGAAAACGTTTCGGCCACGATCTGGGATGCCGCCACGATTTCGACCGACGCAGAGCCGGAGCAGGACGACCACGCGGATGAGGATGGCGGGTTCGGCTCGCTCCCCGCAGAGTTGAATCGCGCGAAGACGTTCACCGAATTGCAGTCGGCTCTGAAGGACCATCTCTATCGCACGCAGAAGCTGCGGCTTTGGAAGTGCGCCGAACTGAAAGAGGTCTCGAACCCCGGCGAGTCCGAGGGGGACTTCCGCGTCCGAATTACTCAGGGCGTGAAGGAGAATCGCGATCTGCAAGTCGAGAAGTTGCGAACCAAGTACGGCCCGAAATTGGTGACGCTTCAAGAACAGCTCCGTAAGGCGTACCAGCGGGTTGAGAAAGAGAAGACACAATCCAGCCAAGCCACGACGACCGCCGCGATCACGCTGGGCACCTCGATTCTCGGCGCAGTCTTCGGTCGAAAGCTGGCCAGCGCGACGAACATCGGCAAGATGGCCACCACGATGCGCACCGCCGGAAAAATGTCGGGAGCCAAGCAAGATATCGCTCTGGCCGAAGAGACTGTCGGCGCGATCCAGCAGCGACTCGATGATCTCAGCGCCCAGTTTGAGGCCGAAGCCAACGCGTTGATGGAAGGGGCGGCTCCCGACAGCCTCGTCCTCGACGACGTGAGCATCGCACCGAAGAAGACCGACATCACCATCGTGAAGCTGGCCCTGTGTTGGACACCGTGGATCGTCGATGCCAAAGGAAACGCCGAAGCCGCGTGGTGACAGGCGCGCGGCAGGAAGAGCGACTTCGTCAATACCCCGCGCGGTCCGTGATGAGACATCTGAGCGGGGCGGCGTAAGCCCCCCGGTTCTTGGGCGTAAGCCCGTTTGCAACGAACCGGGGGCTGACGCCCAATGGCACTTACTTTGGGGTGTAGCTGAAGTCGTAAGACTTCAGACGACCATCAAAGCCGGCTGAATTCTCACGAATTCAGCTACGTTGCACTGAACGTCAATTTGATAATCGCTCAAAGTAAGTGCCACTGGGCGTCAGCCCCCGGTTCGTTGCAAACGGGCTTACGCCCAAGAACCGGGGGGCTTA
>JAYTQJ010000697.1:0-2946 GCA_043746775.1 Schlesneria sp.
GTCACGGAGCCTCGACGTGGCCGTGTGTTTGTAAAACCGTCTTCATCTCTTCACACGGCCACGTCGAAGCTCCGTGACCGTGGCACCCCAAATTCAAAAAGGCATTGGCATTGGCGGCGAGGTTGACGCGGTCCATCGTTCGCAGCAATCCTTGCCGCCACTCGTGAGCGTCCCCATTCAGCCATTGAGATCCATAATGAAACTTGCGTCGCGTTCCGTTTTGACGTTCGCCCTCCTTTCGTTCCTTGTGACCGGAGTCCTGTGCATGTTTGATCGGAGCCACTCAGGTGATGTGTCGGCGGCCGAGTACGACCGGCCTGCGAAAGATGTTCATCAAAGCCGGTCGGTCGTGGTGGCGAAGCACGGGATCGTGGCGACGAGTCATCCGCTGGCGGCTCAGGCAGGGTTGGACATCCTCAAGGCGGGAGGCAACGCGGTCGATGCGGCGATTGCGACGAACGCCATGCTGGGTGTGGTCGAACCGATGAGCTGCGGCATCGGCGGTGATCTGTTTGTCATCTATTGGGACAACAAGGCGAAGAAGATTTACGGACTGAATGCCTCGGGACGCAGTCCGCTCAAACTGACGCGGGCCATGTTGCGCGAGAAGGCCGACGCGCAGGGGCAGATTCCCGAGACCGGGCCGTTGTCGTGGTCGGTCCCCGGCTGCGTCGATGGTTGGGAAACGCTGCAGTCTCGGTTCGGAACGAAGCCGCTGCGCGAGTTGCTTCAGTCGAGCATCGACACCGCCGAGCAGGGCTTTCCCGTCAGCGACATCATCGGCAGCGGCTGGCAGGGAGCGGCGAAAAGTTTTTCGGCGTGGCCCGACTCGCAGCGAGTCTACTTGAAGGACGGGCGGCCTCCGCAGATCGGCGAGATCATGGCGCTGCCTGAATTGGCAGCGACCTATCGCGCGATCGCTTCCGAGGGGCGAGATGTTTTCTACAAGGGACGCATCGCGCACGAGATCGTGGCGTTCAGCGAAAAGCATGGTGGTCACTTCAGCCTGCGCGACTTCGCCGAACACAAGAGCGACTGGCTCGATCCGGTCTCGACCACGTATCGCGGGCACACCGTGTGGGAGTTGCCTCCCAACGGACAAGGGATCGCCGCGTTGCAGATGCTCAACATCTTGGAAGGCTTCGATGTGAAGTCGATGGGGCCGAAGAGTGCCGAGTACATCCATCTGTTTGCCGAATCAAAAAAACTGGCGTTCGCCGATCGAGCGAAGTTCTACGCCGATCCCGCGTTCAACCGGCTCCCGACCAGTGAGCTGATCTCGAAGGAATACGCGGTGAAGCAACGAGCGCGAATCGACCTCAACAAGGCTGCGGTCAACGTCGCTTCGGGCGATCTGAAGTTGGAACACGGCGACACGGTCTATCTCACCGTGATCGACAAGGACCGCAACTGCTGCTCGCTGATCCAAAGCCTCTACTTTGGCTTCGGCTCGCAGATCGTGCCGGGACGAGTCGGCTTCGCACTGCAAAACCGAGGCAACTTGTTCTCACTCGACGATCATCACTTGAACCGCTTCGAGCCGGGCAAGCGTCCGTTTCACACGATCATTCCGGCAATGGTCACGAAGGACGGCGAGCCGTGGTTTTGCTTCGGTGTCATGGGGGGCGACATGCAGCCGCAAGGGCACGTCGAAATCCTCGTCAACATGATCGACTTCGGCATGAACCCACAAATGGCCGGTGACGCGAGCCGCATCCGCCATGGCGGCTCGGCCACACCGACGGGCCTCACGGAGGAACCTCACGGCGGCACGCTTTTCTTGGAGAGCGGCTTTCCCGCCGAGACGCGTTCCAAGTTGGAGGCGATGGGACACAAGCTCGGCAAGGCGACGGGATCGTTTGGCGGCTATCAAGGCATTCTCATCGACCACGCTCACGGCACGCTGCACGGCGCGACGGACCCTCGCAAAGATGGCGCGGCGGTGGGATATTGAGACACCAACCCGAAGCGTGAGCGAGGACGCATGTCGCTCGACTCTCGTCCTCGTTCACACTTCGGATTAGTGGGGACAGCCAGCTCGTTCTGCTCACCCAATAGTCCCGTCCCTGTTGTCTCTATTTGAAAGAGGTTCTCCTGATGATGCGTTTCGTGGCGATGAGTTTCTGTGTGATGTCCGCCGTCGTGGCGACTGCGGCCGAGTTCCCTGTGGACAAGCTGGATGACTCTGGATTTGAAGTCGTTCTCGATGGCAAGTCGCTCAAGGGCTGGCATGTGAGTACTCAGACCGGACACAGCGGCGCGAGCATGCACACGTCGGGAGGCAAGTGGGTGCTGGAGGACGGAGCGGTCGTGGGGAGCCAAGACATCCCCGGCAACGGCGGGATCATTCTGACCGACCGCCAGTTCGGAAACTTTGAAGTGATCGTCGAGATGAAGAACGACTACGGCCCCGACAGCGGCCTCTTCCTGCGCAGCAATGAGCGGGGACAGGCGTATCAGTACATGGTCGATTACCACAACAACGGCAACCTCGCCGGCATCTACGGCGAGGGCCTTCCGGGCGGGATTCACCATCGCAACTTCGACTTCCTCGACGATGTCACGAAGATTCAGACCAAGGACGCTCTGATCCCGTGCCCGATCAAGCCCGCAGACTGGCCGACATTCTGGAAGCACGGTCAGTGGAACGAACTGCGGGCACGGATCGATGGCAATCCGCCGAAGATCACAACCTGGATCAACAAGGTCCGCTTCATGGAGTTCACCGACACCGAGAAGCGTCACCCCGACGCCGGGAGCATTGCCCTGCAAGTCCACGGCGGCGGCGACTTCACCAAGCAGTTCGTCCGGTATCGCAATGTGCGGGTGAAGACGCTGAAGTGACCGCACCAAGCCTCCGGCAATATCCGTCCTCACCAGCCGCACGGATGGTCCGCCGTCTTCAACTTCACGATTGAGTACGAGTCTCTGCTCTTTGTTTTCATC
>JAYTQJ010000698.1:0-15395 GCA_043746775.1 Schlesneria sp.
GAGCCTCGGCCAATGCTGCGGCATCGAACGCAACCTCGACGGACGCCGCCCCGACGGATGAAGCCTTGGCGGGTGGCGACCCGACAGGCGAAGCCCCGAAGTGACGGCTTCATCGTCCGCGCAGCCGCCACGGCACTTCCAAACCGTGGCGGTCCATGATGAGCGGATCGGAAAGGATGCGTTCGGTAGGACCGTCAGCCTGGACTTGGCCATCGTCCAGCACGAGAACTCGGTCGCACAAGTCGATCACGAAGTCGAGGTCGTGCGTGGCGACGAGAAGTGTTCCCGCGAAGGCTCGCAGAATCGTGAGCAGTTGGCGGCGGGCGCGCGGGTCGAGATTGCTCGTCGGCTCATCGAGAACCAGCACCGACGGTTCACAGGCGAAGACGCCCGCCAGACAAACACGTTTCCGCTCGCCGGTACTCAGTTCGGCGGGATTTCTGGTTGAGAAGTCGCTCATTCCAACGGACGCCAGACCACGTTCGACTCGCGCCAGAACCTCGTGCTGATCGAGGCCCAGATTGAGCGGCCCAAACGCCACGTCATCGCGCACTGTCGGACAGAACAGTTGGTCATCGGGGTCTTGAAACAAGAACCCGACCTGACGGCGCGTCTCGCGCAGATGCGGCTTCGTCACGGCGACACCGTTCACGAAGACTTGAGCCTCACCGTCATGTTGGACCGGCGGAGACGGCAACAGTCCGTTGCAGTGCATGAGCAACGTGGACTTCCCCGCACCGCTCGGCCCCACCACCGCGACACGCTCGCGGGAGGCAACGCAGCATGAGATGTCGCGCAGCGCCAAGCGACCGTTCGGGTATCGAAAGGAGAGACGACGCAGTTCCAAAATCGCAGGCTCGGTCATTCGAGAGGACTCTCCGCAGTGCGCGAGTTACCGTTCATCATCCAAGCTCCGAATCGAACCATCCCAGCCACGGGCCAGCATCGCGCGGTGAGTTCGTTCGGCCCGCTCCATCGCGCGCAGCAACAGCAGGCCGATGAGTTGAGCGTTGATCGTCCACTCTCGCCACGTCGAGCCGCCGCCGAAATCGCGGGCGTCGCGAGCGGAACGGAGTCGCCGCAATTCATCCCACAGAATGAAGACGTACCGGTACATGAAACCGATCATGGCAATCAGGACCACGGGACAGTGCCAGCGCCGCAGCACACTGAGTAACTCGCGCAGCGGCAGAACGTGGATCAGCCACAGCCCGGCTAAGAACGACACCGTGCAACGTAGCCAGAGCGACAACGCCCAGTTCCAGGCGAGACCATTCGCACTGGCCACGGGGATCGAAAGGCCGAACACAAACAGCGCCGGAAGAAACAGCGCGAGCCGTCGCGCGAGATAACGCACGGTGACTCCCGCGAGGCTCAACGCCATGAAGACTGTGACCAACAGCAGTCCCTGCGCGGGCCAGTGTTCCAGCGGAATCAGGCCTGAGACCACGATGACCAACAGAGTCAGAAACAGCTTCGCTCCGGCAGGCAATCCGTGGCAGAGCGACGTGTCGGAGGCAGGCGTCCCCGCGCCGGGCGAACGAGAGTCAGCCATCGGCGTTGTCCGCCAGCGTCAGCGGAGTCGCGTTCCCGCGAACGGCGCGTGCCAACAGCACGGCTCCCACAAACACGACTGCCGTCCCGAGTAATCCCGCCAACGACACCGACCACCAGCCTTCGACCGGCAGCGGAATCGCATAATCATCGAGCAACAGCGGCGGTCGTTCGGTCTCCAACGATGCGAATCCAAGTCGCTGTGAAACGGCGTCGAGTCCATCGGGAAGCTCACTTTTGAACGGGGCGAGTAACGCGGCGACAGCCAGTGCGGCGACGAGTCCCGCCGTACCGAATTGGCCCACCGCGCGAACCGAATGGACGGGGGTGGGTGAAGGAATCAGATCAGCGCGGCGCGAGAGGACGAACGCCAAGACCGCGCCGGTGATGAGTGCTTCGCCAATTCCAATCAGCGCGTGGTAGACGACCATCAGCGTGAAGACGCCGCTCGGATCGAAGCCGCTCGCGTGGGAGGACAAGCCGAACTCGAAGCAGAACAGGGCCGCAGCCGCCAACACCGACAACCACGCCGCTACCGCCGCTGACGACACCGTGGCCGTCACGCTCGTGCCCAGGCACCGCCGCAGCGCGGCATAGACCGCGTGTCCGCCCCACGCTCCGACCACGCCCATGTTGAGCACGTTCGCGCCGAGAGACAGCAGCCCGCCGTCGCTGAACAGCACCGCTTGCACGATTAGCACGAGCGAGATCGCTAGGCATCCCGCCCACGGCCCGAGCATCACCGCCGCGAGTACACCTCCCAGCAGATGCCCCGACACAGGCAGACCGAGCAACGGGAAGTTGACCATCTGCGCCGCGAAGACGATCGCCGCCATCATTCCCGTCAGCGGAACGGCTCGGTCTTCGAGATCGACTCGCAACCGCCGCAGCGAGTACGCGACAGCACACGCGCTGACAGCCGCTGCCACCACGCACACTTCCGGCCCCAAAATCCCATCGCGAATGTGCATCGTCCGGCGTTGCCTTGATTAGAGGGCGTTTCAAAACCTGTTTTTTGCCTCGAACAAATAGCCCGACACGCAAGCGAGGGCTTCACAGTGATCGAATGTTCAGCCCTCGCATGCGCGTTTTTGAAGTTGCGCTCTTTGGGTTTTCAGCCCCAAAGGGGCGATGCTATGCCAGCCCAGGGCAACGCCCTGGGTTGGCGAATTGCTGTGAATCTCAAGCCCTGAAGGGGCGGCACTATTCGGCTGATGGACTTAGGGCCGCCCCTTCAGGGCTTCAAAACCTGTGACGGTCACTACCCAGGGCGGCGCTCCCGTTGGTCGCTTGCCCTGGGCTAACTTAGGGCTGCCCCGTTGGGGTGAAAATCCAAAACAGCGCAACTTCAAAACTTACGCGTCGGACTTGTTTTGAAATGCGCTCTCAACTTTTCCTACAAATCACGGGCCGTTTCTTAACACATCACTCCACCGCTGCCAAACGTCCTGCGATCACGCTCCCGGCTTGCTGCCCCAGCGTTTCATCAGTTCGTTCTTCACGCCGAGTTGGTCGCAGATGCGGGCGACGATGAAGTCGATCAAGTCGTGAATCGTCTGCGGAGCGTGATAGAAGCCGGGCATGGCTGGCAGGATCGTGGCTCCCCCTTCCGCCAGGCGCTTCATGTTGTCGAGAGCGATTACGCTGAGCGGCGTCTCACGCGGAACGACGACCAGCTTGCGACGCTCCTTCAAATGGACATCGGCCGCGCGGTGAATGAGATTCTGCGACTGCCCATTCGCCACGCTGGCCAGCGTTCCCATCGAGCATGGGCAGATCACCATGCCTTCGGTCAGGAACGAACCGCTGGCGATTCCCGAAGAAAAGTTGCGGTAGTGGTGATAGACAATCTTGCCCGTCATCACTTCGCTTTCGCTGAAGATCGAACTGGCCGCATAGCCCACGCCGCCACTGGGGTGGAGCATCTTCAGCTTGCTGTCGTGCGCGATTTGCTCTTCCGTCGGAAGAAGCTGCTGCGGATCGAAATTGTTCAGATCGACGGTCAGGTTCAGTTCCTGCTTCAGCACTTCGACTGCCGCCGGGCTGATCGTGAGATGCACGGTTCGCCCCGAAGCGACGAGAACCTCGAGCAACCGCAATGCGTAAGCAGAACCACTGGCACCGGTCATCGCGACAACAAGATTGGGCATGGGGGAGGCTCGGAAGAAGGGGACAGGAGTCAGAGGTCAGGAAGCCGGGAAGTTTTGGTTGGTTGCTGGCTGTGGTTCTATACCTCGCGTGGTCCGTGATGAGACATCTGAGCGGGGCGGCGTCAGCCCCCGGTTCTTGGGCGTAAGCCCTCTTCTCCGGAGTCTCATCCTGTCTCTTTTCCCCCTGCTTCCTGACTCCTGCTTCCTGACTCCGTCTTCCTTCCCACATACAGGGTCGCGATGCCGAACGTCAGTGGCGTAAACGACACGCTCGACAGACCGCACGCCTGCATCTTGTCGGCGAGTGCTTGGCCGTAGGGAAATTGCGAGACGGATTCGGGGAGATAGTTGTAGGCCGACTGTCGATTCTTAGCGAAGAGCTGCCCGATGCGAGGCAGGACGTACTTAAAGTAGTTGCGATAGACCCAGCCGAACAGCGGGTTCGTTGGCATCGAGAATTCCAGCACGGCGACGCGGCCACCCGGCTGGCAGACACGGAC
This sequence comes from Schlesneria sp., assembly GCA_043746775.1. Lineage (GTDB taxonomy): Bacteria > Planctomycetota > Planctomycetia > Planctomycetales > Planctomycetaceae > Schlesneria. The sequence goes on from JAYTQJ010000698.1 coordinate 4,205, forward strand.
CATTTCACGCAGACCGCGTTCAGTGTCGGTGACGTTGCGCAGGCCGAACGCGACGGAGACGATTTGAAACCGGTTGTCTTCAAACGGAAGAGCCTGTGTATCGGCTTCGGTGAAGTTCAGCGAGGCGGCTCCGCTGGCGATCTGCTTGCCAAACTGACGGTCTCGTTTGACCTCAGCCAACCGCAGCATCTCGGGCGTGAAGTCGGTCGCTTCGACGGAGACTTGGCCTCGCCCCGCCTTCCAGTACGCCAGCGCGAGGTCTCCCGTTCCGGTGCAAACATCCAAGATCGGAGCCGTTCCACTCGGCGCGACCGCACGCACCGTTCGCCAACGCCAATAGACATCGGTCCCGCCCGAGAGGACGTGGTTCATCAGGTCGTAGCGCCCGGCAATCTCGCCGAACATCTGGCGGACACGGGCTTCGGACTTATCAACGGGCAGCGTGGAAGTCATGGGGAAGCGGTTAGCTTTGAGCTGTTGGCGGTGAGCCAGAGGGAAGAGATCGGGGTCAGGCATAGGGTGGGACCAGCCGCGCTTCGACGCGCCGGCCCACCATTAAGCAAGGCAATTGAAGATGGGGGGCCGGCGCTCGAAGCGAGCTGGTCCCACCCTACATCGGTTTTTCAAACAGCCTGTTAACCGTCTGTTGAAAAACGTAGCTTGGACGCCCTCGTCCGAGTGCTTTCTAGTTGAAAACGGACGGACGAGGGCGTCCATCCTACATTTTCAAACAGGCTGTTAATGCCAGCGGTCGAGTCCCAACTCGATCCAGCGTTCGGCCACCAAGGCCCTCAATTCTTCGGAGTGTTGTAGTGGGAGCGGCCACGCGCGGGGATGGCCTTCGTCTGCGAGTTTTCTCGTCGCGTCGAGGCCCATCGCGTGGCCGATGCCGCGCACGGGAGCGGCATGGTCGTCCATTTGAGTTGATCCCTGATTGAAGATCAGGTCGCGGCCCGGATGCGTGTGCGAACCGACCGCGAACCACACGTCAGCCTCGCGCTGCACATTCACGTTGGCATCGACGATGACGGTGAGCTTGCTCGATCCGAACGTGGTCGCGCCCCACAGCGCGTTCAACACGCGACGGGCTTGGTGCGGTGAGTCCTTCCGGATGCTGACGAACAGCAGGTGACGATTCGCGCCAGAGAGCGGCCGATGCCAATCGACGACCTCGGGGATCAACCGTTGCACGAGCGGCAGAAAGAGTCGATCAAGAGCGAGCGACATCCACGACGATTCGTGCGGCGGACGACTCGCGATGACGACGGGCAAGACCGGGTTGGCGCGATGCGTGACGGCCGTCACTTGAATGACAGGTAGCTCTTCGGGAAGCGAGTAGTGGCCGGAGTCACTCGCGATCGGTTGTGCCATTTGCGGGGTGGCGGCGTGGTCAATGTAACCTTCGATGATGATCTCGGCTCCGGCGGGAACGTCGAGTTCCACCGAGCGGCCTCGCACCAAATCGAGACTCGCGCCGCGCAGCAATCCGCAGAAGAGACCGCGCTCAAGACCCGGCAACAGTGGCGCGGAGGCCATCAGTCCGAGCAACGGATCGCCGCCGAGTGACATCGCAACAGGAAGCTGTTTCCGTTCCTGCACAGCCGATTGCCAGTGACGATAGCCCTCGTGCTGCCGGTGCCAGTGCGGCACGACTTCACGCGGGCCGATGACTTGCAGCGGGTAACTGCCCCAATGCTCGACGTTCGTCAGGGGATGGCGCGTCAACGTTTGAGCGGCCGTCAATGTGGGGTTGGCTTCGTCTGGCCAACAGCGCGGGATGGGCAAGTCCCACAGGTTCACGTCGCGTCCAAGTTTGACGACCTGCTGACAGACGGCCGTCTTAATGACGCGCGGCGCGAAGCGGTTCGAGGCCGACACCGGCGCGGTCAGCTTCAGCGCGTCGAGCCAGCCCGTCGAACTCTCACCGTTCAACAACCGGTCCATCGCCGACGAGGCTTGATCGAGCGAATCGACTCCCAGCGCGAGACACAGCCGCCGGCGACTTCCCAGCAGATTGGCCACGACGGGGATCGGGCTGTTCTTCACATTCTCGAAGAAGAGTGCTGGACCGCCATCGTGTGTCTGAGTGACTCGCTCCACGATGGCCGACAATTCCAAAGCCGCATCAACGGGAGCCGCCACGCGCACGAGTTCCCCCGCATCTTGCAGCTTCGCCAGAAAGTCAGTGAGAAATTCGTGAGCCATCGGAAACGGATCGCACTCGGCAGGAACAGGATGATCAAACGGCGGCTGGAGTCACCCCAGGCAGCTTCAGAGAGGGCGGGAGTATAGACAGAGCCAGACGACTTGGCACTCACGCCCATGCGGGCTAACGTCCTGTCCCATCGCGATCCTTCCATCGTCCGCAGCCTCAGATTAATTGGGGGGGGGCGGGGCGCTGCGAGGAACTTCCGGAAAGAAACAAACTATGACGCATACCATCGCCAGACACCGACAGCAGTCTCACACAGCAACACATCGCGCCGTCGTTGACGAGACATCTGAGCGAGGCGGCGTAAGGACCGGCGCAGAAATCACTGCCGCATCGTGGCGGATGCTGCCAGCATCCGAACCGACGACGCTGCCAGCGTCCGAACCGATTCTGCCAGCGTCGGCCACGACAGTTATTGCTGCGCTGATCGTAAGCCCCCTGGTTCTTTGCAAACGGGCTGACGCCCAAGAACCAGGGGGCTTACGCCGCCCCGCTCAGAAGAGACTCACTCAGGGCCGCGTGAGGTACGGCCTCATTGCGATGTGGTCACTGCTCGTAACGTCCTTCGCTGCTGCGGCGGAGCCGACGGACGTGTCGGCCGATTTGGTCGCGGTGGCCAAACAGCACAAGGTTCATGCGTTGGCGGTCGCGGTGATTGAGGGGGACAAGCTCATCAAGCTGGGCGCGACGGGGATCCGGGCGAACGGGCATGAGGCAAAGGTGACGGTCGATGATCTGTGGCATCTCGGCTCGTGTACGAAGGCGATGACAGCGACGCTGTGTGCGCGGCTGGTTGAGAAGGGGCTGTTGCGGTGGGACATGACGCTCGGTGAGTCGCTCGCGAAGGATGTGAAACGGGTTCACATGGACCTGCGCGCCGTGACACTCGAACAACTCTTGTCACATCGCGCGGGATTGCCCGCCAACCCGCCGCCGGCGGTCATGCGGAAGATGCTCGCCAGCGGTGAGGGCCGGGCGGCGCGCGAGCTGCTCGTCACAGACGGCATTCTGGAACAGCCGCTCGAACACCAGCCCGACACGAAATTCTTGTACTCGAACTTCGGGTTCATGCTCGCGGGAATGATGGCCGAGCGGGCGACGGACAAGGAGTGGGAGGCACTCATGCGCGAAGAACTGTTCGAGCCACTCGGCATGAAGTCGGCGGGGTTCGGTCCGCCGGGATCGGCCAAAGTCGTCGATCAACCGCGCGGACACGGCCTCTTCGGAAACTCGCTCCCACCGGGGCCTCAAGCCGACAACCCACGCGGGTTGGGACCGGCCGGAACGGTTCACTGTTCGATGGCCGACTGGTCGAAATTCGTCGCTCTCCATTTGCAGGCGGCGCGCGGTGAGAGCCGCCTGCTCAAACAAGAATCGTTCCAAAAGCTGCACGCGCGACGTGGCAACGACAAGGATGAATACGCTCTCGGTTGGATTGTCGCCGAGCGCCCGTGGGCCAACGGAAAGGTTCTCACGCACAACGGCTCGAACACGCATTGGTACGCGGTGACGTGGCTCGCCCCGAAGAAGAACATGGCCTTCATGGCCACGTCCAATGTCGGCCCGGCAGCGGGAGGTGCGGCAACAGATGCCGCCATTGTGGTCCTGCTTCAGCAGGCGGGACTGATTCCCAAGCCGAAGGCCGCAGCCGCAGTCGCTCCGCCCGCGAAGTCGGTCGAATAGGGGACGCGCGTGCCCAAGGGGCTGTGCATTATTGACATTCGAGAGTGACTGTCGTGTGCCAGGCGTCTCATTGAGCACAACACACTCATTTGCCGGATCGGCACACTTGCTAGTCCAGCTCTTCGCTGTACTCATCTTTCTGCCTCGATCTTTCTGTCTCGTTTCCTGATTTGGCCATGCAGGAAGAGGGAGACAGAAAGATCGAGGCAGAAAGATCGAGGACCGTGAAGTTCTTACGATCTCGCGGACGTATTCGTTGCACTGCCCACGAGCGAGGGGACAGGCGCCAATCGGGGGAGCGAAATGTTGGCGCTCGCCTTATTTGCGGGTGTCGATGCCAGCTTTGGTTCCGGTCGCGGGGCGCGCGGCCGAGCGGGCTTGTTCGGCGATCCCTTCGGCGGAAATGTTATCGACCAGCGTTTGAGCCAGTTCGTCCATCTCAATCACCAGCGTGTCGATTCGTCCCGAGAGGTACATGTACATGATGATGGCGGGGATCGCGATCATCAGTCCGACGGCCGTAGCCAACAGGGCGAGACCGATGCCCTGCGCCAGTTCCTCGGACTTCCCCATCGCGGCATTGGTCGCGATCTGATTGAACGAAATGATCATGCCGACGACCGTGCCCAGCAGCCCCAGCAACGTCGAAATGTTCGCGACGCCGTTGATGACCCGCAGGTGTTTGCGAAGTTGACTGACCTGTCGCTCGCCACCGTCGATCACGGCCTGCTCGACCTCGACACTGCTCTTGCCCCACTTGCGGATGCCGTGCGCGAAGATGAACGCGATCGGACTGCCGTTCTCTTCACACAACTTCGTCGCCGATTTGGGGTCGAGCTTTCCTTCGGCAAGGTGCTCAAAAAAACGCTTCACGAACGGTCGCGGAATGACACGCCCGCGTCGCAACACGACCAGCCGTTCGATCGAGAACCAGACCAGGACGATCGAACACAGGCCGAGCGGATACATCAGCGGGCCGAGAGCGAGGAACACTTCCACCGGATCACGGGGAATCCCTTTCGGCGCGGCGGGCTTGAGGCCATCGGCCGTTGCCGTCGGCTTGGAAACGACGGGCGTTGAATCTTGCGCGGACGCCATGGGGCTGGCTGGCACCGTCAGCACCAGCACAGCAGCCAACGTGACGACCTGAAGTGCCTTCCGCCACAGCGCGCGCCGGACGCGGGATCCTTCCGGGTGGTTCTTCATCGCTCCCTCTCCTGTGACTCAACTCCCTTATCAACAGCGGGCGGAGTCTATGTTTCCTGTTTCAGTTTCGCCAGACGCGAACGCAGACCGAGCGGTCTCAACCCAACGCGCGACGCAACCGTTCGCGGTGGTAGGCGAGCCGTTCGTCGGGTGACATCTTGGCGAAGTCGGGCTTGTCGAGTGGTGTTGGTTTTTGTGGCGTGCTTGGTTTCGGAGTCGAGCCGTTGGTCGGCGTTGCGGCGGGGATGCTGATCGTCGTGCCGCTGCCTCCGTAACTCATCACGTTCGTTTGGAGAGTCAGGTCCACGTCGAGTGATCTGTGCGGCGCGACGCCCAGTTTGGCGAGGACGCTGTGGTACGCACGCACCGCTTCTTCGGGTTCGATCACACCGTCGGCGATGAGGCGGAGGAACTCGATGAACGCGAGCTGGTTCTCGGCGCTGTTGATCTTGCGACCGAACAACGCCGCGCGGCCACCGTACTTCTTGGACTGATGCAGCAGTTGGAAGGCATCGAGCGTCGTCCCCGCTGCGCCGCCGAGGACTCCCACGACGAGATGCGGGTCGTACTGAACCAGTTCTTCCATCGCTTGCGGGCCGTGGTAGACGATCTTCAAAAACACCGGTCGACCCGCGCGAGGCACACCGGCCAGCGTGCGGGCGATCAGATCGTTGATGAACCCCGGCAGTTTGTCAGGCGGGACGACGTTCGCCACGTTCGGGTCGAACACTTCGAGGAAGTGACGGAAGCCGACTCGTTCGGCCTCTTCGCGAAACTCTTTGTAGCGTTGCAGCGTTTCCAAGTCGCGCGTCTGATCGTTGAGGAACGTCACCGAGTACAGGCCGAGGTTGGAACCGATCACCCGTTCTTCCGGGGCACAGTCGAGATGCCCGCACTGCATGTGGTCGAGATGAGCTGTGCGAAACGGACGAGCGGGTTCGGCATGAACTTTCCCACCGCGCGGCAGATGCACGTCGCTGGCGTCGTTGGCGCGCGCGGCCGGTGTGATGCGCGAGTTCTCGAACAGCTTCTCTTGCACCGCCAGTTGATCGCTCGTGCTGGCCGACATCAGCACGATATCGACGACTTCTTGATCGATGACCTGCCGAATCTGATCGCGGTATTCGGCGAGCGTCTTGAATCGGACCTCGTTCGCGTGACTCTCGGGCGAGCCGCCACTGGAGGCACTCGCGCCGCGTCCGTTCAACGGCGCGGTCGTCGTCCCCGGCGCGGACATCCCAAACGCCATATCGGCGTCCTTGGCATCCGCAATGATGAACTCCTTCGAGCCGGAGGGATCGGCGTGAATCGAGCGGAGCTTTTCGTCGAGTGATTTGGCGGCGGGCATGAGTGAGTTTCCAATGGAACGTAGGATGGACGCCTCGTCCGTCCATGTGAACTCGGACGGACGAGGCGTCCATCCTACAAGCGTATTTTTGAAGCTCGCCCAACGGCGAGATCATGGAGTCGTTGGCTTACGAACTCGCTGCGGCGTGTCGGGGACTTGTTCGACCAATTCGTTCGGTTGGCCGTCGCGCTTCTTGAGCGTGAAGGCGTCGTAGAGTTGGCTGGTGGCGGTGCGGGCGACGTAACGGAGTTCTTCGCCGTCGATGGTGATGACTTGGAAGAGCTGGGTGTCCTCGGCGACACGCTGGAATTCGATCCGCACCGGTCGGCCGAGATCGTACATCTTCGGGCCGCTGACGGAGACAACATAGATGGTGCCGCCTGCCTGTCGGCGAGTGACTTCTGTCACAGCGTTCTTGTCGGCCTCGATCTTCTCGGCAGCAGCGATCGTCGCGGCGGTGGTCAGTCCCGAGCGGGCATACGTGTGGTCATGACCTTGCAGCACGAGATCAACCTTGTGCTTGTCGATGATCGGTTGCCAAGCGGCTCGCAGCTTGACGTTGTCGCGCGACTTGGCCGACGAATAGATCGGATGATGAAACGTGAGGATGCTCCAACGACCGGGGTTCTCGGCCAGCACCTTGTCGAGCCACGCCGCCTGCTCGACCTGCTTCTCGTTCGAGTTGAGCGAGACGATCCGCACGCCCTGATAGTCGAGGTAGTACGCGGTCTCTTCGAGTCCCGGCGGGCCGTGTTCGGGGAGCGCGAACTGTGGTCGCCAGTGCTGGCTGAGCGTCAGCTTCAAGTTCACATTGAACGGCAATGTGGCGTCGGGCGGCGAGGTCTCGATCCCGATGTTCGCATACTCGTGATTGCCGGGAGTCGGCACACTGGGAATCATGCCGTTCAACCAGCCTCCCGCTTGAAACCATTCGCCCCAATGAGCGTCGTTGTTCGAGTGGTTGATCAGATCGCCCGCGTGCAGCAGGAAACGGGCATTCGGTGCGTTCACGAACGATTCGCGAATGACGCGCGACCAGAGCGACTTCACATCGTTCTGAGCATCACCAAAGTAGACGAACGAAAACGGTTCAGCTTGATCGCTAGCGGTGGTGAAGTGGAACCACTCGCTCCAGTTGGCACCGTCTCCCACACGGTAGGCGTACTTGGTGCGAGGCGACAGCGCGGTGAACTCGACTGAGTGATAGTGAGCCAGCGACAGGTTGCTGTTGAACGGCGTCGTCTTCGCTTTGAGTTGTCGGGCACGTTTCACAAACGCGGCGTTGTCTTCAGACACAGCCACTTCCGCGAAACCGACCGAGACCGACGCATCCGTGCGCCATGTGACCGCTTGCGAGCGAGCGGGATCGCTCATCCACGTCAGCACGATTCGATCCGGCAGCTTCGATGGCCGATGAACTTCCACATCCGGTACAGGCTTCGTCACGGCGGCAGGTTTCACTACAGCGACAGGCTGTTCGGAGACGACGGGCGGCGAAACTTCGACGGCAATGCTGGCCGCCCCGCACCCGGCGAGGAACGTCACCCACAAACTCATTGCAGCCAGCCCACGTCCTCGCGCCATCGCCATTTGCCTCCCGCGTCGTTCAGAGCCAAGTTATAAGCAAGTTGTGACAAACAGAGTCTCGCGGGACAAGACGCCCCGCTAACACACCAACCCGAAGCGTGAGCGAGGACACATTAGAACCTGTCCAAGCACAACTCCGCCGTTTGTCGCCTTTCGCTCCGCGAATGGGTGTTCTTTCGCGGAGCGAAAGACGCCACTGTTTTTGGACGAATGCTTTGCTAGGCCTACCGTGATTCCCGTTTGGAGTCGTCCTCGCTCACGCTTCGAGTTGGTGTGCTCACAAGAGTTTGCTTTATCTCCCAACGCAGGCTCCATCGGCTGAGACCGTGCCGGTGGTCGAGTTCGTTGTCGAACCGAACGATCTTAGGGGTGAGGCCGCAGCAACTCCTTGACCCTGCTCTTTGGCGACTCTTATCATCCCGCCGCCTCGCTTGGATGTCTCCGCTGTTGCCGGGTGGGTTTGAGCGTCGCCACTCCTTGCTTACGCTGCGGGTTGGTGTGGTCGTGACGGTTGTGTCAGTTGCCCGTCACGCTGGCGACTCGGAGAGATGGAATCTTCGGCGGGCGTTGGACATGTTGAGCGGGCCGAGGGGGGAATGACCTGTCGCCGGTGACGGTCTCGGGTCGATAGAAGCGGCGGTGGTTTCGGGTCTCGGGATGACGAGGGCCTTGCAATGCATACGATGGGAAAAGTCGGAGTCTGGTTGGTGGTCGTGGCTGCTTTGGCGGCGACGATGCTGACCTCCAAACTTATTCAGGTCCGCAACGGCTGGACCAAGAAGGCGTTCGTCGCCCGCGAGGAGTACCGCGCCCTCGTGCCCAAATTGGCCGAGTTGCAGGAGCAGCTCGATGGCCTCGAAGGCGACCGCTTCCGGGCGTTGGAGCTGTGGGGCAACTCATCTCAGCCCGTCCCGACCACCGTGCAGGCTCAAGGAGCACTGGTCGTGGACCTCGGCACCAACAGCGGAATCACCGAGAAGAAAGTGATCTACGGCTTTGAGGTTCTACCCGACAACAGCGTCGTCTACCGCGGCGACTTCACCGTTGTGACAGCACGCGACGTGCAATCTCAATTGACGCCGAACTGGAAGGTGCGGAACCAAGACGGCGCGACGTGGCAAAGCTCGAAGTGGCGCTGGCGGAATCAACTCCCCTCCGCGTATCAGCAGAACTTCGACAAGCAAATTCTGTTGCTGAGCCAGCGCGAAGACGATCTGGCCGTGTGGCGTCGGTCGCAAGACGTGCAGGCGAAACTGGTCGCTCAGGCGGCTGAGCAACTCAAGCTGCGTGAGGCCGAGCTAGTCGGCGGTGAGCAGCTCTCTAAAAACGCGGCCGATGCGGTCGAACACCGCGAAGGCTTGGTCGCGGCGGTCGAGCAGGTGGAAGAGTCACGCAACCAAATCCTGACCAAGGTGGATGACTTGCGTCGCAAGTTGAGAACCGTGCAACGCGAAGTCGATCACCTGAAAGCATTGAACGTCGAGTTGACCGACAAGCTGCCACAACCGGAGAAGGTCCAGGCCGCCAACAAGCCGTGATCGGTACTAGGCTAAGTAGTCCCGCTCAGTAATCTCAGTAGGTGAGCCGGGTGGCGTAAGCCCCCGGACTCTTCATTCGCAATGTCCGGGGGCTTACGCCACCCGGCTCACCTGCACAACATTCTCTGCGGGTCTAATTAGCTCAAGTCCCGACGACCCACTTCCGCCGCGCGACAGCGAGCTGTGTCTCACCGCGCGGCGGTGTCATTTTCGGTGAGAGCGCGAGGATCACGCGATGGGCTTTGAAGACCGAGACTACTTTCAGGAAGACCGCTCGCAAGGTCCGAAGTGGGCGCATGACACTCCGACCACGCGGTGGTTGATCATCGTCACCGTCGTCGTGTTTCTGTTTCAGACGGTGCTGACGCGCGAGGCGGGCTTGGACGCGGTCGTCAAGTTCGGTGCCCGCCGCATTTCACTGATCGACGAATGGTTCATGCTCGACGCGAGTGCCACGCTGAGCGGCCAAGTTTGGCGCGTGCTGACGTACACGTTCTGCCACGACCGGCAGTCTCCGTTCACGCTCGTATTCAATTTGCTCGGCATCTGGTTTCTCGGCTCTCGTCTGGAACGGATGTACGGCCCGCGTGAGATGCTGTTGTTCTATCTCGGCGCGGCTCTCTCGGCGGGGGCGCTCTTCACGGCCTTCGGTGCATCAGTCCCGCTGCCAACGCCTTTAGAGAGCGCCACGCCCGCCGTCCTCGCGCTGTTCACGCTCTACGCGATGCACTTCCCTCGCGAACAGATTCTGTTTGCGTGGGTCATCCCCGTTGAGATTTGGGTCTTGTTGATGATCTACGCGGCACTGGATGCCTACACCTTGCTGCAAGCGGTGCAGGGCGAGATCGGATGGCATGTTGCCGCGTACACGATGGCTCACTTCAGCGGGATCGCGTTCGGCTACTGCTATCACCACTTCAACTGGCATCTCGCCGGGTTGTGGGAGCGAGTCGATCCGTCTCGCTGGCGCAAGGTGTGGCGGCGCGGAGCGACGCAACGCAAGCTGCGGGTCTTCCAACCCGAACCGGACTTGGATGATCTCGAAGGCAAGGTCGATGTGATCTTGGCAAAGATTCACGAGCAGGGATCGGACAGCCTGACCGACGCCGAACGTGCAGTGCTGACTCGCGCCAGTGAGAAGCTGAAGAACCGGCCACGCCCGTGAATCGAGTCGTTCAGACTCGTGCCATGCCGTCGTCAACGTCTGATCGGCTCGCACGCATTTCGTAGCGTAGGCGGCTCGCCTGCGCTGGGCTTGCGATTGGACACGCATCTCAGGCGAGCCGCCTGAGCTACGAGTTGCAGCCAGTGGTGCCATCGTGGAACCGCCCGCCGAAGGCGTGCGCGGCATTGGCGTATGGCGTCGCAATTCCATCGCACGCCTGCTCACGCCCTCGGCGGGCGGTTCCACGAGACATTTACTCGGCTTCAACCAATGTCAATCTTGAGAGGTCCGTGACTCAGATATCTGAGCGGGGTGGCGTAAGCCCCCTGGTTCTTGGGCGTAAGCCCTCTTTGGAAGAACCAGGGGGCTTACGCCCAATGGCACTTACTTTGGGGTGTAGCTGAAGTCGTAAGACTTCAGACGACCATCAAAGCCGGCTGAATTCTCACGAA
>JAYTQJ010000699.1:0-6469 GCA_043746775.1 Schlesneria sp.
GCACTCCTGCCCGTCCTCTTCCGCAATAAGGACGGGCAGGAGTGCCCATCCTACGAAGGCCGTTGGATATGTCGCACACCGCTTCCAAATCATTGAACCTCAACCTCCAAATCTGGCGACAGGCCGGGCCGGACCAGCCGGGGGCGCTGAAGGCGTACCAGCTCAGCGGCGTCTCGACCGAGATGTCGTTTCTCGAAATGCTCGACGTGCTGAACGAACAGCTCATCGCCAAGGGTGAGGAGCCGGTCGCGTTCGACCACGATTGCCGCGAGGGAATCTGCGGAACGTGCGGCGTCATGATCAATGGCCAGGCACACGGACCCGACAACGAAACGACAACCTGCCAACTTCACATGCGTCGCTTCAGTGATGGCGACACGATCGTCATCGAACCGTGGCGAGCGAAAGCCTTCCCAATCCTGCGCGATCTGGTCGTGAACCGCTCTGCCTTCGACCGCATCATCCAATCGGGCGGCTACGTCTCGGTGAACACCGGCGGCGCACCCGACGCCAACGCGATCCCGGTTCCCGGACACAAGCAACAAGAAGCGATGGCTGCCGCCGCGTGCATCGGATGCGGCGCATGCGTCGCCTCGTGCAAGAACGCCTCGGCGATGCTGTTCGTCTCGGCCAAGGTCTCGCATCTCGCCAGCCTCCCTCAGGGCCAGACCGAACGAGCCAAACGAGTGGTCAGCATGGTCGCGACGATGGACAAAGAACAGTTCGGCAACTGCACCAACACCGGCGAATGCGAAGCCGCCTGCCCCGCCGGAATCAAACTGACCAACATCGCCCAACTCAACCGCGAGTACATGAAGGCCGTGCTGTTCTCGGGCGAGTGACGTTGGCCACAAGGAGCCGTGCGGTGGACAAACCCACGTTGGACGACTTCGCTGCCGACCTCGATGCCATGGTGCGCGACCTCGAAATTCAGCGCGAATTAGCAATCATCGAACGCGAGTTTCGAGTGACTGATGGCGACGGTTTGGATCTCGACCCAAGCCTCTACTCCGACATCGGACTCAGGACCAACGAGGTCCAAGGAATCGGCCATGAATGAAACCAACTCATCTCTCCTCCGCACACCGCTGTACGACTGGCACGCCTCGCACAACGGTCGGATCGTTGAGTTCGGCGGCTGGGAGATGCCGGTCCAGTACACGAGCATCGTGGAAGAGCACCATGCCGTGCGGAAAGCCGCCGGGTTGTTCGACATCTCGCACATGGGGCGGCTGACGTTCAGCGGCCTTGATGCCGAACCGTTGATGTCGCGGCTGCTGACCTGCCGCGTGAACAATCTCATCGACGGACAGATTCGTTACGGCTTGGTCTGCAATGAGGCGGGCGGCGTGCTGGATGACGTTCTCATCAATCGGCTCAACGACATGAACTTCGGCCTCGTGGTGAATGCCAGTAACCGGACGAAGATCGTCGCCTGGGTCGAGCGGCTCATCGCCGAGATCGATCACGAACATCGCGCTCGCGACTTGGACTTCGATGACCAGACGTTGGAGACCGCGATGATCGCCATTCAGGGGCCGAAGGCTCTGTCGATCTTGTCGCGACTGACGCAGAGCGATGTCCCGCTCGGTTCGCTCAAGTATTACTCGGGCTGTCCGGCCGAGGTCGCCGGGTGTGAAGCCTTCATCAGCCGGACGGGTTACACGGGCGAAGACGGGTTTGAAATCATCGTCGCTCAAGACGCACCCGAGACCATCGCCCTCTGGCAACGCCTGTTGGACGAAGGTCAGGCCGAGGGGCTGATGCCATGCGGTCTCGGTTGCCGCGACACGCTCAGGCTCGAAGCGGCGATGCCCCTCTATGGTCATGAGCTGAGCGAAAGCGTCGATCCGCTGACGGCGGGTTTGCCGTTCGCGGTGAAGCTCGACAAGCCGGACTTCCTCGGGCGCGAGGCTCTGCTCAAGATCAAGGACCAGCCGAATCGACCTGTTCGCGTCGGACTGCGACTCGGCTCGAAACGAATCGCGCGAGAACACAGTGAAGTCTTCTTCGGCCCCAAGCCGATCGGTCTGGTCTCGTCGGGCACGTACTCGCCGACGTTGGAACAGTCGATCGCGATGGCCTACGTTTCCGCCGATCATGCGGCCCTCGGATCGACGCTCGAAGTCGATATCCGTGGCAAGCGGGAATCGGCCACCGTCGTGCCGCTGCCGTTCTACAAACGCCCTCAAGCGTAGGATGGGCACTCCTGCCCGTCCGTCTTTCATTTGAATGTCACCAACAAGCCAAGCAGGACGGGCAGGAGTGCCCATCCTACGAATCGTTGTCACCGAAGGACGCCCCATGGCTCAACGCGACTTGTCGAGGTACCAAGAAAAAATCGTCAAGCGGTACTACGAGAACCGCCCCGCACTCGACGCGGAACGTCTCAGCGAACTCGTCGCCGAGCTGTATCTCGCCAGCGACAAAAAGAAGCCCAAGCTCTGGGAGACGGCGAAGGACATCATGCTCCGCCTCGGCACACCTCAGTCGCGCGTCGATCACGTTCTGAAGACCGCCGACCCGGTGATCCTCGCCGAAGTCGTGAAGGACGTGCAGTCAGGCAAGATTCGTCCGAAGCCCCCCGAGAAGAAGATCGACAAGCCCGCCGAGTGACATGCCGAGTCAGTGGTGTGAACCACGAATCACCCAGCGCAGCTTCACCTCGTTCCGCCGCAACCCCAGTGTGATTCTTGGGCGTTAGCCCTCTTGTCCGTTTCGGAGCGGGGTGGCGTCAGCCCCCTGGGTCTTGAAGCTCCATGCCACCGAAGAAGGGCTCACGCCTAAAGACCCAGGGGGCTGATGCCCAATGGCACTCACTTTGGGGTGTAGCTGAAGTCGTAAGACTTCAGACGACCGTCAGAGACGGCTGAATTCTCACGAATTCAGCTACGTCGCATAGATCGTCAATTCGAGACTCGCTCAAAGTGAGTGCCATTGGGCTGACGCCACCCCGCTCCGGTGCTAACAAGAGGGCTAACGCCCAAGCGCTACACCTTGGTTGCAGCGGAACGAGGTGAAGCCGCGCGGGGAAACTCATGGTCTGTCATGAATCGAAAGCCAGACGGGCAAGAGTGCCCGTCCTACGCTTTCAAATGGCACTCGCTTCCTTTTCGCGTATTTCGTGGTTCAACTCTTCTTGCCTTTACTTCGCCGGGGCCTGCGCTTTGATGAACGCGATGATGTCGGCGAGGGCCTGCTTGTCGATGTCTTTCTCTAAGCCTTCGGGCATGAGGGACTGACCCGTTGAGATCAGTTCGTCGAGCGTTTCGCGGAGGACGACATCCTCTTTGGCCTCGGCTCGCTTGAGCGTCAGGCTGGCGGCGGTTTCGGCGGAGATGAGGCCCGTGTGGATGCGGCCTTGCAGCGTGACGGCCGTGTAGGTTTGAAAGCTCGGTTGAGCTTCGCGGTTCGGGTCCATGATCGCCACGAGCAAATCAGACGGCGACTTGTTCTGGACGCTCACGAGGTCCGGGCCAACTTGATGACCGGCCGTTCCCGCGCGATGGCATTGGACGCATGTCTTGCCGTACAGCATCTGGCCTCGCGCGGCGTCGCCCGTCAGGTCGAGCGTGGCCTGATAATCGGCGACGACCTGTTTGCGGTTGCTCGGCGGTTCGGCGAGCACTTTTCGCGCGGCCTCTTTTACTTTTCCGTTGGGATGATTGAGGAGCAGTTGCCGCTTGTCCCGTTCGATCTCGCCGATCTTGATCGACCCCGTTTCGACGGCCTTCACCAGCGCGGTCGCTCCCGCCGCCGACGAGACCAGTTGATCGACAACCTCGCGCCGCGTGGCCGGTCCAAACGTCTTCCACGGGGCGAGCAGCAACTCGACCGACTTCGCCGATCCCTGCGCTGCGAGAGCCTTCACCGCCGCCTGCTGCAACGCGGGCGAAGTCTGCGGAGTGAAGACGGCTGGCAGCGCAGTCTCGGCCAGTTTCGCATCGGCCAGCGCCAGCAGATTGATCGCCGCCAGCCGCGCCGCCTCGCTCGAGGTCGCATCGGCCACGACACCGCTCGCCTGTTGAAAGACCTTGCTCAGCGAATCACCAATCGCCGCGTCGGCCTTCGTCTCGGCCAGGACCTTGGCAATCGAAGTCCCTCGCCGACGAAGGCCCTCACCCAGCGCGACGAGTACCGGCGAGCGCGTTGTCGCCGGAACCTTTTCGTCAGTGACGGCCTTCAGCAGCGCAACCACATCGTCACTCTTCGTTGACGAACCAATCAGCCGTGCGAGATCGACAATCAGCGGCTTCACCGGTTCAGTCTCGCCAGACAGTAACTCGGTCGAGAGCTGTCCCATGAAGGGAAAGACAGACGAGAGCCACGCGGTGCGAAGGTCTTCATCCTTGGCTGCGATGGGCGCGAGTTGACGCAGCTCAGGAATTGCTAACTCGGGTTTGAAGTTGCCAACCGTCATGACCCATTGCCAGTAGAAATGCTTCAATAAGACGCTGTATCCGTTACTCCGCGCGGCTGTCATGCGCTTGATGGCGGGCACATCCGCACCGGGAATCCGTTCGGCCAATGTGAAAACTTGGCGGTGGCGTTCCAAGTCGCCGCACAGCCCTGTCAAATCGTCTGGGCTAGCCTGTCCCAATCCCAGAAGTGTCCAAGTCGCATGAAGGCGGACACGCGCCCACTGGACGCTTTGCGCATGCTCCCACATCTGATCGGGGCGAGTGTTCTTGGGTATTGGATAGTACGGATTTTCTTGCCAGAGCGCGTTGGGAGTTCGCTGAGTTGCTTGATGCAGTAGTTCCAACGCCTCGCGATCCTGCCTCTCCACAATCAGCCGCTGAGTCGTATCGCGTGCCCAACCGTTCCACGACCCAAGTTGCATCGCGAGTTCTTTGCCCTTGAGTTTGCTGAGATCGGGCGGATTGATCCGCTTCGTTTTCGGTGCGACCAGCCGCCAGATGCGGCCTTTGTCGTGGCCGCTTTCCAGGTCGCAGAGTGCTTTGATGTCCTCGGGGATCGAGGCGGGGTGTTCGATTGTTTCGCGGTACATGTCGAGCATGTAGAGCGTCCCGTCGGGGGCGTTCACGAAATTGGTCGGGCGGAACCAGTTGTCGGTCGAGGTGAGGAACTCACAGTCCTTCTCGGTCCGCTCGGCGATGAAACTGATGCCGTCGGGGGTCAGCTTCTTACGGTGAACGAGGTTCGCTCCGACATCGCCGATGAAGACGTTGCCGTGGAATTCGGGCGGGTACGCGCCGCCGCGATAGACCGTGATGCCCGTCGCCGACGTGAAGAAGCCGATCGGAACGAGCTCCGATTCGGGTAGCCGCTTGCGCATCTCGGGGTCCGCCGCGCGACGGGCGGTGCGGACGAGTCGCCACGGTTCGGCACCGCTCGTCCGGAAGACGGTCGCGGCGGCTCCCTCCTTTGCGATCGAGCGGGTCGTGCTGGGAATCGTCAGTTGCGGATTGCGTTCGAGGTATTCGAGCGGCCACACGACATGCACGATGTGGTTGCTGTTCGAGCAGATGAACCGGTTGCCCCAGTCGTCGATGGTGTGTCCAAACTGCTGGCCACCCGAAACCATCGTCAACTCGTTCGTGGCGGGGTCGAGCCGCAGATCGCGCCGGCCCGGCGTGAACTTTTTCTCGGGTTTGCCGTCGCGCGCGGGAATGGTCAGCTCACCGCCGGCCAGTCCCGACGAGAAGTAGATCGCGTTGTCGCGTCCCCATTCGAGACCGTTCGCCAGCGCCTGCACATTGGCGTGACTGAAGCCGGTGCAGATCGTCTCCTTCACATCGGCCACGTCATCGCCATCGGTGTCCTTCATGAAAAAGAGGCTGCCCGATGCGAGCACGTACACGCCTCCCTTCGAGCAACAGACCGACTGCCCCCACCGCAGTTTGTCGGCGAAGACAACGCTGTGATCCATCCGTCCGTCGCCGTCTTTGTCGGTGAGCAGTTTGATCCGCGACCACGACTCGGGCCGCTGGTCCTTGTACTTTTGAACCCGCTGCTCGGGGAGGAACGGATAGTCGGACATCTCGACGACGTACATCCGGCCCCGCTCATCGAACGCCGCGTCGATCGGATCGACCACGTCCGGCTCGGCCGCGACGAGTTCCAGCGTGAACCCGTGTTGCAGCTTGAAGGTCTTGAGTTCCTCTTCGGGCGACTTGCCCGGAATCCGCGTCATCGCCTCGGCGAGTGGCTTCTCTTGCGGGAGGGGTTTCTCCTGAGCGACGAGTGACGACGTGGCGAACGCTCCGTTCAACACAACGACGACTGCGAGGCACAACGATCGAACCACGGAATGCACCAGCATGGAGAGTCTCCCAAAAGTTGGCGGCGGGCAGGTGGGGCTTCAAGCAGAAGAAGCACGGTATCGGTGAAGCTCGGAGACTTGAAGCGGCTCGAACCCATTTCGTAGGCCGGACTCCTTGGTCCGGCCGCAGGGTGGGATTAGGGGTCAGGTGGTTCAAAGTTCATTTTTCGCCGCGAAAAATGA
>JAYTQJ010000700.1:0-2940 GCA_043746775.1 Schlesneria sp.
AGCCACGGCCACGCCGAGCCGTGACCGTGGCACCCCGGCTCAATCTCTCTCATCCGCGTCGAGGCACGCTGTACGTCGGCGTCATGACGACCGCCACGATTGTTTGTTTGGTGGGACTCAGCGGTCTGTCGGTCGCTCACTTGGGAGTCCGCGCCGCCCAGAACACACGCAACACCGAGAACGCCGCCCTACTCGCTCGCGCTGCTGTGGAAGAGGGCGTTCGCCAGATTCGCGCGACCGCAACGTGGCGCACCACGTTCGTCAACAACACCGAATATCCCGCGACACCCCTCACACTGAACGGCGGCACGATGGCGTGGCGCTTCGTCGATCTCGATGGCAATCTCAACAACAACACGGCCGACGGAGTCCGCATCTACGGGATCGGCCGGGCGGGAGGAGCGACGTTCGTCGAGAACGTCCTCTTGCAACCGACCGATGCCGGACTGACTTGTCTCGAAGCGTCACTGCATTGCAATGGGGACATTACTCTCAATTCGTTCTGTGATCTCACGACCAGCCAGTTTGTCAGCTCGAACGGTTCGATCACGGCCACGGCCAGTCCGTCGATCGTTGCCGGAAGTGCCCAAGCGGTCGGCAGCATTACGGGAACCGTCTCGCTCACCAAAACCTCGGGTATCGCGCCGCGCAAAATGCCGGGCAACACCGTGTTCGACTACTACCTCGCTAACGGCACTTGGATCGACATTGCCAGCATCCCGCTGACGAGTGGAACGCACCAACTCTTCAAGAAAGTCCTCGCTCCGTCCGTCAATCTGTTTGGCCCGTCTGGTAATGCGGAGGGGATCTACGTGATTGACTGCCAAGGCCAGAATCTGGTCATCGAAAACACGCGCGTGATGGGGACGCTGGTGATCATCAATCCGGGCACAACGTGCCGCATCCAAAACTCAAACCACTGGTCCCCCGTCAGCCCGAACTACCCGGCGCTCATGGTGCGCGGCACGGCCCAGTTTCAGATGTCACAGGTGGATTTGAGCGAGACCCTGCTGGCGACCAACTTCAATCCGACCGGCGCACCGTTCAACACCACGGTCGATAGCGACATTACCGACACGTACCCGTCTAGGATCAAGGGCTTGGTTTACGTCTCGGGCCAGATGCGAATTCCCGGCGCGGTGGGATATGAACCGCTCTTCGATGGCTCCGTGGTCTGCACCACGTTTCAGGCGGACAGCTTGGGTGATGTGAAATTCAGTTACCGCCCCACGCACATTCACTATCCCCCACCAGGCTTCGCCGCAGGCAGCACGATGCAGGTCGTCCCCGGCACCTGGACCCGCTCGGCCCTGCCGTGAGCTGTCGCAATGCGGCATTCGCGCCGTCCGCCGACGCTCGCTTTGTCGCCTTTCGCTCCGCGAAAGAGCGTTCTTTCGCGGAGCGAAAGACGACATTGGGAGACGGCAAACCTCAACGTGAGCCTCAATGGGCGATCTCCCTCCGCTCGGAAGGTCCGCGTCCGGTCGCCGCATCCGAGACAAACGCCGTCTCCCAATTCGTGGTCCTTCGTCAACACGCTGTTGCCAATCGTCAACAACCTCTGTCGATGATCCGGCATCCGGATTGTGACGACGATGACCGAAGTCTCAGCCCCGGCGCAGGATGAACGTTTCCATCGCCATCACCTCGGTTCCGGTATCCCGGTTGCTTCGCTCGCGAGGAGTTCCTTCCTCACGCAGCGAGTGCCACCATGCGACGTTCTCCGTTTTGCTGCTTCACGGCGGCTTGCCTCTTGTTCGCCAACCCCGTTCTCGCGACAGCCGCATCCCTTCGCGACTGCGATGCGCTGCTGAGCAAGCCCGTGATGGTGACGCTCACCGATGGCCGCACGCCGCGCGGCCTGCTCTCCGCGAAGTCGAATGACAACGCGCTGGTCCTCACCACAGAAGTCCCCGGCGTGGCGATCGAGAGCCGTTTTGCGTGGCGACTGATTGAGTCCGTCGCTTCGCTCCCGTTCTCCGATCCGAAGCCGTTGCCTCGTCCCGCCGATCCCGTCCCCGACGACGAGCCTTCCGACGCGGCTTCGCTTCAAGACGAGAACGCGCCCCCCGCGCCGGTCCCCAACAATGCCAACCCGCCCGCTCCGCTCCTCCTTGAAGCGGCGCGGCTGACTCCTCTCGCCCCGTTCTCGCACTTGGAAGTCCTGCCCCTCGAAGTGGCACCGCCAGCTCCCATCGAAGTGGTGACCGACTTGCTCCCGCTCGATCACCGTCGCGCCGTGAGATCACTCAACGTGCGCGCGACCGTCGCCAACTGGGACCGTGACGCCGAGGTCGATGGCCTGCTACTGCACGTTCAACCGCTCGATGGCTTCGGCACGGTCGTCCCCGTGGACGGAGTCGTCGATGTGCAACTGGCGACCGAAACGAAGCTCGCCAAAGGGGGCCGGTCCAATGTGCGCGACGACAACACGTTCAGTGTCCCCGAACGCTGGTCCGTCCCAATCCGCGCGATCGACTTCGACGCCGCAGGAACCACAGTCAAGCTTCCCTTCCGCCGCTTTCATCCCGAACGAGACTTCGACATCGCCTCGAGCGCACTCGCGATGGCCAAACTGAAGCTGCCAACGGCCGGTGTGTTTGAAGCGTCCGACCCGTTCGTCCAACTCCGCCCCTACAGCCGCTTCCGCGACGAGTTGCAAGAGCTTCGCGGCCAGCGACTCTTCCCCGGCGAAGCGACACCGAGGCGGTGAAGGTGGCCGTGGATGGTGGATGGTGAGGGCGTATACCTGGCGCGGTCCGTGATGAGACCTCCGAGCGGGGCGGCGTAAGCCCCCTGGTTCTTGGGCGTAAGCCCTCTTCGGAAGAACCGGGGGGCTTACGCCCAATGGCACTCACTTTGAGCGAATTCCAAATGGACGTTCTGATTGATGTAGCTGAATTCGTGAGAATTCAGCCGGCTTTGACAATCGTCTGAAGT
>JAYTQJ010000701.1:0-2936 GCA_043746775.1 Schlesneria sp.
GAAGCGCCGCTGGTCCCACCCTACCTTGAAAAAGCCGCTGGCCCTGTCGGCAAGTCGAGCCGTCTTGACCCGGTTCTGCGAGCAGGGCTATCTTCGCAACTGAGTTCACAGGCGTCTCGCCTGCGCCTCTTCATGAACGTTCAGCCTCGTGGCGGAAGGAGCCGGATCGCGATGTCTCTACCGTTGGAAGATGCGGCCCCAGATGGAGAGCCTTCCTTTTGGGATCAGCTCGACGATGGGGGGCCACGAAGTGATGAGTCTCAACCTGAAGAAGCCGACTGGTCGGGAGACGAGCTTGAGCAGGCCTACCTCAGGGCGATCGAAGTTCTCGAAGCTGCTGAAGCCGAGTTTCCCGAAGTCGGACTGAATGACCAGCCGTTGGACGACGCATCACCCGCGCTGATGTCCGCCCCAGCGATCGCCGTCAGTTCCAATCAACGACTCGAAGCCGCCAGCCCAACGTCGTCCACGGCCACCGAATTGGAGCGAGCGGAGGCGGCCAAAGAGCTGCACCAACTGGCCGCGCGACGCGCGACGAACGCCGCCGAGCAACCTCCCGCCGTTCAGCCACGTCAAATACTCGAAGCCTTGCTCTTCGTCGGTGGCGATGCGCTAACGGCGAAGAAGATGGGCGGCGTGTTGCGTGGTGAGTTCTCGATTGAATTCATCGAGCGCGAGCTGGATGAACTCAACCGGCTTTACGCGGCGGAGGGCCGTCCCTACGAGATTCGCCTTGGTGAAGGAGGCTATCGCCTGACGCTGCGGGATGACTTTGAACGCATCCGCAGCAAGGTCTACGGACAGGGGCCGAAGGAAGTCAAACTGTCGCAAGAGGCGATTGAAATCTTAGCGGTCGTGGCCTACCGACAACCGATCTCGGACAGTGAGATCGAGGAACTCGGCAAGCCGGGTTGCGGAGCGATTCTCCGGCAGCTCTTGCGGCGCGAGTTGATCGCGGTCAAGCGGCAACCGGACAACCCGCGCGACGTGAGCTATCAAACAACCCCTCGATTTTTGTCGCTCTTTGGAATCCGTAGTTTGGACGAACTGCCGCGCCATGAGCAGGTTGGCTACAAGTGATCCCACTCGCCTATTTGCGGAGAAACCGAGTCGAAGCAAAACTCGGACGAGGAGGAGCGACCCTCAGGGAGCAGGCACAGGTGCTGGAGGAATCGGATCGACAGGCAACTCAGCAGGCGAAGGTGTTGGGACACCGGGCTGCTGCAAATCCCAGCCGTTGGGTCCCGCGACGAAGGTGTAGTTACCGGTGGCCAGTGGGTACGAAGCGACTTCCGACGCATCGTCACCCCGCTTGAATTCGATCTTCCAGTCGCGGTCGTTCGGAAACGTTTGCGAGTAGCCCGGCTTGATCGTGTAGACGTGGCCGTTCAACGAATAGCTCAGCGGACCGGGTGCCGACTTGGGGCAACTCAGCTTGATGTTGGCCACCGTCGGCGAAGGGACGTAGGCTGGGAACTGCGAGGAATTCGCGGGGAGTGCGTTCGACGGAAGCCCGCCGTTTCGACGCGACTCCACCACAACCGGCTTCGGTCCATCGACGACATAAGTGCGCGAAGGGCCAATCGTCGGCGATTGCGTGATGACACTCGGGTACGAACTGTCGGACGAGTACGTGTACCCGTTGCCGTTGTTCGAGTACTCGACGACTCCACCCGTGGGACCGCCGCGCACGATCGTGGTCGTTGTCCCCAAGATCGGAGCGGGGGCGACATACACCGGCACGCGACCTCCGTAGCCATAGCCGCTGCTGTACCCGTGATGATGATGATGCGGGACGTACCCGCCGCTCAATCCATACGGTGATGAGACATAGCCGCCCGAGTAGTACCCGCCCGACGAGTATCCGCCGGGATAGGCTCCGATGCCGTAGTAGCTACCGCTCGGCACCCCGATCCCCCACGAGCTATGTGCGCCGTAAACACCCAACCCCACGCCGCTCGAATAGCCCGGAATCCCATAAGAACCGTAGCCACCCACCGAAGGATGGCCGCCGTAATACTGAGCCATCGCCGGGGTGTTGAGAGACATCCCCACGAGGCAACAGACTCCCCAAACCATCACACCTCGAAGACCACTCATGATTCGCCCCTTCGTAAATTTGACCGTCGCGTTGAAACAGCCACCACGTTCGACCTGCAACCTAACTGGCGGCATTGTCAGCGCGGACGTTGGCCGCTGTCAAACCGTCTTGTCGATACGCCAGTGCCTTGTCCTGCCTTAATACGACAGTGCCAATTGTCTTGAGTTCTTTGTTTGCGGGCGTTTTTGGCGGCGAGGTTACGCTGCTGGTGATAGGCGATGGTGATTGCGGTTTGTTGGAGGTCGGTCGTGCGGCGGCGGTTTCTCTGCCAGACTTGGCAGCGTTGGGCCAGGTCGCGGCGGGTTTGTTCCAGCCCGCATGATTCATGGAGAACCACGGAAACCCAGCACGGCAATGAGCCGCAACCCCATTTTGAACAGAACGAAACGAAGGGAACAACGGTCCAGCAGCCATGCCACTTCGGCAATGCCGCCTAATTCCGACGGATCACTGCGCCCTTCGTTTCCTTCTGTTCAAAATCTTCGCGCCACGCAAAGACGTGACCGACAGAAGCCTCAGTCGTAGTCCGGCCCCCTTGGTCCGGACGTGACCTCGCGCAGGAGAGCCACTGAATCCGCTGAGATTGCAGGCGTCGTCCGGACCAAGGGGGCCGGACTACGGCCTCAGTTCGGCCGATTTCGACTACTGTCGGAAACGTCAACGAAGCAAAACGTGAGTAGTACGGAAGCTCACGGAAAGAAAGGCTTTGTGGCATGGCACTGATTTACAGAGTGTCTGGTGTGTGCGAGAGAACTCATTGATGACGTGCCCGCCCAAAGTCGCCTTCCTCGCTCCGCGTGAAGTCAGCCGAGTCACCAGCGACCCGGATACGCGG
>JAYTQJ010000702.1:0-6447 GCA_043746775.1 Schlesneria sp.
GACTTCAGACGACCATCAAAGCCGGCTGAATTCTCACGAATTCAGCTACGTCGCACTGAACGTCAATTTGATAATCGCTCAAAGTGAGTGCCATTGGGCTGACGCCGTGCCGCTCGGATGTGTCTCACTTCGATCCGCGTCAAGTAGCACTGACCGTGTTGAAGCCCAACCGGTTGGCGGCCATCAAGCCCGTTCGATCAGCCGCGCGACGGCTTCACCGACTTCGTTCGTCTTCGCGGTTCCGCCGAGGTCCGGTGTGCGAGGGCCTCGCGTGCGGAGGAGTTCCGCGACCGCAGCGTGGATCGTTTGCGATGCGGCGATCTCACCCAGATGGTCGAGCATCATCGCTGCCGACAGGATCGCGGCGAGCGGGTTGGCGATCCCTTTCCCCATGATGTCCGGTGCGGAGCCATGCACCGGCTCAAACAGGCTCGGGTGACGGCGTGTCGGTTCGATGTTGCCACTCGCGGCGAGACCCATGCTGCCGACGATGATCGCCGAGAGATCGGTCAGGATGTCGCCGAAGAGGTTGCTTGCCACAACGACATCGAAACTCTCGGGCCTCCGCACGAACTCCATCACCGCGCGATCGACGAGCAGCGATTCGGTTTCGATCTGCGGGTATTCGAGCGCGACAGCGGCGAAGACTTCGTCCCACAAGACCATGCCGTAGCCTTGGGCGTTGCTCTTGGTGATCGAAGCGACGCGATGGCGCGGCCGGGTGACGGCTTTCTCAAATGCAGCTCGAATGATTCGCTCGCAGCCGCGGCGCGTGAAGACCGACGTTTGAATCGCGACATCGTGGCTCGAACCTTGATAGACACGACCGCCCACGTTGGCGTACTCGCCCTCGGTGTTCTCGCGAAAGACCAGCATGTCGATCGAGCCGGGAACCTTGCTGTGCAGCGGGCTGTCCACGCCGTCGTACAGATACGCGGGACGCAGGCAGACACACTGGTCGAAGCGCCGTCGAATCGGCAGCAGCAGGCCGTTCAACGTGATGTGATCCTGCACGCGCGGATGCCCGACCGCACCGAGCAACATCGCGTCGTACTTCGCCAGCTCATCAAGGAACTCGGGGGGAGCCATTCGCCCGTGAGCGAAGTAGTAGTCAGTCCCCCACGGGAACTCGGTCCACGCGATGTGCGAGCCGACTCGCTGCACGGCCGCATCCGCCACGCGGATCGCTTCGCGAGTCACTTCGGGACCGATGCCGTCTCCGCCAATCACGGCGATGCGATGTGTCGTCATGAACGTCCTCAGTTGGGTGCAGTCGTTGAATTGTGGTCATAGTCGCGAAGCGATGTCAGCAAATAGCCGTGGGTGCCAACCCACGGTCGGTAACGCCCTAACGCGAAAGAGCCGCGAAGCGGCGGCAGAAACAAGGCGATTCGTCTCGCCATGACACTGCCGCCGCTTCGCGGCTCGGGACATCAAGACAACGCTCTCTGCGGGCTGACGCCCGCAGCTTTTTGCTAACATCGCTTCGCGATTCAACAACGGCTCAAGGCTGACCACCAATTAGCGACTGCCCCTCAGTTCAGCACGTCGAACGATCCCGCCACCTTGCTCCCTGCCGAACGGAACATCGCCACCGTCTTCGTTCCGAAATCTCGGACCTTTGCGGCGGAAGCGGGAGCCGGTGAAGGAGGCAACGGCGAAGGAGGAGGAGTCGGTTCGTACTCTCCTGGGATTCCTTGCTGGATCGGGGCATAGCCCGATCCGGGCTGCGATTCACACGGGCACGAACGATGTTTGCGAATCTTCATCGAGGTAACGCAACAACCGGACAGGAAGATGGCGAGGCAGGCGGAGGCGATCACTGTGCGAGTCAATCGAGAGGTCAGCATGGTGGGAACTCGAATCAAGGAAGGGGTGGCGAGGACGAACCGGCTTTCGAGCGAGGAAGGTTCCTCACGCCGCGACGTGGGAAGAGATCGTCCTCGACATCGCCGGTCACTCATGTAATTTCTGCCGATTCCCAGTACGAACCCAAACCAGTTCAGGCCGTTCCTGCCGCTCGGATCGTGCGGCATGACGAAACAAGTCCCATGCTGAGCAACCTGCCGATCACGCGGACTGGTCGGGTTGAGCGACCGACAACTACGGCCTGACTCAGACACACCAACCCGAAGTGTGAACGAGCACGCCGAGAGACTTGGCCCTCGTTCACACTTCGGGTTGGTGTAGAGCGGACAACTCTGGTCTCTCACCTGAGAACAACCGCTTCGCGCGTCGCTCAACCGCCACGACTGCGAACAGCGCGATGACCGGCATCAGCGGCGCTCGCATCCGGGCGTTCGTCCAGTAGACGAGATGCACCCCCTGCACCGTGATGACCAGCGCGTAGAGCAACCACCAGCGCGACCACTCCGCACGCCGCGCGACTACGAACATCCCGACCGCGAACGCCAACAGCAGAATCGAATAGAACCCGCCGACAGCCGCGATCACGAGACGACTTGGCCCAGTCTCAGCGTCGCCGTGCGGCACGACGCTCCACAAACTGCGGACGCGATGCCAGACCGCGCGCGCGAACCGACGCGGCTCGGAGGTGATGAACTCGCGCCCCCACTGGCTCAGCCGACGGTCGCGTTCCACCTCGGAGGCGTTCGGCCCGAGTTCTCGTTCCAGCCGCTCATCGAGTTCCGCCTGCCACCGCGTGAGACTCTCGCCGCTCCAAACAGTCCCCCACGGTTGATCGACGACCTCGTTCGAGAAGGCCGAGTTGTTCGCCAGCAACAGCGTGTATCCGCCGTGAGTCGTCGTGAGCAACGGTGTCCCGATGATGAGTTCATTGCGAATCACCCACGGCGCAACGACGAGCAGCGTTCCGGCAATCACTCGCCACGGCAGCCGCTTCAGAGACAGTCGCGTTGTCTCGACACATGCCGCTCGGAAAACCCAACCCACGGCCATCACAGCGACCAGCGGCCAGAACGTCGGGCGGCACAACACGAGCAACCCGAACAACACTCCCACGCAGAACCGATCGCCGCCTGAACTCGCCCAAACCAACCCGAAGCGTGAGCGAGGACTCTCTTGCATCGCCTCCTGCTGCCCCACCACTGTCCTACCCACCGCAGCCATCACCAACAGCGAGACCAGCCCCGCACAAAGTGACTCGGTCATCGGCTGAGTCCCGTACAACACCAACATCGGATCGAGGGCCACGAGCGCCGCCGCGAACAGGCTCGCACGACCAAGCCCGAGCGACTGCCCGGCACGCAACGTCGCCCAAACCGTGACGACTCCCGCGACCGCGTTGGCTAGCCCCACCGCAACAGTCGCTGGCAGCGTCACCATCAACAGACCCAGCAGCGTCGGATAGAGCGGCGGTCGAAACGCGGTCGGCGTCGTGCTGTCCGGGCTGCACATCCCGCGACCAGCGGCGATCCCCCGAGCGATCCCCAAATACGCGTCTCGATCATGAGCCAGTTCTTCCGCCCGAGCGAACATCGCCAAGCCGCGCACCGTCAGCGCGAGCAGCAGACACGCCACCAATCCCCAACGATCGCTCCAAGAGTCAGAGGCTTCCCGCACTGATCGCCCTTCTCGTGTGAAACCCAACAAATCTCCGTCGCAGCGCGAGGCAGGTTGTAGGCTCGTGCTGGCCACGGGGACAAGCCGCGCGCCGATCCGATGGCATCACGGCGCACCGTCACTGCCCACCACACCAACCCGCAGCGTGAGCGAGGGCGAAGTCGATGCGACTCTCAACTCAGAGCGTTTAAAACATCCGCCCTCGCTTACACTTTTTGAAGCTGCGCTCTTTGACGATTTTGACCCGCTCCCCACCGACCTCGTGTCGGTGGAAGCATGATTGGCCACTAGAAACACGACCCATTGAGAGCAGGCCCCCACCGAGACAAGCTCGGTGGGGGCGAAGACACACAAACACGGCCATTCTAGTTGTCAATCATCGTTCCACCGACGCAAGGTCGGTGGGGACGAAACGCGATGTCACAACCGATTCAGGCAAAGAGCGCAACTTCAAAAAGCGTGAGCGAGGGCGAAGTCGATGCGACTCTGAATAATTCAATGCGTTTGAGACATCCGCCCTCGCTCACGCTTCGGGTTAGTGTCCAAGCCCCCCCCAACAAACTCCCGCTCGAACACCTCATGCCCGCATCGCCTCCCCTCTGGCTGACTCGGCTGACCGACCTGTTGTTGGCACGACGAATCGTCGCGCTGGTACTCGCTCTCGGTCTGACGATCCTCGCTTGGGGACCGGCGTCGCGCCTGACGTTCGAGCAGTCGATCGAATCACTCTACTCGGCCGATAACCCGCGTTTGGCCGCGTGGCGAGACAGCAAGCGACTCTTCGGCGGCGATGAGTTCGTAATGGTCGCGTACTCAGACCCGAACCTGTTCGGCGAAGACGACCGCCTCAACGAAGCGGCACGCGACAAGATCGAAGCACTCGCCGAACAGCTCGGCCAAATCCCCGGCATCCAACCCGACAGCGTGCAACATCTCGCCGCCGCGATGCAGGCTCCCATCGGACGAGCCGCCATTCGCAAGTTGCTCGAAGGAGTCCTCGTCGGGAGCGACGGCCAAACGACCGCCATCGTCTGCCGCCTCATACCGCTCGGCCAAGGAACGATCCCGCGTGCCGAGACCTATCGCCGCGTCAGGCAGCTGGGCCAACAGCAATCGCCCACCGCCTTCGTTGTCGGCGAGCCGATCCAAGTTCACGAGATGTTCCGCAACGTCGAAGACGACGGTCGCACGCTGGGCGTCGCCTCGACCGGACTGCTCATGGTGGTCATCTTCGTGCTGTTCCGTTCGCTCCGCTGGATGCTGCTGCCGCTGATCGTGGTCGAGGTGACACTGATCTGGACGAAGGGCCTGCTCGTCGCGACCGGCATGCAACTGAGCATGGTCAGCTCGATGCTCCATTCGCTCGTCACGATCATCGGCATCGCGACGACGATGCACGTCACGGTGAGGTTCCGCGAGTACCGCCTCCAACTCGACGCAACCGCCGCGCTCCGCCAAACGTTGCTCGAACTGATCGCTCCAATCTTCTGGACGATCGCCACGACGGCCGCCGGTTTCGCCGCGCTCCTCACCAGTCACATCACTCCCGTCGCCAGCTTCGGGATCATGATGAGCGTCGCCACGCTGCTGGTTCCAGTCGCCGCTGCGATGATTCTGCCGGGCGGAATTCTGCTCGCCGGAGCGACCGACAAACCGGGGCAAGCTCCCGCCGAATCGCGACTCACCACGATCCTCGGCCAGATCACCGAGTGGGTCGAGCACCGCCCCGTCATCGTCGGTGCGGGGATGATGGCCCTCACCACGATCTGCACGGCCGGGCTGTTCTTCCTCAAAGTGGAAACCGACTTCAGCAAGAACTTCCGCGACAACAGCCCCGTCGTGAAAGCCCTCGACTTCTTCGAGACGCGGCTCGGTGGAGCGGGCAACTGGGAAGTGAACTTCCCCGCGCCGCGCGAGTTCGACAA
This sequence comes from Schlesneria sp., assembly GCA_043746775.1. Classification (GTDB taxonomy): domain Bacteria; phylum Planctomycetota; class Planctomycetia; order Planctomycetales; family Planctomycetaceae; genus Schlesneria. The sequence continues at coordinate 5,469 of JAYTQJ010000702.1, forward strand.
CGAGTTCCTCGCCAAAGTGAGCGACCTCGCCGCCGATCTCCGCCAGCTCGAAGCAGCCAACTCACCGGGCAAGCTCACGAAGGTCGTGGCCGTCACCGATGGACTCGATGTCATCCCGAAGTTCCTGCCACTGACCTGGCGACTCGGAGCACTCGAACGAATGCAGCCCGACTTCATTTCGAGCCTCTACAACCCGACCGCAGGCCGCATGCGCATCGTCCTCCGCGCCCGCGAAAGACAGCCGTCCGAAACGAAACTCAAACTGATCGACGACGTGGAAGAGGCCGCTCGCAAACATTTCCCCGACGCCACTGGAGCATCCGCCCCTCAAGCGACCGGCCTGTTCGTACTGCTGACGTACTTGATCGAGAGTCTGATGGATGACCAACTCTCCAGCTTCGTCCTCGCCGCAGCGGCCATTGTGTTCCTGATGTGGATCGCGTTTGGCAGCCTCAAGCTCGGCGCGATGCTGCTGATCCCCAACCTGTTCCCCATCGCACTCGTGATCGGCACGATGGGCTGGATCGGACTCCCCGTGAACATCGCCACCGCGATGATCGCCAGTGTCTCGATGGGACTGACCGTCGATTCGAGCATCCACTATCTGGCGGGCTATCGCGACGCACGCCAGCGCGGCCTGACTTTCTCCGCCGCACTGAAAGAGACTCACCAAGGAGTCGGCCTCGCCCTCGTCTTCGCCAACGTCGCACTCGTGGCAGGCTTCTCCGTCCTGACCCTCTCGCACTTCATCCCGCTCGTCTACTTCGGCGTCCTCGTCAGCGTCGCGATGCTCGGCGGCCTCCTCGGCAATCTCATCCTGCTGCCGCTGCTGCTGAGAATCGTCGATCGCAACCAGTGATGCCCCAACTGAAGTGCGGCTTAGGGGCTGTGCAACTATTACGTCCGAGTATTGCTGTAGCCTCCAGCGACGGGTGCTGCGTCTCAGACCAAAGTAGCCATCATCGCTCCGCGTGATGAG
>JAYTQJ010000703.1:0-6445 GCA_043746775.1 Schlesneria sp.
CGGCAAGGCGCTTGCCGCCGGTCTGCTGGAAGTCACCGGCGGCTAGCGCCTTGCCGCTCTCGTTGGCGAGCTGGACGGCAGTTCCCGCCGGAGCTGGGCGGCAGGTCGGAGGAGGGCGCTCCCTTCGCGGCCTGCATCCTGACCCTGACCTTAATTTGGAGCGACTGGGGAGAGTTTCTGGTCAAGTGCCTGTGAAGCCTTGCCGATAAATCCGATTACCACGACTGCGCTGATGGTGCGTCGTGGTGAATCCTCCCCTCAAGTTCGCACTTCACAGGCTCAGCATGGACGCACCCCTGGCTTCAAATGATCGCGCGTCTCGAACAGACCGTAGCGTTCGACGCCCGATGACTCTGGCCATCCAAAGTCTTTCCGTGGCGACGGCATCTTCGCTGCTGTTGTGGACGGCCGGGGGTGGCTTCGACATGCCCAGCGCGAAGCTCGCGTCCGCAGGGACGAAGTTCGACAAGGCTTCCAAGCAGTCGGCATCGGGCTTCTCACCGGAAGTGCAAGAGAAGACGGTCAAGCTGAACTACTTCAGTTCGCCGTGGGAGACGGTCTTCAAAGACGTGGCCGAAGCGACGGGATCGCAGCTCATTGCGGATCGCGTCCCCAAAGGACGCTTCAGTCGCCGCGATGCCACGGAATACTCGCGACACGACGCCGTACGGATCATCAACAAAGACATCGAACCGCTCGGCTTTCGGCTGATTGAGAAGGGCGATTTCCTGGTGGTGCTCGACCTGCCGTCGCAGCGTCCGCGCTATCAGCCGATCACGATCACCAAGGACGACGCTGGCGAGAAGGTGGTCGATCCGAACCGCATGTCGCCGCAGTCCGCACCGTCTCCATACGAACGCCGCGTCGATGCGATCACAGTGCGAGACGATGCTCAAGCCGAGTTGCTTCGCGATGCCGCACCGCGAAGCAGCGAGCGGCGACCAGTCCGAACCGTCTCGCACGACGATGTGCCTGCCGAATCGAACGGCTCGGCGTCGCGTCGCGTTTCGACCGCCGAGGCCGTGGCTCCAGCTCGACTCATCGAGGAACCGGCCGCACGCGCATCGCAGCCGGGATCGCAGGTTGTCTTTCGACCGAAGCATCGCTCGGCGGTCGATCTGTCGAAGCAGGTCTATCGCACATTGAAGCCGCGTGCGCAGTTGGTCTCGCACGGCCCGAATGGTCTCCCCGCGTTCCGCATCGCGTCGGAAGTGGCTTCCAACCAAGATGATCTCAAAGCGGCCGGGCGATTGGCCAACGGTGGCCCGAGCTTCACGATTGCCATCGACGAAGCGAGCGATGAATTACTGATCGTCGGCACCCGCGCCGAGAGCGATGCCACGCTGAAGCTGCTCCGCACGCTGGACCGTCCGTTCGATGCCGAAGAGCCGCTGCAAGTCACCGCCACCACGAAATACGTTTGCCAGATTGCTCACCAACTGCCCGCCGAAATCGAACGGATTCGCGCGGCGAATCAGGGTGGTGGGAAGCCCGCCACAAAGCCTGCTCGCGAGGCGGAACCGGTCATTCCGCGTGGTGGTCGCCAGGCGGTCCCTTCCGCCATCGGCGATGCCATCGGGACGCTGAAAGGCGAGGTGGCCATCGAGTCGGTCAATGATCTCGGCGTGCTGATTATTCGCGGCAACGAGAAGGATGTTGAGGAAGTGATGAAGGTCATTCGCGAGCTGGAGAAGCTCAGCGAAGCGACCGCGCCGCAGGTCCATCTGCTCTACCTGAAGAACGTCGATGCGGAATCTCTGGCCGAGCTACTGACGACGGTTTACGAACGGCTGACTCAGTTTCCAGGCAAGGCGACTCAGCCACGTCAGAGCGCGGCGATCCTGCCGATCACGAAGCCGAATTCATTGCTGATCGTCGCACCGGAAGCGGACCTCAATGCGATCCTCGATCTGGCCGAAGAACTGGATCGTCCGGTCGATCCCGAAACCGAATTCCAAGTCTTCCACTTGAAGAGCGCGATCGCGCTCCAAGTGGAGGAACTCATCACGAAGTTCTACGAGGAACGAAAAAACCTCGGCGCGAAAGTGCTCGTCACATCCGACTCGCGCACGAACGCGGTCATCGTGCGTGCCCAGCCACGCGACTTGGATGAGATCGAAGCGCTCATCAAGAAGCTCGAACGCGATCCGACTGCCTCCAGCTCGATGAAGATTTTTCCGTTGAAGAGCGCGCTGGCCACCGACTTGGCGTTAGTCATCAACGCCGCCATTCAAAGTGTGATCGCTCCTCCCACATCCGGCTCGGGCGGCGGTGGCGGCGGACAGGGAGCCTTGCAGGGACTGAACGTCGGCCAGGTGGACGAGCAATTCAAAAATGTGAAGTCAGCCGTATTGAAGTTCCTCGTGACCGACAAGGCGGGCGACCGCGAGTTGCAATCGGGCGTCCTGTCCGACATTCGCATCACGCCCGACGCGCGGGCCAACAGTCTGATCGTGTCCGCTTCCGAACAGAGCATGGCTCTGATCGAAGAACTCATTAAACAGCTCGACAAGCCGACCTCAACGGTCTCGGAAATCAAAGTCTTCACGCTCGCCAACGCCGACGCGGAACTGATGGTCACGCAGCTCAACGCGCTGTTCAACGGCCAGACACAAACCGGCGGCGGCAATCAACGTCAGCCACAGGGCTTGGCCTTGGCTGGAGCCGACGATGCCAGTGCCAGCTTGGTGCCACTCAAATTCTCGGTCGATAAGCGGACGAACAGCATCATCGCCGCCGGTGCCGCCGATTCGCTGCGCGTCGTCGAGGCAATCCTGCTCCGTCTCGACGAGAGCGATGTGCGAGCACGCAAGACGCGGGTGCTGCGATTGCAGAACAGTCCCGCCGCACAGGTCGCCACCGAGATCACTCAGTTCTACACCTCACAGCGCGACCTCCAGCAGAACGACCCCAACTTGGTCAGTTCGGTGGAACAACTCGAACGCGAAGTCATCGTCGTCGCCGATACGGCCACCAACAGCCTGCTGGTCAGCGCGACACCGCGTTACTTCGACGACATCGAATTGATGGTCAAGCAACTGGATACTCCGCCACGCCAGGTCATCATCCAAGCGCTGCTCGTCGAAGTCGAACTGAGCAACACCGATGAGTTCGGAATTGAACTGGGCTTCCAAGATTCGATCTTGTTCAATCGAAGTTTGAAAGACGCCCCGACAGTCTTGACGACCACCACAACCGCTCCCAATGGAACCCAGACGACTTCGCAAAACATTTTGTCGCAGTCGGGACAGCCGGGTTTCAACTTCAACAACACCACGATACCGCTTGGCAACAATCTGGCGGCAAGCCCCAACCTCGTGGGAACGCAAGGACTGAGCAACTTCTCCCTCGGTCGTGTCAATGGTGATCTTGGCTTTGGAGGCTTGGTGCTTTCGGCGGGGTCGGAATCAGTCAATGCGCTGCTCCGCGCCCTCTCAGCTCACCGACGCATTCAGATTCTGAGCCGCCCTCAAATCCGAGCTCTCGACAATCAGACTGCGGAAATCTTCAGCGGTCAGAAAGTGCCAACGATTACCAGTTTCACGCCGAATGGAACGACAGGAGTTAACACTCCCGTCGTGACTCCGAACGACGTTGGAATCGGGCTGACCTGTATTCCGCGCGTGACCTCGGATGGGCAAGTCTTCATGCAGGTGTCCGCTCAACGCAGTCAGTACCGAAATGAAGGTGTGCCACTTTCAACGGATGCGACCGGCAGGACGATCGAGTCGCCGATTCTGGATATCAGTCGCGCCAATACCACCATCAGCGTTCAAACGGGTCAGACCGTGGTGATCGGCGGATTGATCAATACTCGCGACGAGGCATTTACAAACAAGGTTCCATTTCTCGGCGATCTTCCCTTGATCGGTACCGCATTCCGATATGACTCGCGAAGCACTCGACGTGTGGAGCTATTGATTTTTCTCACTCCGCGCGTCATCGGTGGTCCGATGGATGAGGAGTCGATTAAAGATGTAGAGATGGGACGACTGCACTACATCGAAAGCGAAGCCGAAAATGTTCACGGCCCACTGCGAGCGTTGCCCGGCCCCGATCAGGTCTTCGACGAAAACGGTTCACCTTGGTATGGACCGGGTGGATCGGCTCCCGGTAGTGGAACGACCGGCAGCGAGATGCCGTCAGGACCGGCGGCTCCTGAAATTCCGCCACTACCCATGCCGATGACGCGACGCAGTGGCTCAAACTCGCCGATCATCCACGACCCGGCTGTCAGTCAGGCGAGTGCCTCGCGGATGAAGTTCACCGAAGAAGACGATAGCCCGAATCGAGTTCAACAAGCCAGTGCGGAAAGCATTTCTGACAACCGGGTGAAGAACACCAGCCGCACCAAACCGCCGACGAAGACAACCTCAAGCGGCTGGGGCAGACGAAAGTGAACCGGCCAAGTCGCTCCGATGACGCCCCGCTGTTCATCTCACTCCACCGGGCTTGCCCCGGTGGTCTCTCCCCCAAAGTAGCCATCATCGCTCCGCGTGATGGGCCTGTTGAGAACAGGCGTCTGAGTCAGGGCTAACGAACTCGAAAGGCTCGTCACGCGGAGCGATGACGGCTACTTTGGCTGACCTTGATGGGTTGTGTCGATACCAATGGGATGGCCCCAGTGGGCCGCATGTTCAACACTGATTGTCTCACAATTCTCAAGCCTACTTGCGATCCTCTCATTCCGGCGAAAAGGTTTCCTGATGTCGCTGACCCTGCGAACCCTGACCGGTCTGGTGTTCGGTTGCTTGTTGTTCACATCGTCGGGCTGTGCGACATTGAAGCTGCCTTTCGGAAAAGACCGGATGCAAACGGCGACGGCGCGCAATCCGGTCACGCAGATCATCTGCATCTGGCAACCTTCCGAGGGACGCGACTCCAACGGGATGCCCTGCCGGGGCTTTGCCGGTCAAATTCTCTTTCTGGCTGGACGCAATTCGCTTCCGGTGATGGTCGAAGGGGATGTCCGCATCTACCTGTTCGACGATCAGGGAACGGACGAAGAGCAGACGAAGCCGATCCACCAATACGACTTTGACTCCGGCTCATGGTCACCGCACCTCACCAAGGGGACGCTTGGCCCGACGTACAGCGTGTTTGTTCCGTACACACGTCGCGGCACTTACGAAGCCAAGTGCGCGTTGCGAGTCCGTTTGAAACCCGCTGACGAACCGGCCGTCTTCTCCGACATGGCGATGGTTCCCTTGGACGGTCGCCCGAAGAAAGCCAGTGACACCAAGAGCCAACTCCCTTCTGCCGTGGAGTCGAAAGCGGCGGACGAAGTCGTCTCGAAAACATTGCGTCGGACCACGACGATCTCGATGGCGGGTGAGACGATGAAGCCGACTGCGACCGGAATTCAAACGGCCGCAGCGGGATCGCCTGCGCTGCGCGATGAAACACCGGGCCGCGTGCAACTCGCCAATTTTGAAGTCGGGCAGGAATCGAGTGACCCGAGTGCGCAGCGGATCGAGCAACTCGAACAGCTCGTTCAACAAATGCTCGAACAGCAAGGCGGCTCGACTATCGAACAGGCCAAGCGTGCCTCGCGGCGCGTGACACCGGCATCGGCAGCAGTCACACCTAGCCCAGCGAATTCAGCTCCGAAGCGACTCGCCGAGGAAGCGGCCAAGCATCCTCTCAGCGACTTCGACAACGACGACGCGCCTCAACCGACCCGTGTCGCTGCCAAGCCGCGCCGCGAGACTCTCTCGAAGCACCCGCTCGCCGCACTCGATGACGAGTTGGCGGATGAGACCCATGCCTCCGAAGCACCGGCAGCACGTTCCACGCGAACACCGCATGAGGCGGCGACTCGCCCCACGCGAACGATCCGCGCCACGGAGACCGCACCCTCCGCAGCAAAGCCGTGGACCGACTCCTTCGATCCAGCGGATACGTCGAACGGCGAGTGATGAGTCATCTGATCGGGGTGGCGTAAGCCCAATGGCACTCACTTTGGGATGTATCTGAAGTCGTAAGACTTCAGAGGATCGTCAAAGCCGGCTGTTTCAGACAAGTTCTAAAAAGTCCCGGTTAGCCTGTGGTGAGACATCATGAGGACGCACTCGGACAAGACAGGCCGAGCGAACCTCCGCCCCGTACGGTGGCCCCAAAAAACTGGACCAGGAAACAAGGTAGTTTTCCTGAGTTCTGTTTTGGGAGGAGCGAGATGGGCGGCAAGCGTAAGTCACACCGCGTGAGTTTCAAGGCGAAGGTTGCGATCGCGGCGTTGCGAGAGCAGGAGACGGTGCCTCAGTTGTCGAGCCGTGATGCGGTTCATTCGTCTCAGATCCATCAGTGGAAGCGGCTGGTGTTGGACGGAGCCGAGGGGTTGTTCGGCTCGGTGGGTCGTCCGAAGAAAGGGGAGTCGGACGAGGTGTCGGTGGCCGAACTGTACGAGCAGATCGGTCGGTTGAAGAGGGAACTGGAGTGGCTCAAA
>JAYTQJ010000704.1:0-2929 GCA_043746775.1 Schlesneria sp.
GAGGGCTTACGCCCAAGAATCAGGGGGCTTACGCCGCCCCGCTCAGAAAGGTCTCGCTTTATGTCGCGTTGCCCACGCGGCGAAACGATTCTTTCCAATAAGTTTCGAGGACAACCTCCATGACCATGAAATTTGATCGCAGCCGTGAACAGTTTGCTCGTGCCCAGAAGTCGATTCCCGGTGGAGTGAACAGCCCCGCGCGGGCGTTCGGTGGCGTTGGTGGTACGCCCGTCGTGATGGATCGCGCGGACGGCGCATATCTCTACGACATCGACGGCAATCGCTTCATCGACTTCATCGGTTCGTGGGGACCGCACATCCTGGGACACCGGCATCCCGCCGTGATGGCGGCCATTCACGCGGCTCTCGAAAAAGGGACGAGCTTTGGTGCGCCGTGCGTCTTGGAAACCGAACTGGCCGAGTTGGTCATCGACGCGGTGCCATCCATCGAACTGGTCCGCATGGTGAACTCGGGAACCGAAGCGACGATGAGTGCCATCCGCGTCGCGCGCGGCTTCACCGGACGCAGCGTCATCGTCAAGTTTGAAGGCTGCTATCACGGACACGTCGATAGCCTGTTGGTCAAAGCGGGGAGCGGAGCACTCACTTTGGGAACGCCGTCCAGTCCCGGCGTTCCGGCCGGATGCACCGCCGATACGCTGTGCCTCGACTACAACGACTGCCAGCAATTGGATGATCTCTTCTCGCAACGAGGAGCCGAGATCGCCTGCGTCATTCTCGAACCGGTGGTCGGCAACATGGGCTTGGTCATACCAACGGCCGAGTTTCTGAAGACGCTGCGCACGCTGTGTGATCGCCACGGCACAGTGCTGATCTTCGATGAAGTGATGACCGGCTTCCGGCTCGCGTATGGCGGCGCTCAGTCGCTGTTCGGCATCCGTCCCGACATGACCACGCTCGGCAAGATCATCGGCGGCGGACTGCCGGTCGGAGCTTATGGCGGGCGAGCCGACATCATGCGGAAGGTCTCACCGGCGGGGCCGGTCTATCAGGCGGGAACGCTCTCGGGGAATCCGGTGGCTATGTCGAGCGGCATCGCCACGCTGACGACTCTCAAGCAAACCAACCCGTACCCGCGACTCGCACAGTTCACCGAGCGACTGACCGCCGGTCTGTCCGAACGCGCCACCAAGGCTGGCATCCCGCACACCGTCCCGCATCTCGGCAGCATGTTTACGCTCTTCCTCAACCCCGAAGCCGTCACGAATTGCACGGTCGCCGTGAAGAGCGACACGCAGCGGTTCGCCCGCTACTTCCACGCGATGCTCGGTCAAGGGATCTATCTCGCGTGCAGCCAGTACGAAGCCAACTTCGTCTCGGCCGCTCACAGCGAAGCTGACCTCGCCGCAACACTCGCCGCCGCCGAAGTCGCGTTTGACGCCATCAAGGCGTGACCGCTCGGTAGGCATCGGCCAAAGTAGCCATCATCGCTCCGCGTGATGAGCCTGATGGGCAGATACCCGATCACGTTTCTCGTTGATCTCAGCTTAGATCGTGGATTTGTAGAGCTTCGGCGATGTCACGCGGCTGGCATGGAGCGATCGTATGTCACTGGTGAAAGGCTCATCACGCGGAGCGATGATGGCTACTTTGAATAGCTCGGCTCATGTCATCAGTCGGCGCTGCGATAGCGACGACACAGGTGGTCCGAAATCTCGCGACTCAGTGTCTGTCGCGCCGCGCGCATGGTGAACGTGTGGTCGGCGTCGGGGATGAACGAGACGCTGAGCTGGCCGGTCCGGCGAAGTTGTTTCACCTTTCGCTGGGCGTAGTGCGTCAAGATGCTGAAGCCGGGATCGGTGGTCGCAAAGAACAGGGACAGCGTGCGGCCCGAGTGGGCGATGCGCTCGAGATCGCCGGGCACGTCTTCTTCCTGAGGATGGCTTGGTGATGCTGTTGCGTTGGACTCGACGAGACTGGAACGCGGGTTCGCGCCGCTGCGGGCCGCAGGTGTTGCGAGACGCAAGACGCCCAGCTTTCGCAGCACGATCTTCGCCGCGCCGACGAACCCGATCTTGGTTTGGCCTCGCAGCAGCTTCAACCATTTCTCCGGTTGCAACGCCGCATCAAGGTAATAGTGAACCGACACCAACTGCTTGACAGGCGACACGTCGAGCGACATCCCTTCCTTCCAGAAGAACGTCAGCGGGTTGATCAGCACGCTTTCGACGAGGGCCGGGGTTTGAATCTGGGCCGCCGATTGAAACGCCGCGTACGCGCCTGAGCAGAGTCCCATCAACACGATCTTGGTCGCACCGTAACGCTGTTGGAGTTGCTTCAGAACGAGATCCACATCTCGAAACGCCGTCGCAGGGTGCGGATCGTTCTCGTGCCTTGAGTCCGAAGAAACGCTGTCGCCCAAGCTGCACAGATCAAGTCGCACCGTACGAAAGCCTTGAGCGGCGAGTTGCCTCGACAGGAAGACGTAGAGTCGTCCAGGGCCGATGCGGTACGACGAACCGGCGTTCAGCAACACGACCAGCGGTAGATCATTCGACGCCGCGATCGCCGGTTCGCAGACGATGCCGAACAGATCGGGCTGCTCGCTGAATCGGACGGCCGACTCGCGCAGGTACTGGCTGATTTCGTTGTGAATCGAACTGACCGCCGGTGAGATCAGTGCCGAATTCGGTGTCGCGCGGTGGATGTTGATCATGGATGTCGAAAACGCTGTGGCCGAGATGTGCTGCACGAGCCAGCTCGTGATCTGAGTGATCGCCACTGCGGGGACTTGGCTGCGATGCGGCTCCTGCATCATCTCGACGAAACCCGGCACGCGGAGTGTTTCGACACTGAGGCCGGTCGCCGACAAGTGGTTCGACAAGCGAGCGTCGTCCGGCTGATCATCGCGCGACACGAGCAACACGCGGCCGATCGTCAATTCATTCTGAGCGGGGCGGCGTAAGCC
>JAYTQJ010000705.1:0-6436 GCA_043746775.1 Schlesneria sp.
GGTCCATTCTTAATTTGGGGGTAGCTGAAGTCGTGAGACTTCAGAAAACGCAGAACTCTTACGAGTTCGGCTACCCCAAAATTAAGACCTGACGGGGCACTAGAGTTGGACGACAAAGACAACTTGTCATCAAAAATGATGACTGCTACTGTGGGGGCAGATCAGTGAAAGAGACGCTCTTCGCCTCGACGAGGCCCCTGAACCGTTATGTCAACAACCGGAAGCTTTCGTAAAGCGTCCCTGCGACCCAGCAGGATCACGCAAAGGGAAGCAGGACGTGAATGACAAGCAGCGGGTCGCCCTTTAAGTCCGTGTGGTTCGAGTAGAACGCTGGGGCAGAGGAGCCTGAAGGCGACGGTCGCCACTCGCCATTTTCGGCGAGCCGATGTTTGCTGGGGTCTCGCGAGAGTTCCTGTTCGAGCTTTGCAGACCAGTCGGCAGAGGTGCCTTCTTGCACGTAGCCCAGCATTCCTGATTCACCGTGAGTCGTCTGGTAATAGCCAGTGAGAAACGCGCCGAGTCCTTTATTGCCGAGGTAGTTCCCGGCTGTGTGGCCGCGACCAAGTCGCTTGGCTTCAAAGCCGAGACGAGGGCGAGGACCGCGATGGTGGCGCTCGATTTCAATGTCCATGATGGGACGGTCTTTCCCACGTTTGCCGTCGATCCTCTTCCGCCGCTGCTCGTGGACTTCGTAGCGATCAACCCAATCGGGCGCATCCGAGTCTTGCCGAACTAGATTGATTTGTTCGACCAGTTCATCGGTGATGTCGTCCTCGTCAGACATTGCGAACGACATCGGGTTGAGTCGCTGGTATCCGAGCCAAATGAGCCGCACCGCATCGACGCGCAATTGCTCGCTGTAAATGTCGTGTAATGGAACGGGAACGCCGTCCTCGTCGCTGGCGGCGTTCGTCACGGCACGCCCCCTTCCGACAGCGTTTCGGCGATGACATCGTCGGCGTCGAGAACCGCCTGACGACGCGTCCAATGGAGTCGTTGCAGCGGCTTGAACTGATAGAGGACACCGCGTTCATAGACCTTCAAGCCACGGTCGAAATAGACCCACTGGCTGTGCTGCGACCGCAGTCGGTCGCGGATGACCTTTAGGTTTCGCGAGGCCGGTTCGTCCGCGTTGAGAACGGTGGGGGCAATTGCAACCTTTGACCTCGCCAGCGAGACCGATAGCAACGCCGATTCACGATCGGTGAGGACTTCAATCTTGTGTCGCACACCGCGTTCGGCAGACAGGAAGCCGTCGAGACAGTCTCGCAACGCGATGAGGTACATCTGACGCTCGTTACTCTTCGGCGGTCGCATGGCTTCGGAAGTCACCTTGCCCTTGTTCATCTCCAAGTGAAGCTGAACGAAGTCCTCTACGAGCCAGCGTTCCGAAGTCCGAAGTTTCAGGAGCGAGAAGACAAGGTCATTAAGTTGGGCGGTCAGTTCTAGGTGCATCGTCGAAGGCGTGTTGATCGTGGCCCCCAACTCGAATCGTCGCGCCGTTGATTCCGCTAACTGCCGATGAAGATCGCTCCAATTATCGAGGTCTCGATGACTGAGTTGAGCGATTGCAATGGGCATGTCGCGAAGAGTTGCGAGTTCGCCCCGGCTTGCATCAACCCCCCACTGCTTGGAGCGAAAAAACTGGTCGTAAACACAATAGTCCGAACTCAGATACAGGCTCAAAGCCTTCAAGAGATTCGTCTGCTCCGACGTGCCAGAGATGCCAATATTTGGGGCCGGCGTCGCAAGGAATTCATCAGAGAAAACCGCAAATCGTCGAGCCGCATCAACGGCGATCAGCGGTGGCCGACAAACGCGAATCGTCGTTGGCCCTTCGCCCTTCGGTACGTTGGCCTCACGGTCAGTGATCGTTTCCATTGCCTTGGCCGGAAACGCGAATATGTGTCGCAATCCTCTCAGTGGCCCAGTCAGCAATTTGTTCTTCCCAATGAGTTCTTCACATGGCACCAACACTTTGCTGTAGCTGCGCTCCGCACTTCTGATTCGTGGACCCTCGTTGTGAAATAGCCCCTGCGAAGTAGCGAACTCCGCGAACGAAACGAACCGTTCCGCCAATCGCTGAAGCAGCTTACGATCGCGCGACGTGCCCCACATCGCCAGCTTCCACGTCAGCGAATCACCTTGCCGAGCCGCCGTGTTTTCGATCTCACGCAACTCGCTGCCACTGACAACGATGTTCCAGGTGAAGGCCCGCCGGTTTGGCTTCTCGGGACGGTTGGCGACTTGCTCTGCGACGAAAGGGGCGAAGGTGAGAATGACGTGGTTGTCGTCTGGAATCTCACTTTCAAAGAAGACGACTGAAGCCGGTCGTTCACTTCGTCCCGCGAACAACACGTAGGCCAGATTCGCGAAGTTGGCCAGACACCAGACGCGGCGCTCGGAGAAGAACCGCCGTCTGAACGCGGTCGCTTCCTTCTTGAACCACGTCATCGCGAGGACAACCAGACCGCAGACTCCTTCCGCCGCAAGATGTTCACTCGACTTCCACAAGAACGCTTCCGCGATTTGGTTGCCGCTCGTGGGATGCGTATCGCCGTGCGTCTGCATCCATTGAAAAGCCACGAAATGTTCGTGATCCGCGGCCGGAGTCTTCTTCACTTCTGACCACGGGGGATTGCCAATGATCCAATCAAACCGCTGCTGAGCGAGCAGATCATGTACTGGCCCCGCTTCATCGAAAAAGTCGCCTTGAAAAATGTTCTGATTCCGCAGCGACGGCAGCTTGAACTTGTTCTCTTTGCCTTCGAGATCGGGCGGTTCGATGTAGTCGAGCAGCGTCATGATCAAACTGAGTTCCGCGACACGGCAGGCATCGTCGTCGCGGTCGATCCCGAAGATATGCTTCGTCAGCAACTCCCGAAGTTCAGTCGCCTTCAGCTTGCGGCCTTCAATGCGCCGTTGTCTCTCGATGAGCCTTCGGTAGCACTGCACCAAAAATGCCCCGGAGCCACACGCGGGATCGAGTACCTTCATCCCCGATTTCAGCGGTCGTCGTTGATCAAGCTCCGAGATGACGTACTCCGCCAACGGCAACGGCGTATAGAACGCCCCAAGAGTCTTGCCTCGCGACGTTCCGTCTTCAGCCTTTGCGTCGTGTAGAAATTGCTCGTAGACGCAGGAGAGCGTCTCGATCGGGATGTGCGAAAAATCATAGGCGTTGAACAAGCTGGTTTGGATGTCACTAGCACCGATTGGCGAGTCTCCTCGAAACACACCAGCGACCAACCGCAACTGCTGTTGCGTGATGTGATCGAGATCCGCGTCAGCCAATGAGAAGACCGACCCGTTAAGCCACTCTTGAAGCTCATGGTTGACCTGCCGAAATGCCTTGATGGTCGCATGTCTGGAAAAAAGTTGATCGGGATCAATCTCCCACTTCGCCAGTTTCTTCGGAGAGAGAATTTCGCGGTCCGACAGGTAACGCAGATAAACAAACTTCCCGATCAGTCCGTGCGATGCCGTCCGATCCATTCCGCCATGTTGTAGCCGTGTGTCGAGGGCTTCGAGGTCTCGAAGCAGTGATTCATCGACTCGCTTCAACGGATCGACCGCATGCGCCCACTTGCTCCACAAGGTGCCGTCGTCGATTGATTCCGCGCGGAAGGCGGTGAGCTTCTCCATCGCATCCGCCGCCCCTTGTGCGACGGTCAAGAGTGGGTGGTCGCCATCGCAGTTGAATGCGAATCCGGGATAGACCCGAATGGTGGACGGCGACTCGACGATCAAGAATGGAGTTTGATTCTGATTCCAGACAAACTGATGCACTCGCCGAGCGGTGGCGTCCGAGTCCACTTCGATCACATAGACGACTGGAATTGCAGGCGACTGCGGCTCGTGCTGTAAGACGTACGCGCCTTCAAATCGGGCGTGACCGATTTCAGATGCGATCTCGCCACATTCCTTCGCCGCCAGCCGGAGCGCAAATGCCAATTCGTTGGCCGGCAACTCGTCAAGCTGCTCAGGACCAAAGAACTGTCGGGAGCGGGAGTAGCCTAGCGTCTCACGAATACTCATAGGCCACGAACCAGTGCGGATTAGTCAATTGGGATACACCGGTGCGGACTATAACAAAGTGCTGGCCAAGCTCGTAGCGCGTGTCCAACTCGACGCGATGACCTAGTGACGTAGGGTGCGTGGAGTCTTCGGAACGCACCGGGGCGGGAATGTTGGCAACCATCATGGTGCGTTCCGAAGACTTCACGCACCCTACGTTGCTCCGAGGACTCCGCAGCAGTGGCATGTCTAACGCACATGCCAAGCCGAGCAGGGGCACCCCGCCGAGGATGACGACATTCAAACGTCGCTCCGCGAGCAGCCCTGTAGGATGGGCACTCTTGCCCGTCCGGCTTTCGCAATTCGACGTACCAACGTCGGGACGACAGCCACAAAGACGACAGCCACGAATAAGAACGAAGAGCGGACGGGCAGGAGTGCCCATCCTACATGACCTTCACCGGAAGGCTTGTTGCACGAAGTGAAAGAGGGCTTGCTTCCATTCTGGGCCGTCGTGGCCTCGGGGGGTGACGTGCCAGGTGTGGGGGATGGATTTGTCTTTGAGGTGCGTGTGGAAGCCTTGGCTGATGGGGAAGAGGTTGTCTTTGGTGCCACAGGAGAGGAAGAGGAGCTTCAGTTTTTTTGCGGCTTCGGGATCGGGGACGAGTTCGGTGGGTTTCTTCGTGTTGGGGGCCGACGAGAATCCGCCGACCGAACCGAACGTGTCGAGGTGACTGAGGCCGAAGTTCAGTGATTGGCCGCCTCCCATCGATAGACCGGCCAGGGCGCGGTGGTCTCGGTCGGTGAGCGTGCGGTAGCGCGATTCAATCGCGGGGATCACGTCATCGAGCAGGTCTCGCTCGAAGGTCGCGAAAGCGGGAGCGGCGGCAAAGACGTTGCCTTCGGCTCGGTCATTCTTCTGAGCACGGCCATTCGGCATGACGACGATCATCGGGACCGCCTTGCCGTCGGCGATCAGGTTGTCGAGCAACACGCCCGGCTGAGCGAACCGCTGCCATTCGGTCTCGTCACCGCCGATGCCGTGCAGGAGATAGAGGACCGGGTACTTCTTCGCGGTGTTGTCCTTGTCAGAACCGGGGCTGTCCTTGTCGTAGCCCGGTGGCGTGTAGACCTGCATCTTGCGCTTCGTGCCGACGGTCTTCGAGTCGTATTCGATCATCTCCAACTTTCCGTGCGCGATCCCTTCGCGCGGCTTGTCGAATCCTTCCTCCGGTTCCGCGAAGGCGGGAACGTCATCCGCGTTGACGACGATCGGCGCGCGAGCACCTCGTCGTTCTAGTCGCGGTGCGCTGGCAGCTTGAGCCACGGTGACACCCGAATGCGTGTACTTCGAGACCGTCTCCCACGCGAGCTTCTGAAGAATCGCGTGTTGTTCGTCGGTGACTCCACCACCTTGTGCCTTCAGACCTTCGGGGCTGATGCGGTAGATGGCCGCGAAGTTGCAGTACGACGCCAAGACCTGAACGTGCGGCCCGGCGTGACCGATCGGGTCGGTGAAGAGTTCCGACTGCTTCGTGATGTCGGGGAATTTTCCTCCCACGACGAGGCCTCTCAACTTCACCACGGCATCGCCGACTGGGATCAGGAAGACCGCCTTCTTGCCGTGAGTCTTGTTGAGATCGTCGGCCTGAGCCTCCAGTTTCTTTCTCCAGTCATCGACCGCAGCCTGAAGGTCTTCGATCTTCGCGTTGTCGCGCTGGGCATTGTCGGTGATGCGGCCATCGCCCGCAGGGACATCGAACGGATACCACGAAGCCTGCACGAGCAACCTCAGATTCGGATTGTGCTTCAACCCCAACTCGGTGAATTTCGTGATCCCCTCGTCGGGGATCAGAACGTGAGCGGCCATCGTGAAGACATCGACCTCGCCACTGGTGAGTGCGAGCTTGGCCTTGTTCTTCGCGTCTTCAAGGTCCCAATGCTGGATGACGCGCGAGCCGCCGATCCCCTGCTGCCCGACCAGCTTGTGCCCCTGAATGCCCGCCAACTTCACAAGCTGTTCCACACGCGGAGGGACAAACATGTGGAAGCTGTGCCCGGTGTAGAAGACTCGCAGTCCAGCAGGCTGCTTCGCTTCTTGGGCTTGAGCGGGACCGGCATCCGGCAGCATCAGCACGCCCGCGAAAAGGACGACCAACGCCCGAATCAAACTGCTTCGACTTGTGTCTCTTGTGACCAATCGCATGATGACTTTCTTGGTTGAGTTGCTTGGACTGTCATTGTTTAACCGCCAGCCGAAGGCGTGCGCGGATGCTTGATACCGTATCGCACTCAATGTTCACAGAAGCGCACGCCTTCGGCTGGCGGTTATTGATCTTCAGGTTGATATTCGCGCGAACTCCATTAGCCGCAGAGCGCTAGCCCCGGTTCAAACCGGACGCTAGCGCGTTCCGGCTGA
>JAYTQJ010000706.1:0-2923 GCA_043746775.1 Schlesneria sp.
ACGGCGCTAGCCGCCGGTGGTGAACGAACGGCGGCTAGCGCCGTGCCGCTCACAGAACCCCAATTCTGAGGGATGACGACGCATTAGCCGTCTGTTGAAAAAGCCGTCACGCAGGCGACTCGCCCGCTCTACGTTTTTCAACAGGCATCAGACCAGTGATCGAACGATCCGGCTGCTGGCCGCGTCGAGTTGAGCGACATCGGGGATCGTGTAACGGATGCCGTTCGAGTCCGCAATCAGGATGCCGTTCGTGCCGAGGCGGCGGCAATCGTCGTCACTCTCCAATTGAAAGCTCGTTCGACCGCGGTCGGTCTCCACATCCCAACGGCAGGGCGGGTTGGGGGTACTCGTGGCGACGATGCGTCGGATGACGGGGACAAACTCGCGTTCGGCCAACTCACGCTGCAAGACTTCGCGCGCCGCGGGGGCCAGCACGTCGAGACTCGGCAAGTTGAAGAGTTCGTGCCCGTCCGCATCGAGCAGCGAGATCGCGTGCGTCGGATCGGAGAGCGGGAAGCAACGTACCGGCTCGACCCCGGCATGGCACGTCCCGTCGGGAAGAGTCATCACCAGTTGGCCCCATTGATCGCGATCAAATACCAGCTTCGAGAAAAGTTCGCCGTCGGTCATTAGGGTTTCATTTCGTGATTGTGATGGCTCTCCGCCATTCCTGTTGAAAACGGTGTCCAGTGAGCGCCGTGCCGCTCACTCAAGCATCCAACACAACTGGCGGAGAGCCATTGTGATTTGCGGCGCTCACGTCGGTCGCGAAGACTATGCGAGCGCGCGGTGATGTTCAAAGGAACAACGACATCACGCTGAGACTTTTCTCCGGAGACCTCGCGAGCCACACTCCGATCTCTCCATCCGCTCCACGAAAGTCTCCACCATGTCGCACGCTACGATCTCACACGAAAACGCCCACTCCGTTTCATTGGCCGAGTTTCGCTCGGTGACGAAGTGGTACGGAGCGGTCATCGGTGTGAACGATGTCAGCCTCAAATTGCAGCCGGGGATCACCGGGTTGCTCGGCCCGAACGGTGCGGGAAAAACGACGTTTCTCAAGCTGCTGACGGGGCAACTGCGGCCGAGTCTCGGTGAAGTGAATGTCCGCGGCGAATCCGCGCGGTCGGCTCGGGCGCGGCGATACATGGGCTACTGTCCCGATGCTGATTCTTTTTACGAAGAGATGTCGGGGCGACGCTTCGTTCACACGATGGCCCGACTGCACGGGATGCCCTCGCGCCTGGCTCACGAACGGACGGAAGAGGTCTTGGCCGAGGTCGGGATGTCAGACCGAGCCGACCGGACGTTGCGAGGTTGCTCGAAGGGGATGCGGCAGCGGATCAAGCTGGCTCAGGCTCTCGTGCATCAACCGGATGTCTTGATCGTGGACGAACCGCTCAACGGGATCGATCCGGTCGGCAGACGCGAGTTGATGGAGTTGTTTCGCCTCTGCGCCAATCGAGGACAGGCCGTGTTGGTGTCGAGTCATATTTTGGAAGAGATGGACGAACTGGCCGATCGCATCGTGTTCATGGGACGCGGGCGAGTCCTCGCGGAAGGCACGCTACTAGAAATCCGCGCGATGTTTGCTGAGCAGCCGCTGAAAATTCGGATCGCCTGCCGCCAACAACGCGAACTCGCCACGCGGCTCATTCAATGGGAACACGTCTTGAGAATCGAGCTGACCGGAACCGACGAATTGCTGCTGGAGGTCGCTCGTCCCGACGACTTCTTCCGCCGGTTCGGCAACCTCGTCGTGGAACTCGCGCTCGATGTGTCGAGACTCGAAACGACCGACGCGACGACGGAAGCGACGTTCCAATACGTGATGTCAGCCGCCTCGCGATTCTGATGTCCGCTTCGATCAATCGCCGCCAAAGAGTCTTCGTACTACGAGGTCTCAGATTCTTGTTCGCTTGCGCGGATTTGAACGGCCTCGCGATCGGGGTCAAGCGGTGCATTTGAATTCCTCTGCCCTCATTCTCTTGCCATTTCCGACAAAAGTAGCAGGCACACTCCGTGTGCTGTCCGCGACAGCCTAATTCGTAGAGGAATTCGGTGAACGGCACATGGAATGTGCCTACTACTTTGAGTTCTGTCGGAAACGTCTCTCTTAACCATTTCCATCTCGATGCGGAGGTGTCCAATCGGTCAAAAAACATTGGCAAGAGAATGGTGGCAGGAGAATGAAGCCATTGAGCCAAATCGTCGCGTGGGCGGCACCTAGCAACTGCCTCACGTTCTCTCGCGGAGATATCACGTAGGCAGGTTGATTCGACGACTGTGGTAGTGGCACAGCGCGACGGCAAACGCATCGGCCACGTCGTTCGGTTCGAGGATGTTGTCGAGTCCCAATTCGTGGCGAATGGCGTGCTGGACTTGCTCCTTCGACGCCTTGCCGCTTCCTGTCAACAGCCGCTTCACTTCACGCGGGGCATAATCGACGACCGACAACCCCGCCTCGGCCGCCACGAACAAGATGGCCCCGCGCGCGTGAGCCATGAGGATCGCCGTCTTAGGAAACTGCACAGTCGAGAAGACCTGTTCGATGGCCAGCACTTCGGGATGAAACTCGGCGATCACTTCGCGCACGCCCCGGCCGATCTCCAGCACACGCTCCGCCAGCGACAACGTCTTCGTCGATTGAATCACGCCTCCCTCGCGCAACACCGGCCCGCGACTCGACCGTTCGAGAATCGCGTACCCCGTTCGATTCAAACCGGGATCGATTCCCAGTACGCAGTTCGCCCGCGCGGAGTGATCGAACTGCGGGGAAGGCGATGGCATCGTCTACATCCTGTCGGGCAAGATACTTCGCACGGTTGGAACTGGGCGGTGAAACGAAGCGGCGTAGCCGCAGCCAAAGTAGCCTTCATCGCTCCGCGTGAAGGAAGCCGAGTGCGAGTCCAACATCAAT
>JAYTQJ010000707.1:0-15266 GCA_043746775.1 Schlesneria sp.
AGCCCAATGGCACTCACTTTGAGCGCAAAGTAGCAGGCACACTCCGTGTGCCGTCCGCATTTCGCCGGTTACGGCACATGGAATGTGCCTACTACTTTCCAAAGTGAGTGCCATTGGGCGTAAGCCCCCGGACTCCGTGATGAAGAGTCCGGGGGCTTACGCCGCCCGGCTCACCTGCACGGTTTCCTATTCTGAGTCAACACACGGAGGAGGAACGCGACCATGATGTGTCCGTATTGTCGGCATGGAGAGACGGGCGTCATTGACTCGCGCGCCAGTCAGCAGTTTGTCATCCGTCGGCGGCGCAAGTGCCTCAGTTGCGACCGCCGCTTCACCACGTATGAGAAGATCGAAGAGACACCGCTGAAGGTCATCAAAAAGGATGGCTCACGCATCACGTTCGATCGCGAGAAGATCAAACGCGGGCTGGAAAAAGCCTGCTACAAACGGCCGATCAGCGATGAAGACATGGAGGCCATCGTCTCCGACATCGAAGCCTCGCTGTACGAAAACTTCGACCGCGAAGTCCCCTCACGCGAGATTGGCGAGAAAGTGATGGAGTCGCTCCGGCGGATCGACAAAGTGGCGTTCGTCCGCTTCGCCTCGGTCTACCGCGAGTTCCAAGACGTGAACGACTTCCAAGAAGAACTCGCTCCGCTGCTGCGCGAGAACCGCAAGCGGTGATGTACGCGAGAAGTCCGGCTTAGCTCTGTTAGCTGGACTTCGTTTTGGGGAGTCATCCCTCGGGCAATGAAGTCCGGCTTTCAGAAAAGCCGGACTTCGAGAGCGTCACGTTTTGGCGAGACGATCCAGCATCGGCCGGGTTGGACGTTTTAATCGGACTCTGCCACCTCGGGAACATTTCCGAGAGACGCCGCGTCGATGATTGGTTAAGGTGACGCAGCCACCTCGCCCAAGAAAACTTGCCGGATCATTTCGCACGAAGGGACGACGCACCATGTCGACCACGACCGGTTCCGCGAACTCTGCCCGTTATGTCGATTTTGATGAGTACGTCGATCTGAAGCTGCAGAAGACGCGCTCGTCGATCAAGTCCACCGATCTGCTCGTCGCGCTGGCGGGTGTGGCCGCGATGTTTCTTGGCTACTTGCTGACGTTCGTCGTCCTCGATCAATGGGTCGTCCCTGGCGGGTTCGGAGTCGTGTTCCGGTGGCTGCTGCTGCTCACGCTGCTCGCGGCAACGACCGCGTGGCTGGTGGTGAAGGTCGGTCTCCCGTACATGCGGTCGGTCAGCCGACTCTACGCCGCGCGTGAGATCGAAAAGGCCGACCCTTCACTGAAGAGCAGCCTGCTGAACCTCGTCGATTTGCGAGCGGCCGGGCGTGAGATCAACGCCTCGGTGATGAAGACGCTCGAACGCCAAGCGGCCGTGCAGTTGCAGCAGGTCGATGTGACGCAAGTTGTCGATCATCGGCCCCTCATGAGAACCGCGTCGGTGCTGCTCGCTGTGATCGTGGTGTTCTGTATCTATGCCTTGCTCTCGCCGAAGGACATCTCGAACTCGATCTGGCGCGGGCTGCTCCCCGCCGCCAACGTCGAGCTGGCGACGAGTACCGAGATGCTGAACGTCCTTCCCGGTGATGTGACTGTCGTGGCGAGAACCCCGAGTTCACGCGTCGAAATCATCGCGGACCTTGGCGGCGTGATCCCCGAAAAAATCTTCGTCCACTACACGACCAGCGACGGCAAGTTCCGCGATGAGCCGGTCGAACTGCGCGCCGACGCCGAGGGGCAGACTCGCTTCAAAGGAGTCCTCGTCGGTGAGACCGGCCAAGGGCTGCTGCAAGACGTGACGTATGTCGTCCGCGCAGGCGACGCCGAATCGAAAATGTTCCGGATCACGGTCGAACAGCCGCCGTCCGCCACGCCCGACAAAGTGCGTTACGAATTCCCGAGCTACATGAAGCTCGAACCGACCGAACAAGCGGGCGGACAGATCGAGTCGTGGGAGGGTGTCAAAACGACACTGACCGCCCACACGAACATCCCGGTGAAGTCGGCCTCGATTCAGTTCCTCGATGAACCAACCGCCGCTCCGTTGGGAGACGACCTGCCGATGACCGTCTCCAGCGACGGACGACATCTCGACGCGAAGTGGACGTTGGCCTTTCGCTCCGACGGCACGTCGTACTCGAAGCACTACCGCATCCAATGCAAGACGGCGAGCGGTGCGGAAGACCCGGCTCCGATCGTCTACGGCATCACGATCCGCCCCGATCTCGCCCCCGAGGTCGCGCTGCTCGAACCGGTTCGCGATCTTGAGGCTCCCGCCAACGCGACGATCCCGCTACTGATCCAAGCCCGCGATCCCGACTTTGAACTGAGTCACATCAATCTGCATGTCGAGAAGTTGGGCCAGTCAATCCTCAAGGATTCACTCTCCGACACCAAGCAGTCGCGAGCCTTGATCAAGCACGATCTCGCGCTGGACCGCCTCGCGCTGAACACGGGGGACGTGATCGAGTTCTGGGTTGAAGCCTTCGACAACAAGCAGCCTCGTTCCAATCGTCGCAACACGCCGCGACTGAAGGTGACGATCATCGAGCCAATCAGCGACAAGGAAGCTCGCAAGCAACTGGCCGAAGACAAACAGAAACGCGACGAGCGGTTGGCCGAGGCGCAGCAAGAACAAAACAACGACGGTCGTCCCGACCAGCCCGCTCAAGAAGTCGGAGCCACCGATCCTCCGCGTGATCCGATGCCGAATGAACGCCCCGAACGCGACCCCATGCCGCGCGACAACGCTCAGCCCAACAAGGACGAGACCGCTGGCAAAGACGGACAGCCGGGCACCGATGGTCAGGGAAAGGGTTCGCCCAACGAGAAGTCTCCCCGCGATCCGAACTCCACTTCAAAGCCGTCCGAAAACAAAGATGGCTCGGGCGACAACAAGACCGGCGACAACAAGTCCAAGGACGGATCGAAGCCTTACACGGACACTCCGAAGAACGACGGTCCAAAAAACGATGGCACCAAGCAAGACGGTTCCAAAGACGGAACCAACTCGCGCAAGAACGAGTCCCCGATGCCGCTCAGTCCCGATGGAGTGGATGACGACAAGGTGATTGAGAAGCTCGTCAACACGCTCAAAAATCGCAAGGACTCCAAGGGGAACGACCGCAAACAGGACCAGCCAACTCAGGACGCAAACGGCACCAAGGAGCCGACGACCAACGGCGACAGTCCCAAGTCCGACATGCCTCCCGAGAACGAGCCTGATCCGAAGTCGAAAGACACGAAGCCCGGAGAGAACTCAACGGAACAGAAGCCTCCCAAACCGAACACTTCAAAGGACAACAAGACTCCGCCCAACGATGAACCGTCCACCGGCGATGCTCCGAAGGAACCGATGCCGAAGCCGGGTGAGTCTCCCAAGCCAAGCGACTCCAAGGTGAAGCCGTCTCCCGAGAACACTGACCCCGATCAGCCCAGGTCGGACAAGCCCGACTCGCCGAAGAAGAATCAGCCGAACAAAGATCGCAAAAATACGGAGCAGACTCAGCCCAAAGAGCCGATGCCGGGTGAGGCTCCCGCCAAACCGGATGAGCCTGACAAGAACGGTTCGGGCACGAAGGACGCGCCGAAGCCGGGCGACTCACCCGCGAAGAAGAACGAGAACAAAGGACCGCAAGGAACCGACACGCCCAAGAACGAAACGGCCAATCAGCCTGCACAGCCTGCCGACAAGAGCGACATGCCCGATGAGGCCGCTGCACCGGACAAGAACAAGCCGGATGCAAACAAGCCAAACGAAAAGTCGCCCGGCAAGAGTCCCAATGACAAGCGGCCCGGTGCAGAAGACAAGCCCGATCCGAACGGGCCTCCGTCCAAGAACAACGACAAGAAACAACCGGGCGATCCCAACCCGAACGCGCCGCGCGAACCGACTCCGGAATCTCCCGACGCGAAGCCCGAACCGGGCGATGGCAAGAACAAGGGACCAGCCAAGCCTGAACCCGATCCGAAAACGAAGCCGACTCCCGAGAAGAACGCGGACACACCAAACGCCCCACAGGACAAACCGAACACCCGCCCCGGTGACACCAAGCCCGAGGAGACACCCGCCACGAATGACTCGACTCCGCCGAAGCCAGGCGACAATCCGTCGAACAAGCCGACCAAGAAACCTCAACCGGACCAGCGACCCAACGACGCGCCGAAGGACCAGCCACCGAACGAATCGAGCGAGAAGCCTCCTGCATCCAAGTCCCCGAAGAAGGAGCAGGACTCACCGACGGCCAATGAGAACCAGCCTCCTGCCAACAAGAAGGACCAGAAGACGAACGACTCGAACAACGGCGGTGAATCGGGCGGCGACAAACCCGACCAGACAGGCAAGCCGAGTCCCCAGAAGGGGCCGGGCGAAGCTGGTAAGCAGCCGGGGAATCAACAGCCGAACGACTCGAAGTCCAAACCGTCCGATGACAAGCAACAGCCCGGTCAAGGAGGCAAACCCGGCAAGCCGGGAGACGCCTCCGGCAGCAAGCCATCCGGCGGCAAACCCTCATTAGACAGCGGCAAGCCCGGTGAGAACGGCAAGCCGTCCGACGATTCGTCACCACCGAACAATGATAAGGGTGGCGATCAACCGGGCGACAGCAAGGCCGACAAAAACAAAGCAGACAAGCCTGCGGGACCGGAGTCCGAACAAGGTCCGTCGAAGCCCGATGGTGAAAAAGGACAAGGGGACAAGCCGGGGGATAAACCCGGCGACAAGGGAGCTGGCAAAGGTTCCGAAAGCAAAGACGGCGGCAAGTCACCCGGAGGAAAGCCGTCGGGCAAGAGTGGCAAGGGAAGCTCACAGCCCGGCAAGATGTCCGGTCAAGGCGGCGGCAGCGCGACCCCCGGCAAGGGTGGCGAACTTCCCGACGCGGGGAGCAGTGGCGAAGCGGCAGCTCTCGAAGAGGAAGCCGCCAACTTGGAGTACAACAAACAGGCGACTGAGTTAGTTCTGAAGCGGCTGCAGAAAGAGTTGGAACGAGGCGATGTCGATCCCGAATTGCTCGAACAACTCGGTTGGACCGAAGCGGAAATGAAGCGCTTCGCCGATCGTCTCGGCCAACATTTGGAGAAGAACAACGCGACCGAAGAGACCCCCGAATCGGCCGCACGCCGCGAACAGTTTGAAGAGATGCTGAAGACGCTTGATCTGAAAAAGGGTGGAACCAAACGGACCGGCGAGAACTCGCCGCAGCGCGAGGTCAACCAAATCGAATCGCGCCGCACCAACGTCCCGCCCACCTACAAGAAGGCGTTCGAGCAATTCACGAAAGACCTCAATCGCCAGAAGTCATCGAAACCAGCGGGTTCGGCGAAGTGAGCCGCTTGAACGGCTCACATTTTTGTTTCTGCTCCGAATCGTTCTGGAGTCGGGCATTCACATTTCACCAGCATGAAAGCTCGACTGATGCGCGTTCCGTTTGCTTCCATGTTCATGGCATTTTTCGTGTTGGCCGGTGTGAGGTTGAACGGGGCTGAGCCGCTTCAAGCGGACCTCCTGCTGCGGGGCGGGACGCTGTTCGATGGGAGTGGTTCGCCAGGACAGGTCGGTGATATTGCGATCCGCGAAGGCAAGATCGTTGGTGTCGGCAAGTTCGAGGTGAAGTCGGTAGACCGCGTGATTGACTGCACGGGGCTATATGTCGCGCCGGGGTTTATCGACCTGCACACGCACAGCGACGATCAGGTGGTCTCGCCCACGCTGCGGGCGTGCGTGAACTACGTCATCCAGGGCTGCACGACTTCCGTGACGGGGAACTGCGGGAGCGGTCCCGTTGATGTCGCCGCGTTGTACGCGAAGGTCAACTTGGCGGGGGCCGGGACCAATGTCGCTCACCTGCTGCCTCAAGGCTCGCTGCGAGAACAGGTCGTCGGAAATATTGATCGCAAGCCGACGGCAGATGAGTTGGCCAAGATGAAGTCGCTCGCTGACCGGGCCATGCAGGACGGCGCGTGGGGGATGTCCACGGGATTGATCTATGTGCCAAGCGTCTATGCCGAGACCTCGGAGTTGATTGAGATCGCCACCGTCGTTGGCTCGCACGGCGGCCTCTATGCCAGCCACATTCGAGGCGAGGGAACGGAACTGCTCACGGCAGTGAGCGAAGCAATGCAGATCGGTCAGACGGCGAAGTGCCCCGTTCATATCTCGCACTTCAAGGCGAGCGGCTCGGAAAACTGGGGCCTGATCCGACAAGCGGCCGCGCAGATCGAAGCGGCTCGCAATGTAGGACGCCTCGTCACGGCCGACCAGTACCCTTACACGGCGTCGAGTACGTCGCTCGAAGCGACCCTCTTCCCGACATGGGGGCGATCGGGTGGCGCGAAGGAGTTGATCGCGCGGATGACCGATGTTGAGGCTGGGCCGCGACTCAAGAAGGACGTGCAGCGCAGCATCGACCGCGCGGCAGGAGGCGAGGCGGTCGTGATCGCTCGTTTCAAGGCCCGACAAGATTGGGTCGGTAAGAGCGTTAAGCAGATCGCTGAGAAAGAACAGAAGTCGCCGCTCGACATCGCGTATGAAGTGGTCAAGCTCGGCGGAGCGGCCGTCGTCAACTTCTCGATGAGCGAAGAGGACGTGCGGTTCGCGATGCAGTTGCCGTGGGTCGCCACCGCATCAGACGGACGTTCGTATCTCCCCGGTCCTGACCGGCCTCATCCCCGCAGTTACGGCACCTTCGCGAGGAAGATCGGCCGCTATGCGCTGACCGACAAAGTCCTCTCGGTCGAACAAGCCATTCGCAGCGCGAGCGGTCTCCCGGCCGACATCATCGGCTTCAAGGATCGCGGCTATTTGAAAGCAAACTTTGCCGCCGATGTCGTCGTGTTCGACCCAGCCAAGTACCTCGACACCGCGACCTTCGACGAGCCGCATCACTACGCGACCGGCGTCCGACACGTCTTCGTCAACGGCATCCCCGCTGTCCACGAAGGCCAGCCAACCGGAGCACTCGCCGGCAAGGCCCTCAAGCACGAGTCCGTTCGCCCGTGAGCGATCACAGGCTGGCTCTGGCATCCGCAATTCGTCGGGTGGCCCAGCTTGCTTCTCTTTATACTTCGCACGGCACGTAATGAGTCTTTCTTGGTGAGCCGGTTGGCGTAAGGTATTGACCGGCGCAAGGGTCACGATTGGAACTGCTGCCACAGATCCTCAAACGTTTTGGAGAAGATGGCCACTAGGCGACGGTTGTTGGTGACGATGAAATTCTCTTCGTTGTTTGTCGCGGCACCGCGAGTCCAGTTGTAACTGCCGTTGAGCAGAATCGCGTTGTCGAACACCGCGAACTTGTGGTGCATGTGGTACTCGGTGCGATCGACTCGCAGTTCGATGCCCGCCTGAAGAAAACGATCCGCATCGGATCCAAGGTCTGCCGCTTTGTCATTGTCGGTGATGATTCGGATCCGAACTCCTCGGCCGTGAGCCTCCAGCACGGCGGAAGTCAGTCGGTCGTCAGTGATCGTGAAGACGCAGATCTCGACCGTCTGTTTCGCCTGAGCCAACAGAGTCCGAATCCGCTGAGGACAATCGCCGTGAGGACTGAACCACGCCTCGGCCATGTCCTGCTTGTCTTCGCTCGTCGCTGGCTGAAGGACTTTGGCAATCTCTTCCAGCCACTCGACAATCAGCGCCCCATTCGTGGCATCGACCGCTTCCCTGGCCAAACCGAATGCCAGTCGGCGAAAGTGAGCCATCTGTTCCGCATCAGCACCCGCGTCGTCCAAATGCTGACTCAGCACAGACTTCTCGCCCCGCGACAGCCGTCGATCCGCCAACGACTGCTCCAGAATCTCACGCATTTGCTGTGGTGTCATCATGGCCCTGCTCTCCTCCAAGAACCTGTCCAAAATCAACTCCGACGTGACCGACAGAAGTCGGATTCGCCAGCAAAGTAGCCCACCAGAATTTGTAGACGTTTTTACATGGTGGGCCAGCGCTCGAAGCGAGCTGGTCCCACCCTACATCACGTTCGTTTGTTTGTCTCTGTCGGGCGGAGTCCATGGCCTACGACGCGTCGGAGTCGGCGGGTTCCAGGCCGAGCGATTGTTGGAGGATGCGGCGTTCGGTGGTGATGAGGTCGAGGAGGACTCGGTCGTCGTGTTGGATCAGGTACTCGATGCCGACGCGGAAGATCCTCAGCGGCAGTTCCAACTCGATGTGCGGCGAGCCGAATTCCAGCCAGAGGTCTCGCCAGAGAGCCAGTGCCTTGTCGCTCAACATGTCCGCGTTGATTGCCTTCAGGCTGCGTACCAGCCCGTCACCCAGCCGCGTGAACTGCCCGGCTTCGGCGTAGATTCCGATGAGCGTTGCCACATGCTGGCGAAGCTGCTCGGGGCCGTCACTCTTCGAGTGGATGAGATGCACGATGGATGCAGCATCGTGATTTGCGCGATCGGGATGAATTCGAAACGCTTCGCGCAACACCTCGAAACCCGCATCCCATCGAACAGTCACAAACAACGCCTCGACCTTGTTGAGCCGCGCGAAATTCGCCCGTGGATCAATCTCCAATGCCTTGTCCAGACACATTATTGCAGCGTCGTAGCGCCCGAGGCTGTTCAACGCACCGCCTTTGTTGTTCCACGCGATCACATCCTGCGGGTCAATCCCCACCACCTTGTCATAGCATTCGACGGCTGCGTCGAAGTGTCCAAAGACACTGAGGCAATTGCCCATGTTGTTCCACGCGTCTGCGTCTTGCGGGTTGATTTCTAGCGACTTTTCATAGCATTTGAGTGCATCGTCGTAACGGCCAAGATTCAACAGCAAATTGCCCTTGCTGTTCCAAGCGTATCCGAAGCCTGAGTCAGCCTCTAGGCCCTTGTCGAGGCATGCCATCGCGGCTTCGTAGCGACCGAGGTTACTGAGTGAATAGCCTTTGTTGTTCCATGCGTGTGCGAAATCAGGATCAATCTCTAATGCCTTGTCAAAGCATTTGATCGCGTCGTCATAACGACCAAGCGCGCTGAACGAAATCCCTTCGTTGTGCCATGCGGGTACGTACAGAGGGTCCAATCCCAGCGCCTTGTCGTAACTTTCAATTGCAGCGTCGTACTTGCCGAGATTGTGAAGCGCAAAACCTTTGTTGCTCCAAGTGGATACACCTTTGGGGTCGATCTCCAGTGCTTTATCGTAGCTCTTGATCGCCTCATCGTGGCGGTTCGCTTCGTCAAGGTAGTATGCAAGTGCACACCAGTTCTCAGAAGTACCATCGATGTGCGCCCGTTCCTCCAAGACCTCAACCAGTTCTTGCATCCGACCTTCGGCTTTCGCGAGATCGATCTCTTCCTTCAATAGTTTCAGTCGCGGGTCTGGGCTGGATTGAAAACGCTCGATGGCTGCGGACAGGTGCAGCTTCAGCGACATGGAACCGGCCTTACCCAGCAGTTCCGAGAGTCGCTCGGGCCGATACCAGACGCGCAGGAAATCGACGAGCATCCGGAGCGGCTTCCGTCGCTTGTCCTTCACTTCGCTTGCCAGACGCATCAGCGGTTCGGCGAGTTCGTACAACGATTCCCGGCCGCGCGGGTTGCGAAGCACGTAGCCGTACTCCAGCAGCTTTTTCAACTGGCTGCTGATCGTGTTCTCTGCTGCCATCAGGTTGTGGGCGATCTCTTTGGGCATGACCGGCGATTCCTGGCTGCACAGGTACTCGACGATCTGCCGCTGCTGCGGTGACAGCCACCGCATCCGTTCCTGATAGTACGGCGTCAGTTCGTCCGCCATTTTCTCGAACGGTTGAACCAGTTCATCCAGGGACTCGCGCGTGATGAAGCCCGACAGGACGATGTAAATCCGATGGTTGCCTCCCGCCAGATGGTGCAACGCCCGCACACGCGAGCGGCCGTCGGGCGTGTTCAGGAACGCGACCAGATCCTGCTGCTGCCGAGTCGCCGCGATCCGCTCCAGCAACTCGGTGGCGTCCTGCACCCTGAGCGGCTTCAAGTGAATCGGGGCAAAGAACCCGAAGAACGGTTCGGTTCGCTTCTGCACGGGAGCGAACAGCCGCTGCGTACTGGCGACGATGCAGGCGAGCGGATGCTCCTGCAAGAACGACCGCCACTGCTTCTGACCCGTCGCGCCCAGTCCTTCAAAAATCAGATCCAGGTTTTCGATGAGCAGCAACAGCGTCTTGTCGGCGAATGCCGCCACGAGCAGCGATTCCAACTCGCGCTGAATCTGTTCTGTCGGACGGCCCAGCAGATTTCGGAGCCACTCCAACGGGAACTCGTCCGGATGCTGCTCGGCCAGCAGTTCGTAAGTGCGTTTGAGCAACTGCGCGAACGACGTGACGGTCTCGTCCTCCAGAAACCAGGCGATGCGAACCCGCGGCGCCAGCGATTCGTCCTGCACGATGCGGTGGTGCAGCAGCGAGATCAAGTGCGTCTTGCCGATGCCACGCGGTCCGACCAGCAACAGATGATGCCGGTTGCCGGTGCGGACACTCTCCGCCGCCTTTTCGAGGATGTCGTCGAGCAGGCCGTGCCGCTGGACAAAGATGTTCTCCAGCAATTGCGGGTCGGTACGGCTGGGGGTGAATCGCCAGATGAAATCACTGTCGCTCATCACAGTCCCCGATCCAGTTTCCACCAACGGCGAATGAGCGGAAAACGAAACTCGTACTCGCCCGCCAGCGTCCGCGTCACGTAGTGGTCGCGATGCAACAGCTTGAGGAGGTCTCGCAGATGCTCGGGGCCATTCAAGGTGTCGGTCTGCGAGTTGACGGCGTTATGCAAAGCGGTCACGCCGAGCGGTTGGTCCGTGGTGGCCAGCGTGTCGAGGATCAGCGGCACGAGCTTCGCGTCGTTTCCCTTTGGATAGTAGATCGTGATGCGCGTGCGGAAATGTTCGAGTTCCCACGGATCGTTGGGATCGACGAGTTGCCGCTGGACCAACTCACGGATTTGATCCGGCTCCGCCCGCAACCCGTCCCGTTTCAACCCGCCGACGATGTTGTGGATGTAGAACGGAAAGCAGTCGGCTTCGTCCGCAACCGTGGTCGCCGCGCGATCGAGGTCCGTCGTCACGAGCTTTTCGCCTTTGATCAACGCCTTCGCGAGGGCTTCCGCATCGGCCGGTGCCAGCGGTGTGACCTCGACGGAGAACATGTCATTGACCGGCGCGGTGGCCACATGGGTCGCGTTGATGCTGGCGAGCACATGATGCAGCCCGATCGACCCAGTGAAGACCATTCGCAACTCGGGATGTTCCTGTCGCAGACTGCGAAGAGTGTCCAACACTTCGGCCGCAGCTTGCTCGCCGTCCTTCTGACGGATGTTGTCGATCATGTACGGCACTTCATCCCAGAACAGGACGAGCCGCTGAACGGTCTTGGCCTTCTGGGCCATCAGGTCTTCGATTGTCTTGGTGAGCAGCGTCTTCCACGGGCGAGCGGCCTTCTTCTTGAAGTCACCGAATTCATGGTCCTCGTAGAACTGCCGTGCGGTACTGGCGATGAGTTGCCAGCGGCCGAGGTATTGGGAAATCACGTCGTACACACTGCGGGCGAACTCGTCGGCCGAACGAATCTTTTCGAGATCCTGAAAGATGGGAAACCAGCCCTGCCGTGGGTGAGCCACCATTCGCTTGATGACGCAGGTCTTCCCGATCCGTCGCTCGGCGTTGATGAGCACGCACTGTTGCTCCAATCGGTCCCAGATCATTTCGATCAGTTGGTCGCGTCCGAAGACGTATTCGGGAGCAATGTGTCCGCCGGGATTGGCCTTCATTTCGTCTGGCATGATTTCGCTCCTTGGATTTTCTAGAGTTGGAGAGGCCGAAACAATACAACGAAAACGACGTGCGTCAACGGCGACGCACTTTTGTCGCGTTGGTTTTCTCGAATGATGGGGTGTGTAATGTGATCAAAATAACGAACTGCCAACGGGGGCGTGGGAGGTCTGTAGGACTGTTCCCCTGGGGAACGGAGGAACTACGTCGAAAGACGAGAGCAGGTGATGGCCCTGAGACATGAACGGTTCGCGTTGCTTGAATCACGGAATCCCTGCAAGATGTGCCGGGTGGTGAGAGCAAACGGGGGCGCGAGTCATGTTGAGCATTGGTCAGATTCGGACTCGGGATTGTCGCGGGTGGACTCGGCGCGAGTTGCTGCGCGCGGGGATGTTGTCGGCGGTGGGAGTGAATCTGGCGGACCTGTTGCGATGCGAAGCGGCGGAGCCGGTGGTCCGGTCGCGCGAGACGCCGCAGCAGTCGGCTGGGCAGGAGACAGCGACCACAGCGAAGGCTCCCGCGAAATCGGTGATCTTGTTGTGGCTGTGGGGTGGGCCGAGTCATCTCGATTCGTTCGACATGAAGCCTCACGCGCCGGTGCAATACCGGGGGCCGTACAGTCCGATTGCGAGCAGCGTGCCGGGGCTGGATGTCTGTGAACTGCTGCCACAACTCGCGCGGCGGGCGGATCGGTATTCGATCATTCGGTCGTTGCGAGGGACCTCGAACGATCATGGCATTGCCGGGACGATCGGTCTGACGGGAGACATCGCCGGAGCCGCCAGTCTGAGCGGCCAAGTCTTGCCGGGAGCGCTGAAGCCGACGCATGGATCGGTCGTCTCCAAGATTCTGGGCTTCTCACCCACGATGCCACGGTTCCTCACATTGGGCGGGCATCTGCATCAGGGAAAACGGGCGATCAAGGGTGAGGAGGGAGCGGGACTCGGCGCGATGCACGATCCGTTTCGACTCGACTACGATCCCGAACGCGGCATCCAAGTTCCGCATCTCCAGTTACTCGACGGCCTCTCGCCGAGCGGCATCGACTCGCGCGAGCGGTTGCTCGGTGCCGTCGATCGACTGGCGCGGCGAGTCGATCAGTCGGCGGACATCGTGCGGCTCGACCAGTACTACCAGCAGGCTTTTTCGTTACTGACGAAGGCTGGCGGGCGCGAGGTCTTCGACGTGCAACGCGAGCCTGAAGCGGTGCGTCGTCGCTATGGAAAGTTCCGTTTCGGACAGTGCTGTCTGCTCGCGCGGCGGCTGGTCGAATCGGGTGCCCGGTTCGTACAGGTCAATTGGAGTTCGCATGTCGAGCCGGTGGAAGACGGCGGCGATGGCGGCTGGGACATGCACGACCGCCACTTCCAGCAGTATCAGGATCGTCACGCTTGGATGCTCGACCAGGCGGCGTCAGCGTTGCTGGACGATCTCGCCGAGCGAGGCCGACTGTCCGATACGGTCGTCGTCGCGGTGGGTGAGTTCGGCCGGACCCCGAAGATCAACAACAAGTCCGGCCGCGATCACTGGGAACATTGCTACTCGGGCCTCGTCGCGGGCGGGGGCTTGCGGGCGGGACAAGTGATCGGAGCGAGCGACCGCTTGGGCGAACATCCCATCACGCGGGCCTTCACCTCGGCCGACTTGTTCGCCACCGTCCTCGGACAAATGGGGATCACAACCACGACGCTCACCACGAATGGACTGTTGCCTCAAGGCTCTGTGATTGAGGAGTTGGTGTGATGAGGCTCCCAATTGTGTGCAGAGTTTTCCCGACGACCCGACCTGATCCTGTTGTCGCCCCGCGCGCATCTTGGCTGGCGATTTTCGAGCGTCAGCTCCTTCCAATGAATTTCGGAGCGGGGTGGCGTAAGCCCCCTGGTTCTTCGGAGTCAGCCTGTTCGCCCGCGAAACAAAGAGCCAGGGGGCTTACGCCACCCCGCTCCGAAAACGAGAAGTGGGCTGACGCCCAAGAGTCACGTTTGAGTTGCGGCCATAAGCTGCTCGGCGTCGTCATCGTCCTGATTTTTGGTTGCAGCTCCCTGCGACCCAACTCATACGCGGCGGAACCAGAAGTGGTTCGACTCACGACAGACGGGCACTTGAAGCAGCGGCCCTGCTGGTCACCCGATGGGCAGCAGGTGGTCTTCGCGCGGCACCGAGGGGACTCGATCTTTTTGTTTCTGCGCGACGTGAAGTCGGGGAAAGAGGAACGGCTGACCACGCAGAACTTTCCCGAGTACGACGCGGTCTACTCGCCGGATGGCAAAGAGTTGCTGTTGTCGTTCGACAAGCTCTCGCCGAACCAAGGAGACATTGAAGTCCATCGACTCGCACTGGCGGACCGCATGCTCGTTCCCTTGGCGACGACGCAGAACGCGCTCTCGCACGAAGAGTCTCCGTGCTGGTCGCCCGATGGCAAGCGGTTCGCGTTCACCTCGACACGGCACGGCAATCAGGAGCTGTACGTCGCGGACATCCAGGGGGGCGAGTGGCTGCGACTCACAGACGATCCCGCCATTGATGCTCACCCCGCGTGGTCGCCCGATGGACGGACGATCGCGTTCGCCACGGATCGTTGGGGCGACTTGGAGATCGCGTTCATCGAACCAGACGGCTCGAACCTCAGGCGGCTGACGGAAAGTCGAGGACTCGACGACTATCCAGTCTGGTCTCCGGATGGCCGTCACATCGCGTTCACCTCCAACCGAGATGGCAACTTGGAAATCTACGTGCAGCCACTCGATGGCCCGGCCGTGAACGTGACTCGCCATCCGTCGATCGACAACTTCCCGGCGTGGACCCCAGACGGACGCATCGGCTTCGTTTCCAATCGCGACGATGGCTTCGACCTCTACACGGTCAAGTGGCGTGCAGATGGCTTGAAGTGATGGTAGTTGTGTACCCGATCAAACGTAGCAGAAGTCGTAAGACTTCTGGAGAAACTATCGGTTCGTCAGAAGTCTCACGACTTCTGCTACAGATTTTTTTTCGGCGTCACCATGACGCGGCGAAGACCGGACGGGCAGGAGTGCCCGTCGTACGAGTGGCTCATTCCTCCAGCAGAAAGATGCTTCATGTCTCGTCCTGTGAAATTGAATCGACGCGCGTTTCTCGCGGCATCGACGGTGATGGCGGCTCCGTACTTTGTTCCCTTCCGGGCGTTCGGGGCCAATGAACGAATCGTCACGGCGCACATTGGCGTCGGTGGACAGGGAGGCTCGAATTTGAATGCCTTCCTCGGCAAGGGAGTTTCTCCGGCGGCGATCTGTGATGTCGATAGCGGGCGTTTGGCAAAGGCCGTCAAAACCGTCACTGACAAGGGGCACAAATGCGAGGGCTACGCGGACTACCGCAAGCTGCTCGACCGGAAAGATATTGATGCCATCGTGATTTCGACGCCCGATCACTGGCACGCGCTGACCACGATTCACGCCTGCCAAGCGGGCAAAGATGTCTATTGCGAGAAGCCACTCTCGCTGACGGTGGTCGAGGGACGGCGCATGGTCGAAGCGGC
>JAYTQJ010000708.1:0-6416 GCA_043746775.1 Schlesneria sp.
CAGCCTGTTGAAAAAGGACCGTAGGGTGGGACCAGCGGCGCTTCGCCGCGCCGGCCCACCATCAAACACAGAGACTTTTCTTGGTGGGCCGGCGCTCGAAGCGAGCTGGTCCCACTCTACAGTTGATTTTCAACAGGCTGCTAGGTTGTGGTGATTCTCACAGAAAGGCTATCGGTCGCGCCAATCGGTACAGGTGCGTTCATCCGATACCGGTCTTCGAGTGCGGTGTGTCTTGGGCAGACGCCGCGAATTCAATAATCGTTACAGCCGTTAGGGTCACACGCCGAAATCACGGTTGATGACGAACGACCTGATTGGGCGTAGGTTGTTGCCCCGCGACGGAATTGTCGGGCGATCACAAGGTGTCGTCCCCAATGCGAATCGGCAAGAACGGCTTGATCCACACCACTCGGAAGCGTGAGCGAGAAAGAAGCGTGGGGATGTGTGAGGGTGAGAGTCGATTAGCAACCTGATGAAATAACGTAGGGTAAGCGTCTCGCTTGCCCGTAAATGCAGTTGAAAAAAGGGCAAGCCAGAGGCTTAGAACCTGTCCAAGAATGACTCCGCCGTTTGTCGCCATTCGCTCCGCGAAAGGACGCTCTTTCGCGGAGCGAATGGCGACATTGTTTTTGGACGGGTTCTTACCCTACGTTTTTCAACAGGTTGTCAGGAGTTCGTCGCTTACGAAACCTGTCTTCGCGTCCGTTTCGGGTTGGTGTTGTCCACACAGTCGATACTGTCGTAAACAGGCCGTAGGAGTTCACCTGCACCAAACCCCGACGATCTCGCGTGGATTCTGGCGGGAGTCGGAAGGAGATTCAGAATGAGAATGGTTTCAGACGTTGGAGCAACTTGTCGCGACACCGTTTGGCGCGAGTGGCGAGTGTGCGTGATGGCTGTCTGCGGAGTGACGGCATTGGGATGTTTCACGCTCGCGAGCGTTGATCGCAGCCTGGCGCTGGCACAAGAAAAGAGTGCGGCATCACCTCGCGAGATCACTGCGGTCGAGGTCAAGAATGCGCGTGTGATGCTGATGGACCGCGTCACGCTGGCCAGCCCGCGCGCGGGAGTGTTGGCGTTCGTGGAACCGCGAGAAGGGGACACGGTTGAGTCGAAGCAAGTCATCGCGAGCTTGGATTCGGAAGTGGCCAAAGCCTCGTTGATGATCGCGCGGCACAAGGCGACGAGTACCGTTGATCGACGTTACGCCAAGAAGGTCATCGATCTTTCGCGGGCGGAGCTTGATAAGGCGCAGCAGGCAAACACCAATCTCAAGGGAGGAGGCGTCTTCACGGATATTGATCTGCATCGCCTCCAACTGACCGTCGATAAGTCCACGCTGCAACTGGAACAGGCCGAGTCCGAAGCTCGCGTCAATCTGCTGGCCGTCGATCAATTGACCGCCGAGTTGAACACGTACGCGGTCGTCACCACGTTTGGCGGAATCGTGACGAAGGTTCATCGCTCGAAGGGCGAAGCGGTGGCTTTGGGCGATCCAATTGTGGAAGTCGCAAATCTCGGTCGAGTCCGTGTCGAAGGCTTTATCAGCGTCCAAGATGGCTTGCGAGTCAAACCCGGTTCAGCCGTCGTCGTCCGCCTCGATCTGCCGAATTTGGAGTTGGAGGAAGAACGTCGCGAGTTCAAAGGGAAGCTTGTCTTTGTCGATGTCGGGGTCGAACCGGTCTCGGGGCAGATGCGAGTTTGGGCGGAAATCCCCAATCCGGATGGTTTGCTGCGAGCGGGCCTGCCCGCACGCATGACGATTCTCGATCAAGCCGCTCGGTAACCCAGATCATTCTTGGCAAGCTCCCGATGTGAGCCTTCCGTCGCAACAGATGGAGCATGACCTCGTGGCCTCCCTCTCCAGATTCAACAAGGCGATGGCCCTGCGAGCGACGCTTGGCTGCGTTTCCTTGCCGTTCAGCGTGTGATAGCGTGCCGTCCGCTTCGTGGTCCTCATTCCGAGGTCTCAACTGTCGAATTCCATTCCGTTCCGAGGAGCCGTCCATGACCGAGCATGATGTCACGCCATCGTCCAGCAATTTGACGCCCGCTGTTCTGCCTCGTCGCTCGTTCCTCGCGGCGGCGGCCGGTGCGATGGGTCTCGCCGCGATGGAGGCCGCCGCGCGAGACTACGGGCCGGGAACTCAACCCGTGCGCTATCCCGATCCCGACATCGTGACGCTCGATCCTCGCTTCAAAAAGTACGCGCTCGGCAACACGCCGATTCAGCGGCTCTATCACAGCCCGAACATGATGTGGGCGGAAGGTCCGGCTTGGAACGGCGTCGGGCGGTATCTGCTCTGGTCCGACATCCCGAACAACGTGCAGATGCGCTG
Source organism: Schlesneria sp. (assembly GCA_043746775.1). Classification (GTDB taxonomy): domain Bacteria; phylum Planctomycetota; class Planctomycetia; order Planctomycetales; family Planctomycetaceae; genus Schlesneria. The sequence continues at coordinate 2,340 of JAYTQJ010000708.1, forward strand.
GCTGGAAGAGGACGGTCACGTCAGCACGTTTCGTTCGCCGGCGGGCAACAGTAACGGCAACACGTTCGATTTTCAGGGCCGTCAGATTTCGTTTGAGCACGGCACCCGCAGTGTCGTGAGGTACGAGTACGACGGCAGCAAGACGGTCCTCGCCGACAAGTTCGATGGCAAGCCGCTCAATGCCCCGAACGACGGGGCCGTCCACCCGAACGGCGACATCTGGTTCACCGATCCCGGCTACGGCAGCCTCATGAACTATGAGGGGAACAAGGCGAAGGGTGAGTCGGTGCAGCCCTATCAGAAGGAGGCGATCTACCGCATCGACGGCAAGACGCTGAAGATCGAGAAGGTGGCCGATGACATCTTCAAACCGAACGGCCTCTGTTTCTCACCCGACTACAAAAAGCTGTACGTCGCCGACACGGGAGCCTCGCACTACCCGGAGGCCCCCAAGAACATCAAGGTCTGGGACATCGTCGAGGAAAAGAAGCTGGCCAACGGGAAAGAGTTCGCTTCGATGAAGTTGACAAGGATCGTCAAGATGACTCCCGCCGAACGGCAACGATGCATTGACGATGGCATCAATAAAAACCTTATCAAACGTGAGGATGTCAACGACTACATGTGCTCGGAAAAGCATAGTGAAGATGCCGGTTTCGCGGACGGCATCCGGTGCGATGTCGATGGCAACGTCTGGGCCAGCGCGGGCTGGGTGGGAGACGGCTACGACGGCGTTCACGTTTTCGAGCCGAAGGAGGGCGTCCGCATCGGCCAGATTCGTCTGCCGGAGATTTGCAGCAACGTCTGCTTCGGCGGCTCCAAGAGAAACCGCCTGTTCATGACCGGCAGCACGTCGCTGTACGCGGTTTACGTCGAGACGCAGGGTGCTCACATCACGTGAGGCCGAGGCGGCTATCGCGAAAACGAAGTGAGCCTCCAGTGCGGTGCATTGGAGGCTCACTTTGTTGATGCCTGACGCCGCCCCGCTCAGATGTTTCCTTACTGACCGCGCGTTGTTTTATCGCCGACGTACTACTTCTTGGCCAACATATTCTGCTCGATGAACGTCGTGTGCATTCCGCCATCGACGAAGGCAGCTTCACTGAGAATTCGCTTGAGCAGCGGGATCGTGGTCTTGATCCCTTCGATGACGAACTCATCGAGGCAGCGTTTGAGGCACGCAATCGCTTCGGGACGAGTTGGCTTGTGGACGATCAGCTTGCCGATCATCGAGTCGTAGTACGGGCCGACGACGTAGCCTTCGTGAACGTGCGAGTCCCAGCGAACGCCGTTGCCACCGGGGATGCGCAGCTTCGTGATGCGACCGGGCGAGCCACGGAAGTCGTTGTCCGGGTCTTCGGCATTGATGCGGACTTCCATCGAGCAACCTCGACAGGGAATCTCCGACTGCTTCCACGGCAGGTGTTCGCCCGCTGCGACGCGAATCTGCTGCTGGATCAGGTCGAGGCCCGTCACCATTTCGGTCACGGGATGTTCGACCTGGATCCGGGCGTTGACTTCGATGAAGTAGAAGTTGTGATCCTTATCGACGATGAACTCGACCGTTCCCGCGTTGGTGTAGTTCGCCGACTTGATAAGCCGTACCGCCGCCGCGCAGATCGCTTCACGCACTGTCTGCGGGAGGTTTGGAGCGGGCGACTCTTCGATCAGTTTCTGATGTTTCCGCTGCGATGAGCAGTCTCGCTCCCAGAGGTGGACGACTTCGCCATGTTGGTCGGCGATGATCTGCACTTCGACGTGCCTCGGGTTTTCGACGTACTTTTCCAGATAGACGCCCGCGTTGTTGAATGCCTTCTCGGCTTCCATCGCCGCTTGCTTGAGGCCGGTCTTGAGCGAGATGTCATTGCGAGCGACGCGCATGCCTTTGCCGCCGCCGCCTGCGGTTGCCTTGATGAGAATCGGGTAGCCGATCTTGGCCGCGATGGCCAACGCTTCTTCTTCGCTGGCGATGAGTCCGTCACTGCCCGGCACACCGGCGACGTTGGCGGCTCGGGCGATTTCCTTCGCTGAAATTTTGTCGCCGAGCTTCGACATCGCGTCCACAGATGGCCCAATGAACTCGATCTTGCAACTGCGGCAGACCTCGGCGAAATGCTCGTTCTCGGAAAGGAAGCCGTAGCCGGGATGAATCGCCTGCACGTTGCCGATCTCGGCTGCGCTGATAATGTTCTTGATGAGGAGATAGCTGTTTGAGGCTTGGGCCGGGCCAATGCAGATCGACTCATTGGCGAGCTTCAGGTAGTCGGCACCTCGATCCGCCTCACTGCACACGGCGACCGTTTCGATCCCCATCTCGCGGCACGCGCGGAGAATCCGCAATGCAATCTCGCCTCGATTCGCAACCAGAATGCGCTGAAACATACTCGGGGCTATCTCTGCTGAAGGCTGTGGGATGGACGCCTCGTCCGTCCGTCTGATGATTGTCTGGCGATGAACACGCGGACAGACGAGGCGTCCATCCTACGGTCAATGATGCCAAGGCGACTCAAGGCCGGACGCGGAACAACGGCTGGCCGAACTCAATCGGATCGCCGCTCTTCACAAGGATCGCGGTGATCGTGCCGCTGACCTCGGACGGGATTTGGTTGAAGACCTTCATCGCTTCCAGCAGGCAAACGATGGTTTCCGGAGTGACGACCGATCCAACCGTGACGAACGCCGGTTCACCCGGCGACGGAGCGGCATAGAACGTTCCGACGGTGGGACTCTTGATGTCGATCAGGCCAGAAGCTTCGACCGCAGCCGCTGCTGGTGCGGATGGAGCGACCGGTGCCGCTGAAGGGGCGGGGGGGGCGAATTGCATCTGTTGAGGAGCGGCATGCACAACATCGCGGGGACCGCGACGGAGACGCCACTGTTCGTCGCCGCGTCGCAAGTTGACTTCGCTCAGCCCGTGCTTCTCCATCATTTCGACGAGCTGTTGCAGCCGATCGAGATCAAAGGGAGTCTTCCCGGTGGAGCCTGCTTCTGACATACGCTTTCCTCAATCCAAGTCGAGTGTTTGTTTGATCGCGGTCTGACTTTCAAAGCCGGACGCGGTGGAATGTGGAGTCTGAACGGTTTCCGTCTCGCCCTTTCGCCGTCAGCAAACTGTCAGCGGTACATCTTTCGGGAGAGAAGTTAGGGCTTCGCAGCCGTCTCGTGTGACCAGCACATCGTCTTCGATACGAATGCCTCCCACTCCGGGGAGGTAGATTCCCGGCTCGACAGTGACCGTCATGCCGGGCTTCAGGACATCCGTTGAAATCGGACTGAGCTTGGGGCCTTCGTGAATATCCAGTCCGATCCCGTGTCCCAGTCCGTGTCCGAATTGCTTACTAAAACCGGCCTGTTCGATAACCTTGCGGGCCGCCGCATCCACGTCCTGACACTTGGCTCCGGGGCGGATGGCCGCGATCCCCGCGAGCTGTGCTTTCAACACAACTCCGTATACGTGTGCGAGTTTGGGCGGGAGCTTACTTGTGACCAAAATCCTCGTCAAGTCACTGTGATAGCCCCGCGCGCTGAGCGCACCCCAGTCAATCAGGGCGAATCCGGACTCTCGAAACGTCCGCATTCCGGCGCGGTAATGAGGCAGCGCGGCGCGGTCTCCGACGGCGATGATTGGCTCGAAAGCGGCCCGTGTCGCCCCGAACCGTCTCATGCCGTGTTCCAGTTCGTGAGCTGCCTGCCGTTCGGTCTGATCGGGCAAGATCAGCGATCGCATCAACTCGAAACCCCGCTCGGCTTGATGGACGGCGCGACGCAATTCGGTCACTTCGTCGCTGTCCTTAATGAGTCGCAATTCCTCGACCAGACCCGCCTTGGGGACGAGCGGCAGCGGCTTCAGGCTCTCCGTCAGTTGGTTGTGCAGGCTGACCACCATCGACGAGCTTTCGATTCCCAAGTTGCTCAGCCCAAACTTGGGCAGCCACTCGGCAAGGAAGTCGTGCATCAGCGTGCGTGAAGTCCGAATCTCGACCGTCAGACCAGGGCATTCGTCCTGAAGCTGCGTCTCGAAGCGGCTGTCACTGAAGAAATGTGTCCGGCCGGGGCCGATCAGGAGGTGACTGTCCT
>JAYTQJ010000709.1:0-2919 GCA_043746775.1 Schlesneria sp.
TCACGGAGCTTCGACGTGGCCGTGAGAATGGGAATCGGCCTTCACGTCCTTGCGCGGTCACGTCGAAGCTCCGTGACCGTGGCACCCCAATTTGAAAAAGGCGATGGCCCAGACGCACGCGGGCAAAGGATTGCGGATACCCGCAGTTTGCGGTATTCCGATGCCACTCGGTGCGCGCGGCTTTGCGGTCGGTGGCACCTCATTTGTGAGCGAATTCTAATTGGCTCGAGTCGCAAAGTTGGAGTGGCATCTTGGACGCCGAACGTTGGACAACCCTCAGTTCCGTAGAGATTCCCATCAACTTGGTGCTGATCGTCGAAGACGATGCCGACGCGGCGGAGATGATCAAGTCGATGTTAGAACGACAGGGCGTCAAGGTGCGTGTCGCCAAAGAGGGCGGGCAGGCCCAAGCCACGTTCGTCATGCAGAAGCCGGACTTCGTCATCCTCGATCTGATGCTGCCCGGTGAAAGCGGTTTTGAAATCTGTGAGCGGCTGAAGAACACCGACGACACCGTTCCCGTTCTGATCGTGACCGCCATTGATCGGCCGGATGCGCGAGAACTGGCCGAGCGGGTTGGTGCCGATGGCTATCTCGCCAAGCCCTATGAACCGCGACATCTGTTGGAAAAGATGCAGGAGGTCGCCAAACGAGTTTGGGAACGGACGCACCTCGATCAAGAACCCGATCCGACGCGAGTCCGGTTCAACTGTTCGTGTGGTAAGAAGTTCAAGGTCAGTGCTTCGCACAAAGGGAAGAGTCTGACCTGCCCTCAATGCGGCGAGCCGTTGATCGTGCCGCGCGGTTAGTTGAAACGTAGGGTAAGCGTCTCGCTTGCCCGTGAGTGCAATGGGAAAACGGGCAGGCGAGACGCTGACCCTACGTTTTCAACAGGCGGTTCGCTGCCTGTTCTAATCAGTCGTGGCACGGGCAGCGCGCCGGTGCAGCTCAACAGTTAATGCGAGCAATCACATGGCAGAACTCATCATTCACGCGGGCAAGTTGCAAGGTAGACATCTCGTCCTGCCCGATCGCGAGTTGATCGTGGGTCGAGACGAAGGGTGCCACATGCGGCTCACGTCGAGCCTTGTCAGCCGTCAGCACTGCATCTTGGATGTCGGTCCTCATGGCATTCGCGTATGCGACTTGGGCAGTCAGAATGGAACCTACGTCAACGACGTGGCCATTACCGAGCCGCTGTTGTTGCGTGCGGGGGACATCCTGAGAATTGGTGCCGCCGTGTTTCAAGTTCCGGAAGCCGACTCAAGCACTCCGAAAGTGAAAGCCAAGAAGCCGGACAAGAAGATTTCGGATGCAGACATCGCCGACTGGCTCACCGACGAGGATTCCTCGACCGGCCCGCGCGGCTCCGGTTCCACCGTGATCCACGGGCGCGTTCCTGTTGCGACGGAGACACCTGCCACCGAATCGACTCCCCCAGCCCAAACCGCTCCAACCGCCGCCCTCGTCACTCGCCCACCTGTTGTGAAGAAGCCTGCGTTTCGCACAGTGAAGGAAGAGGCCGACGAAATCATTCAGAAGTATTTGGCCTCACTTCAGCCGGACCAAGAGGATCCAATGTGATCGCACGCGATGGGCTGCGGTCTTCGTACTCGGCTAAGCCGCTCTTCCCGGTTTTCAATTCTCAATGTGGCTCGCCGAAGGCCCGGCGAGCCATGCTCGTTTGGCAGACTCAATGTTGTCGTGAGGTGCCTGCCGGATTGCCGTTTGTCCCTGTTTTGATGTCCTTTTTGTGGAGTCCCCTTCATGCGCCGTCTGATGTTCTGGTCGAGTCTCTCCCTGTCGCTGCTGTGTTCCGCGCCGTTGCTGCACGCTCAGTCAGCTCCTCCGGCTTTGGATGCGAAGCAAGCGGATGCAGACTTCGCGTTTCAAGGCGAATACGCAGGGGCGATTGAAGTGGACGGTGCGCCTACGAAGCTGGGCGTCCAAGTAATCTCGCTCGGTGGCGGGAAGTTTCACGCCGTCGGGCACATCGGTGGACTGCCCGGTGATGGTTGGGACGGGCAGGAAAAGAAAGAGGCGGACGGGGAAGTGAGCAACGGCACGCTCACGATCACCGGGAGTGAAGCGACCGTTCAGATCAAGGAGGGTGTCGCGGTCATTCAGACCAACGACGGAGCAAAATTGGGCGAGCTGAAAAAGGTCACGCGGACCAGCCCGACGCTTGGCCAGAAGCCGCCCCAAGGAGCGGTCGTCCTGTTCGATGGATCGACTCCCGACAGCTTTCAAGGAGGCAAACTCGACGGCAATCTGCTCGTGCAGGGTGTCACCAGCAAGCAGAAGTTTCAGAGTTACTCGATGCATCTCGAATTCCTGCTGAGCTACATGCCGACCGCGCGCGGGCAGGGACGTGCCAACAGCGGCTGCTATGCGCAGGGACGTTACGAAGTGCAGATTCTCGACTCGTTCGGTCTTTCCGGTGAACACAACGAATGCGGCGGCATTTACTCGATCAAGAAGCCCGACGTGAACATGTGCTTCCCGCCGCTGTCGTGGCAGACCTACGACATCGACTTCACCGCCGCCAAGTATGATGACGCGGGGAAGAAGACTGCCGACGCCCGCCTCACGGTGAAGCACAACGGCGTGGTGATTCACAATGACGTGGCCGCTCCGAAATCGACGACGGCTGCTCCCGTCAGTGAGGGGAAAGACCCCGGGCCGATTCATCTGCAAGACCACGGCAACCCGATCCGGTTCCGCAACATCTGGGTCGTCGAGAAGTGATGACCGTTGAAAGGTGAACCGTTTGATTTGTGAGCGGCTCACCTCTCTCTGGGGCCACCCATGCCTGCGTCTCCCCCGAACGATCCGACTTTCCCTTCGATGCAACTCTCGCGTCGTCGAGTTCTTCTCGGCGGCGCGATTCCGTTGTTGGGTCTCGGCTTGCCGGGACTT
>JAYTQJ010000710.1:0-32958 GCA_043746775.1 Schlesneria sp.
CCGCCAGATTCAAAAAGGAGATGGCCCTGCCAGACTTCGTCATCGCGGCCTGACCGGCATTTTCCGCCGGAGTTCGTCGCCCAGAAAGCCAAATTGACACTCAAGTTTGACCCGCCATATAGTCCCGCCCCATTTCCCTCCGGCGGTTCTTGCGGCACTGCGTCTGTCGTGCGCGCTCATTCGGACCACTGGCAACCCGTTGAAAACCCCACCGGGCTTGCCCCGGTGGCTTGCGGGTCTTTGCACTACTTCGGAATCCAATCGGAATTGATCAAGTAGTGCAAAGACCTGACTCCACCGGGGCAAGCCCGGTGGGGTGGTTATTGAACAGGCCGCTGAGATCAGCAAACTTCGACCCCGTCTTTCCTCGATCAGCCCCCGCTTTTCACGAACACGTTCAGCAGATTTGCGAAGGATCGCCGTCTGCCGAGTTTGATCGCGCGCAGCCCCCTTCACTCGGAGAGTCCGTGTCGGGCAAACCACACCCGTTACGAATCGGCTGGCTCTTGCCACTCTGCACCGCAGTGATTGCGGTCGTGGTGGCAGCGGCGCGCCCCGATCTCGTGGGGTTGGCCGAGGAATCGCCGGTCGATTCCTCCAGCAGTCCCATCCAAATCTCCGCCGACTGGTGCCAGGAATGGCGTGAGGGCGAGACGACGATCGCTCTGTTTCGAGGTTCGTGCCGGATCGTCCAAGGTGAGCAAGTCTTCTCTGCGAACAACATGGTCGTCTGGGTTCGCGCTGCGCAACCGGGCGATGTGGCGGGAGACGAGTCGCGGCAACGACTCACTGTTTACATGGAAGATTCCGTCGAGGTCCAGGATGCGAACGGCTCACGCACGGAGCAGTCGCTGTGGCTGGACCTCGAATCAGACGTGGGTATGTCCTTGACGGTACGGGGCCGCGTGGCCGAGCGACCGGGAACGGATGACCCGCTGTTTCGTCGCGCGTTACATCGTCAAAGCGGTTCCGAGCGTGGCAGCCTCCAGCAGACGCAGCTCACGATGCCGGTTCCGAGCGGTGATCCCAACGGACGGATCGTATCTGTCCAGCAACCTGGATCGCAGACACAGCCCGGTGGTCTGCGTCGCGTGAGAATCTCGCCGCGTAGTTTTGCGATGCCGTTCAATGTGCAGAGCTTCAAGTCGGAGAACACCGTCCCGCCGGAGCAAGTGACGATCCTGAGTGGCGGCGTGAACGTGCTGCTGGATGGAATGGTCATCGGTGGTGACGAGGGCTTCGGCGCGATCGATCTCAGTGCGGATCGTGTTGTAATCTGGACCGAAGCGACTGATCGCGGCTTCGAGCCAGAGATGCTGCAACGGCCTGATGCGTCGTTCCAGCTTTATCTCGAAGGGAACATCGTCATCCGTCAGCAGTCGCGGTTCGCGCAGTTGGGTGGGCGCGAGGTCAGTAATGTGGTCCGTGCTTCGCGCGCGTTTTACGATGGCCGCGACAACCGGGCACTGATTCTCGACGCCGAGCTTCAGACGCATGTCACCGAGTTGGACGCCGGTGTTCGGGTGCGAGCCGAGCGATTGCGACAGAATTCGTTGCAGTCGTACCACGCACAGAATGCGTGGTTCACGACGAGTCAGTACGGCAAGCCGGGCTATCGCATCCAAGCGAGCGACATCTTCGTGGAAAACCGTCCAGAGGGCTGGCGCGGAGCGCAGATTGATCCTCAGACCGGGCAGCCGATCCCCGAGGACCACTACTGGGTGACGACACTCAACACGCAGTTCATTGTGGGCGATGTGCCGCTGCTCAGTTTGCCCAATTCGAGTGCGCCGATTGAAGACCCCGGCATCCCGATCACCGGGGTGTCGTTCGGACAGAACCGCGTTTTCGGAACTCAATTGCGAACTCGTTGGAACGCGCTCCAACTGCTCGGCCTGCAACGGCCGAGTGACGTGGATGCGAACTGGGAACTGCTGCTCGACTACCTGAGTGAGCGAGGCCCGGCCATCGGAACGGAAGGGCATTACGCGGGAACGGATTCGTCCGGCAACCGGTATGAAGGGGGTGGGCTCGGCTACTACATCCACGATTCGGGGAACGACAACCTCGGGCTGGACCGTCGCAAGTTGGTGCCCGACGACCGCAACCGCGGCATCATCCAAGGACAGCATCGCCACGTCTTCTCTCAGTACGGCATGACACTCGACGCCGAACTCGGCGTCGCCAGCGATCGCAACTACCGCGAACAGTTCCTTGAGAAAGAGTTCGATACCGGCAAGGACCTCGAAACGCTGGCCTACCTGCGGCAACAGCCGACCGAGAACTCGATGTGGTCGCTGCTCGTGCGACCGACGGTCAACCCGTTCGAGAACAACACCGCGTGGCTACCGCGCGGCGATTTGTACTTCCTCGGCGAACCACTCGCGGGCGGCTTGCTCAACTGGAGTTCACACACGTCCGCAGCGTATGCGTCGGTGAATCAGGGCGACGCGCCCACCAATCCGCTCGATATCTACAGCCCGCTTCCGTACTACACCGACGCGAACGGTCTCGTCGCGATGACGCGGCATGAGGTCGAGATGCCGTTCAATCTGGGGCCGCTCAAGGTTGCACCGTATGCCATGGGCGAGGCCGCGTTTTGGAGCGACAGCTTCACGTCGCAGTCGATCGACCGACTGTACGGGCGTGGCGGCGTTCGCGCCAGCATCCAGTTCGGTCGCGTGTTCCCTCAAGTTCAAAGCGAGCTGTTCAACTTGGACGGATTGGCTCACAAGGTGGTCCTCGATGCCGACTACAGCTACTCGGGATCGACTCGCAAGTTGAGCGAGATCCCGCAGTGGAACGAGTTCGACGACAACGCTCAGGAACGATTCCGGTCGCGGTTCTTCTCGAACACCTTCGGCGGCGTCCTGCCGGGCGAGTTCGATCCGCGCTTCTACGCTGTTCGCACGGGAGCCGGTTCGTATGTCACGTCTCCGTACCACGAACTGGTGGACGATCAACAGGTCCTGAGACTGGGAATGCACCAGCGCCTGCAAACCAAAGTCGGCCCACCGGATCGCCAACGCATCAAGGATTGGATGACGCTCGATCTGGGACTGTCGTACTTCCCGAACTCGGATCGCGACAACTTTGGCTCGGACTTCGGCCTCTTCAGTTCGCGCTATGCGTGGCACGTCGGCGACCGGACCAGCATCATTGCCGGAAGCCTGTACGACTTCTTCAACAACGGCCAAGAACTGTGGCATGTCGGAGTGCAGAGCCAGCGCAGCCTGCGCGGTAGCGCGTACTTGGGACTCCGCCAGATCACCGCCGGTCCCGTCGATAGCCGCATCGTCACCGCCAGCTACAGCTACGCCCTTAGCCCTAAGTGGGTCTCCACCATGAGCACCGCCTATGACGTGGGCGAACACCGCAATCGAGGCCAATCGTTCACGATCACCCGTGTCGGCGAGTGGCTGTTGTTTCACGTCGGAGCGAACTACGACGCCAGCAAGAACAATCCCGGCGTGATGTTCTCGGTCGAACCGCGCCTCGGTGGCCGCAACAGCGTCTCTTCAACGCAACTCAGCTCACTGCTCGGCATCCACAACAATTAGCAACCCGTTGAAACGCTTCGTGGGATAGGCTTCCAGCCTGTCGCTTGGCAGGGAAAACGACAGGCTGGAAGCCTATCCCACGGGTAAGCCCGGCCATTCACTTTACTCGACGACCAACACTCGCTTGCGGCTGAGATGATCTGCCGTGAGCGTGAGATCGGAGACTCGACCTGATGGCCAGTAGACCTTGAGGCCGCGTGGAATCATCTCACGGGCGTAGCCGAAGTGCGGTGAGCGCGTACTGGCCGAGAGGTAGCTGCCGCCGCCGAAGGCGTGTCGGATCAGCTTGCCGTGCGAAGTCTCCAGTACGACCTTCACGCCGGTCCCATCGCGCGGTGAAACGGTGCCGATCAGATTGACCACCAGCCAGCGGCCGTGGTTCTCAGCCTGGTTCATCAGTATTGATGATGGCTCGTTGCTGTTGGCAAACACCAAGTCGAGGTCTCCATCGCCATCCAAGTCGCCGTGTGCCAAGCCGCGTCCCATGTGAGATCGAGAGAAATACTGGTCGGGTGGAATCGTGGCCCGTTCAAATCGAGACCGACCGTCGTTAAGCAGGATCAGCGGCTCCTGCCTCAACGGCGCGTTGATCGGGTGGTGGATGACGTGACCGTTGGAGACCACGATGTCTTCGTCGCCATCGCCGTCAATGTCGCCCGTCACCGTTCCAAACCCGACTTGCAACCGCCCGATGGCCTCGATCCCGGTCTTGGAGCTGACATGGGAGAACAGCCCCCCGCCGTTGTTCTGATACAGCGCAAAGTCTTCGCCTTCATAGTTCGCGACACAGAGATCGACTCGACCGTCCGCGTTGTAGTCGATGACGGCAACTCCCATGCTGCCATTCGGCTGGGCCTTGCCATCGACGGCAGTGCCGCTGAGCATCCCGGTCTCATCGAAGTGCCCGGTTCCATCGTTGATGTACAGCCAGTTGTCATCGGTGTCGTTCGCCACGTAGATGTCGAGGTCCGTGTCGTCATCGAGATCAACGAGGACAACTCCCAAGCCTTTTCCTTTCGGCTTGAGTCCCACTTTCGCCGTCGCATCCGCGAACGAACCAGCTCCGTCCGCCAAAAACAGGGCATGATCCAGCCCTTGAAATCGACGTGGTACACAGACATCGGGCTGAACCACCGTTCCGCAACGAGGATGGTTCTGGAACGACCAGTCCGCGTAATGCGCGAAGTACACATCGAGTACGCCGTCACCGTTCACGTCGCCCCATCCGGCACTGCTGCTCCATGCCCGGTCGATCATTCCACTCGGGAACGTGACATCTTGAAAACAGCCGTCACCGCAGTTGCGCCACACCGCCGGCATCCCGTATCCCGTGACCAGAACGTCCGGAAAACCATCGTTGTCAAAATCGCCGATGGCCACACCGTGCGAGTATTGCTTCGGCGTAGCCACTCCCGCAGGAATGCTTTGTTCGACAAACCGCCCTTCGTCAATTTGACGGAACAACACGGACCTGAGTCCCACAATAGTCGGCCCCGCTTCAAACTTGCCGCCACCCGGCAGAAACAGATCAGGCCGACCATCACGGTCGTAGTCCAGTATCCCAACGCCGCCACCCAACACTTCCAAGATCGCGTTGTGATGGGCTTCTTCGCCGTTGTGGTATGTGAATGTGAACCCTGATTCCGCACCGATCTCTTTGAACTCGGGGGCGACTGCGACCGCCTGTTTGTTCGACGGCTGAGATCGCTTTGAGTTCGGCGTATTGCTGGCCGGAAAGCAGCCACTGAAAACCATCATGCCGACCAAGAGACCGACAGTGGACTTGGTGATCGTGCATGGATTCGTCATGGGAGGACTCGTTCAGTGGCGATTGGCGGTGCTGTCGATGACTGCGGAATGGAGTCCGCCGCCGCTCGGCGATGCCGCTCCGCCACACCAGCATAAGCGGGATTGCGCGTCGCCAGTTGTTGATAGTGTTCGGCCAACAACTGATGCGCGGGAGCATAGTTCGGATCGTGGTTGAGGGCATCTCGCAGCCAGAACTCACCGCGAAGACGGCTCTCATTTTTTAAGAATATCTCACCGATCCGACAGCGTTCCGCCACGCACGGGCCAGGCTTTCGATCCAGTTCATCCACCAGTTGGTCTGCTTCCGCAACAGCAGTCCGGGCGCGTTGAACTTCGGCGAACTCGCGCTGAGCATCGTCGAGACGGCCGAGCGATCGGAGTGTTCCCGCCAGCGCATACCGAACTTCGAGCTGCTGGGGATCTTCTTCCAGCACACGTTCGAGCCACGGTAGCGCTTCAGTCCAGTTTTGGAGACTCGACTCCATCAGTCCGATCTCCAGCTCGACCGGCAGTCCCCAATGTGGCTCACCCACCCGCTTGAAACTTTTCGCGGTCGCGTCCGCCGGGTACTTCAACAGACCGTGCAGAATTGTTCTCGCTTCGTCAGCCTTCCCCAAAGCACGGAGGCACTTCGCAACTTGCAACTGAGGAGCCGCGTTGTCTCGCATCCGACTGACGGCTCGAAATTGGACGAGCGCGTCCGCCGCTTTCTTCTGCGACAACAGGAGCCGCCCCAACGCAAAACGTGCGGGCCAATGCCCCCCATCCCGCTCGATTGCCGATCGGTACTCGCGCTCTGCGGAGACGGTGTCGAACCGGTGCTCAAACACACGGCCCCGCGCAAAGTATGGCTGCGGATCGGCGGGAAGTTCGAGTTGCCAGGCGGGAAGAAGGGCCAGCGCCAGGTCGGTCTGTCCGTCGATCAACGCTCCATTGACGAACGCTTCGCAAATCTCAGAAGCATCCGGGCCGGGACTGGCCAGCATCGCTTCAAACTCCCGGCGCACGGGACTCAAATTCCCGGTCTGAGCGTGCAGTAGGATCAGCTCGCGCCGCACTCGCTCGTTGTCGAATCCCGCCACCCGAGCGGCTTCAAGGTACGTCAGAGCCTCCGCGCCTTGGGCCTGTTTCCGGCTCAGGCGACCTTGCCAGAACAACAGCTCCGCGCGGGAAGAACCGCTCCAACGCAGCCATTCAATGAGCGACTCGGCCCCCTCGTACCGGCGCGCCGCAAGAAGCGATTCAATGCGGCGGCAAACCAGCCAATCGACTCCCCCAGTTCGCCATAGCACGATCAGCACGACCGTGACCGCCAACATCGAACAGGCCAGCGCGGCCTGCCCCCGCCTCAGTCGGCGTGGTGGAATGCCAGTGGACGGTTGGGATGGTCGCGGTAATTTCGTTGCCATGGCACGTACACAACAAAGGCGTTCTTGTAACGGGTGCGACACGACTGTTTGAGACGCTCATTCACAGTGCGGATGAGTATGTGTTCGGGCGTCGATTCAGAACAGAGAACGCGCCGTAAGAAATCCGAGTCGCCAGTGACGCCGCAAGAATCATCCGCAATTTGTGTTATCGAGTTCGTCACGCTCCATGTCGCGAACCCGAGGCCGTACACGACATCGTTCGAACGGAATCACAGGCGGCTCAACAGCCATCACACCGATGTGGAGTTGCTAAATGCTGCTACGAGAATTGGGAGGAGAATGAAAACAGCCCCGTTGCAGAGCGACGGGGCTGTTTCAAATTCGTAGAGCTAGGAACTGATGTCTCAATTGCGAGACCAAATCAAATTGCTCGCCCTCTCTTACAGCTTGGCGATCATGGCTGCGGCCAACTTCTTCAACGTTTCGGCATCATCGGTTTGCTCAAGAGCGGAGAGGTCTTGAAGCAATTGGTCAGCGAGGGCCGCATCGGTCTTCTTCAGTTCCTCAAGGGCTTGGCGAACTCCGCCCAGAGCACTCCCACCGGAGCCGGATACCGCCACTACTTGGAGGCGTTCTTTGACTTGATCCTTGCCCGAAATCACAGGCGACTCACTCGTTTTAGCGGTAACCGGACCACTGCTGCTGCTGCCGCCACAACCACTGCTGCAGAACAAAACAGACCCGCCAAGCAACACCGTCAAGCACACCATTCTGTTTACGAACATTCTTGACCCCTGACCTTCCTCGATCATTGAAAGAATTCTGTTTGCCAACGCGCAGTTCGGTCGAGGACCGACTCAACGCAACATGCCGTATTTCCTAGGACTGACTGCCCCGAAGCACTTCAAAGCAGATCGGCACTGAAATAACAAACGACGGGCAACGCAAGCGCTGCCCGTCCGGGCAATCAACACATCTTCACGTCATAAATTTAGAAGTCACCGACGGTGGCACCGTCGTTGCGTGATCCCAGATTTTGCCAAGTTCGGTAATCAATGTTGTTGCCGACAAAACGAACAGCACCATCCGCCAAGAGGACGTGGACGCCGCCTACATGCAGGCTGCGTGCCCCAATCATGGCAGGACCGTCGGGGGCACATCCGGAACAGTGAGCCGTGCAATTTTGATAGCTCGAGTTCGGCGGCAGCAGCACATTGAACGTCGTTTGTTCATGCACGCCAGGAGCCCAATAGCGGCCCGATTCCGTACGCTGATTCGCCCCGCTGGTGTTGCATCGATTTCCCCAATCATCCAACTGAGATTGTGTCAGAAAAGTTCCATCCCAGCCTGCTGGAATGGCCACGGTTTGCCGCATCGACGCCACTTTATCAACTAAAGTCCCTGTCTGGCTTAGCAGTTGTTCGCTGGCCATGATCACATTCGAGGTTCCATCCGTGATGCCCGCCATTGGTACGACACCCTGCAGATTGAAGATCCCGTTCTGCTTGGCGGAAGTGGTGCCACCGGCGACACCGTCATTAAACATGCCTGCATTCGCCCCTTCGCAAACAACGTAGCTGTTGTTGGGAAATTGGTTGGCAGGAGGATTGGACGGACACAGGAACGCCGCAATTCGGCGATACCCAACCTGAGTGGCGTCGCTCTGGTTGGTACCCTTGCCATTGTCCCACCACGCCCAAGCGTCGTGGTTGTAACGGTTGTACATCGCGGATTGGTCGATGTAAGGCAGAATCATCACATGGGCACTATGCCCTCGCCAATCACCTGCTCCAGTGACTCCCCCAAGCTGGCCCCTCGGAAACATCGAAAATGTGTCGTGGTAGTTGTGCAGAGCCAAGCCGAACTGCTTCAGATTGTTCTTGCACTGAGTCCGACGCGCTGACTCACGGGCCTGCTGAACTGCGGGCAGCAGCAATGCAATCAGCACAGCAATGATGGCGATGACCACCAACAACTCGATCAGCGTAAACGCCCGCCGGCGACCTAACAAACTCGTTTTGACCATAGAGACCTCCAACCCATTCAAAATGAGGGAAACAAAAAACAGGCCAAGCCGTAAATGTGCCCAGCCAACTTCAACAAATCAATCGCAGCACTTGGAAGTACCGAGATCGGCAAGTCGCGGTGTGAGAAACAACAGAAATTTCTGTTAAGACAGCGTTTACCATGCCAGAGTCTATCCTAAAAAACTGTTTGGGCAACCATAACTTCCTGAATATTGACGTTTCCGGCAGAAGTCGTGGAGCACGTTTCAACGTGCTCGAAACGCTATGAAACAGGCACGTTGAAAACGTGCCCCACGTCCGATTTGGACTTTTGTCGGAAAGGTCAATATTGGGTAAACAGGACGTTTCCGACAGAAGTCGAAGTCGGACGAACTGAGGCCGTAGTCCGGACCCTTTGGTCCAGACTACGCCTGCAATCTCAGCGGATTCAGTGGCTCTCCTGCGCGAGGTCACGTCCGGACCAAGGGGTCCGGACTACGACTGAGACTTCTGTCGGTCACGTCAAACAGGCTCGAAGTCTCTACGAACAAGTGCGTTTAGGAATCGGATCGCAACAACTTCAGGTATTGGCGATTCACGTTTGCGAGCGGCACGGCGTCAGTCTTCGGTCAACTGGCACAACCGGCGGCTAGCGCCGTGCCGCTCACAGGAAGTTATTGCGGACGGACTTCATTAGAGGATTCTGAAAAAATTGAGAACCACTCCAATGAAGTTTCAGCCCATTCCGGTTTGACCAATGACCATCCATAAATTATATGGTCCAAAGCGAGTCGGCGTTTCCATCCTCGACAGCAATTGCCGCAATGTGATGCGGCAGAATGCAAGCGAGAGATTGCATTTGCACCGCAATCCGAAACGGCCCTCGCAACAACTGCGCTGCTCGAAACGAGAGACTGAAGTCGGCACCTTCACCACTTGTCAGGGCGTGCCAGCATTTGCGGGTTGAGTGGCGTCGGGAGTGTCATTCGGCTGAACGGTCGCCTCGCGGAGGGACTGGCCGAGATCGAGACGCAACAATTCGTTGCCAGACGTGAAGATCAAATACTTGCTCGCGATGAGTGCGATCGTTCCCTTCACGTCGGCGACGGTGAACGTGTCGCCTGTGCGGAGCAGGGTCTGTTTGCCACGCGACTGGTCGGTGAAGATCACTTGGCGATCGTCGTCTTTGGCGAAGAAGCCGGTGAACTTCGTGAACAGCGCCAGATCGTCCTGAACGTCGAGTCGCAGTTCGAGCGATGTCGATTGCGGAGGCATTCCGTCGTCGGTCGCCGTGAGCTTGGCCAGTGCTTCGCCGACGGGGATCGAGTCTTCCGGAGTCCAACTCAGTTCACCCGTGGCCGTATCGACGGTGAGTCCAGCGGGAGAACCTTCATCGAGCTTCCAAACCAGTTTTGAGACGTGCGACTCAGCGTCTGAGATTTTAGGGGAGAATTTCCAAGCACGACCAATGATGACCGGCGGCAATTTCCACTCGGCGAACTTCGGCGGCGTGTTGGGATCGCGCAAGGCGATGGTCAGCGTTTCGCTCAACTTGCCGTCGGACGCGGACGGATGCTTCACTTCAAACTTCACGGGGTACTTGTTGGCCAGTTGCGAATCGCTGGGCTTCCAAGTCAGTTTGCCGGTCGTCTTGTCGAGTTGCAGGCCGGGGAGCGGCGTCCCGACGAGATTGAACTCGGGCTTTCCCTTGGCATTGTCATAGCCCATCGCGGTGATCGTGAACTCGAACGGCCGACTGCCGCGCGTGTGGAGTTTCTCGCCGAGCGGCCCCAATTTGAGCTTGTACGACTGGGCCTGTGCATGCTTCACGAAGATGTTCGCCTTGAGCAGTTGCTCAAATTCTTCGGTCGTTCGCGACGGGACGGAGGCGTTGAGCGGCGTCAGTTCGACAAGCGTCTCCTTGCTGTACTCCGAGGTCGTCGTGCGATCGACTCCGCGTTCGACAGTCCACGCGGTGACACCCTCAACCGGCTCGGAAATCTCCGTGACGGTCAGGTATTCGTTTTTGAGCCGTACACGGAAGCCCGGCTCCTTCGGGAAGTCCTCGACCTTGCCAACCTTCAGAGTCGTGGCGTCGTCCGACAGGTCTTCCACGAGCTTCGTTTGTGCGAAGAGCGTGCGGCGTTGCGGAGCCGCGAGCAGCGCGAGACCTTCCGCTTCCAGAGTCACTTGAAAGAACGGGTCTCCTTCGGACTCTTTGCTGGTCACACGCAACGCGGTCACGCGGTGGAGCAGGTCGGACTGATAGAAGCGGTCGAGAAAACTGACGAGCTGCTCGAAGCGTGCGTCGGCTTCGATCTTCACGACGAACGCGACATACACGTTTCCCTTGGGAGTACGTCGATCGGGTGAGACCTTCAAGTCTTCAAACCCGCTCAGTTGAGCCAGGTCGGTCAGCCACTCCAGGTAGAGCCGCTGCGCGTTCAAAGCATCCGGTCGCTGCCGGGTCTTGACCAAATCCGGTGGGAAGCTGCGACCTTGCCAATCCTTGAGCAGCTCCTTCGAACGCTGAAGGTTTTGAAACTGATCCTCCTTATTGCCGACCGACTTCGTCAGTCTGGCGAGCTTGTCGCGTTCGTCCTGGATCGGTCCCAAGACGGCACTGTTCACCCAACTGCCACCCAGCCAGAGGACGACAGCGGTGATGAGTCCACCGATCAGATACTGTTGGCGCCTTTGCATGTTCGCGTCACTCGCCCTTCGTGTTGGACGGCTTGACCGTGGCAGTGGACTCGGATGGCGTCACCGCAGCGGCCGAAGACGGACTGGGGGCGACTTTGCCTGCCACGGGAGCCGACTTCGGAAGCGAGATCAGCTCCACATCCAGCTCAAACCGGTTCGGGTAGTCGGGGTCGCGGTTCGATTGCGTCTGTTCTTTCGGCTTCAAACGATAGGTCTTCGCATCAACCAGGCCCTGTGCCATCTTCGGCCAGTCGGCTCGATCCTTCGCCAGTCCCTTGGCGTTGATTTTGGCAAGGGCATCGCCGGAAGCAGGACCAAAGTTGTAGTCCGTCACGTACAGGCGCTCCGTTCCGTCCATGATCTTGTCGAGATCCGCGATTTGGTGGAGTTGGTTAATGTCACGCACGACCCAATCCTCGACCGTCTTCGCCGCATCGAGCGAGGGCTGTCCCGCTTTGAGCAGCATTGCCAGATTCCCGTCGTCCGACAGCTTCTTGTCGATTTGGCTCTGCAGCCTCGACCGCGTCAGCTTCACGTAGGATGTCCCCAGCGCGGCGATCAGTAGAGCAGCGGCTGTTCCGACGGCAAAAAGCAACTTGCGTGGATCGCGTTGCGGCTTGGGCTGATGCGGATGGAGTAGATCGAACGCCGGTGTCTGCCGATCGCAGTGACTCAGCGCGAGACCAATCGCATGGGCATAGCGCGCGGCCTCGGGCAATTTCGAGGAATCGAGTCCCGACAACACGGACGCGACGTGAGGATCGAAGCGTTCGACCGAGCAGTTCCATTGCGACTTCAAGAACTCGGGCAGTCCGCTCCATTCAGCGCCTTCACCGAGTAACCAGATGCGGTCGATCCGTCCGTCACGCAGCCACGGCTGCGCCGGGACCAACACGCGCGAGACATCGGCCGCCGCTTTCGCGACAACGGGATGTCCAGCCTCGTCGAGTGGCGGTCTCACGACATGCGTTGCCAGCAGTTGGCCGTTGCCAATCAGAGCCACTTCCAAACGGTGGGCATCTTGAACGACGAGCAGGCTGCGCTGGTCTGCCGGTTGCCGCAACGCGGCCTCACCACGCACGAGCAACTCAGCGAGTGCGAACCCACCAATCGTCAGCGACGTGAGTTCGACGTTGGCTTCCTTGAGAGCGACTCGAATCGGATCGGTCGTCGCACGCGGGACGCTGGCTAGCAACACGTCCTTCTGCACCGAGCCGCTTCGTCGCGGCAGCGTCACATAGTCGAGAACCAACTGATCGAGCGGCGTGGCCGAACGGGTCGAGGCCTGAAACGAAACGAGCAGCGGCAGATCGTCATCGGGAGCGTCCGGCAATTCCAACTGACGCAGGATCGCATCCTCACGCGGGAGACAGACCACAGCCTGCCGCGCCGAGACGCCTCGCTTGCGAAATGCCTCCCCGAGCCAGCCCGGCCCCGCAACTTCTGGAACATCAATCGTGAAGCCTTGAGTGACGCGCAGTGCCGGACCCACCGACGCCTCGACCACGCGCAGCCGCTTCCGCTCCCAGTAAATCGCCAACACGTCAGGCATTAAAAGTCTCTCGCGGGAGTCTGTTCGCTTAGGAGCCTGTTGCTCGTCGTTTCACCACTCGGATGTCACTCGGAAAACCGCGCGAGGTATAAAAGAAACCCGGTATTGGTGAAATACCGGGTCTCAAGATCGAGTCAGATTGGATGAACTGCCAGCCCGAATTCAGGTCTATTTCTTCGGCTTGCTGAGCGTGAACTCTTTCAACTTGAAGACATCGTCTTCTTTGGACAACACGAACCCGAGAACCTGTCCCTTTGCGTTGCCAAGGTTGATCGTCTTGCCCGAACCACTCGCGTTTCGTGACGGTCGCGTTTGGAGGCCCTTCAGCTCGAAGGCGGCTTGCAGTTCTTCCAGCCGCGCGTCGCTCACGTCACCCTCGCGAATTTTGCCCAACTCGCCCTTCGCTTTGGCACTGACGTGCTCACCAGCGGCAGTCAGGTTTCCTTCCGCGATCGCCGTGCAGAACTTCAACAGCGTGTCCTCTGCGGAACCTACTTGGAATTGAGGGGCCCCGCCCCCCCCACCGCTTCCGGGCGCACCCGCCGGACCACCGGCTGCGCCCGCTCCAGGAATCGCACCGGCAGCACCCGGGTTCCCGGCGAGACCGGGGTTCGCACCAGCCGCACCCGCAGCTCCAGCATGGGCACCGGCAGGATTGCCCGCCGCACCCGGACCGGCGAGGGCAGGGTTCGCGCCAGCCGCACCCGCATGAGCACCAGCGGGATTTCCAGCCGCACCCGGATTACCGGCCAGGGCAGGGTTCGCGCCGGCAGGAGGCGTTGCGGGATTACCAGCGGCCGGGGGAGTCGTCCCCGCACCTGCGTGAGCGGCTCCTCCAGCAACTCCTGCATGAGCACCAGCGGCCATCGCTGCGGGATTCGGAACTCCACCGGGAGTTGCCGCACCGGCAGCGCCTGCATGAGCCGGGTTAGCTGCCACTGTCCCGCCAGGAATCACTGCGCCGGGTGTCGCGGCTGTCCCTGCGCCTGCATGGGCACCCATTTGCGGCATCGCACCAGCAGGAGCCATTCCCGCCGCGCCGCCCATTCCGGGCATGGCAGGAGCGCCACCCATACCGGGCATGGCCGGTGCGCCCGCTGCGCCATGAGCACCTCCCGGTGCGGCGGTGGCCGCCTGACTCTGAGGTGGTGGCGGTGGAGTCGAACCGCCGCAACCCACAAGCATGAAGCTCGTGAGACCAAGCACACACAACTTCACCGCACTGAAAGAATTGGCAGCATTCGCCCGTAGCCCTGCAAATCTCACCATCGACGTTGTCCTTGTTGAAGGGGTGCCGGACAGAACCCAACACGTCGTCCGCACCAAGTTCGCTGGAGTGGGGGGCCGCGAGCAAACAGTCGTTGGCTTTGAAGAACAGCCCGAACTCGCTTACCCCGAAAGTGGGGCGGACTATGCCGAGTCTCACGATATTTGACAAGCAGTGAATCACGGTGCCAGAGCCAAAGGCGAGATCGCTTCGCAGATCGCGGTTGGCAACGCTGACGCTCGACCGATATAGTCCCGCGAGTCATTCATCTCATTTTTCAGCCCAGAATCAAACTCGGCTTTCCCGATCTTGAAACGCAAGGAACAACACTGTGAGCGACAGCATTCATGACGAGGCGGAGGGGTCGGGGTCGTCATTCAAGATGGGAACACTGGCCAACCCGAACGTGCTCAAAATTTATCAAACGGGTGAGCTAACTGTTGTCGGGTTTGGGGGGAAGGACGTTCCTGACGAAGTTTGTATCGCCGAGTATCGTCAGCAATTGCTCGACCTCATCGCCCAGCATGGCGTGAAAACGATGGCCTTCGATTTGAGCGGTGTGCAGCTCGTTCCCAGCGGGATGCTGGGCGTTCTCTCGACGATCGCCAAACGGGTTGAGAAGGTCGAAATTTACAATCCCTCGGTGGATGTGCGCGAGGTCCTGCGCATGACTAAGCTCGAACGGCTGTTCGACATCAAGGAAGTCCAAGTCTGACGGCGGTTTCTGCAAACGATTGTCTCTGTTCGCTCGTACACCGGAACGTCGAAGCTGTAGATTGCGACGGCAGGAACGTTGGATGGCGAATTGAGCCACACCCCCTTGGCTTCCACCTTGTTGATGAACGAGTCCGACCGCGATGCCGTTTTCCAGCTTGAACAATTTCCAGAGCTTCTTGTTGCGATCCAAGTTGATCGAAGCGGGACAGTTGCAGGAATGCGTCTCTCGAATCCAGGCCAATGGCCCCAGCATCGACGCGTTGATTCGCGAGATTGAGCAGCGGCATTACCTCACGCCGTACCAAGTCTCCAAGCTGAAGAAACGGGAGACGGACGGGTTGCGATTGGGGCCGTACAAGCTGCTCTACCGAAACGCCTCCGGCAGCTTCGCCCGTGTGTTTCGCGGTGTCTCGGTCGATGATGGCCAGATGATTGGGATCAAGGTGCTGAGGCAGCGTTGGGCCGAAGACCCGCGCACGGTGAACCTGTTCCGTCGCGAAGGGGAACTCGGCAAGCGACTCAAGCACAAGAACATCGTCCCGATCTACGAAGTCGGCAGCGAAGGGGGCCAACATTACCTCTCGATGGAGTTCATCGAAGGGGGCAACTTTCGTGAGCTGCTGAGAAGCCGCCACAAATTCTCGGTCGCCGAGGCATCCAAGTACGCGCTCGACATCGCCGAGGGACTCGAATATGCCTTGAAGCTCGGGCTGACGCATCGCGATCTCAAGCTGACCAACGTGCTGCTCAGCGCGCAAGGCGTGGCGAAGCTCGTCGATTTCGGGTTGGCGGGACAGGACGCGGACCTCTCCACGATGGAGGAGGAAGTCGATCGCGCTGTCGAGTACGCCACACTCGAACGCAGCACGAACGCGCCGGACAACGATCCCCGCAGTGACCTCTATTTCCTCGGTGCCATCTTCTACGAATTGCTGACGGGTGTCGCACCCTACCCGCCGTCCAAGAGCCGTGAGGACCGCAAGCAACCGAGTCGTTATCGCAACATCCGCCCGATCCGGCAGGTCGATCCTTCGATCCCTCCCGCCGTCATGGCGATCATCAACCAGTTGCTACAGATCAATCCCAACGAGCGTTATCAGTCGCCCACCGAGGTCATTCGCGACTTACAGACGATTGTTGGAACGCGAACGGAAGCGACAGTCTCGCGCGGTGAATCGGCCCGCGGTAGATCGACGCTTCCTGAACCTCTTGCTCCCGCTTCGGATGTCGAATTGCCTGCCGGGTTGGTGAAGGGAGCTCAACCGACCGTGCTCTGCGTCGAGAACCGCACGCAGCAACAGGACTCATTGCGAGAATACTTCACCAAGCACGGCTATCGCGTGTTGCTCCTGCGCGATGTGCAGCGGGCCATGACGCGCATCAACTCCGATCCGCCTCAGGGCCTCATTCTGATGGCCGAAGCGTTGGGCGACGGTGATGAAGCCTCGTTCGCCTACGAGAAGATCGCCGCCGCTTGTCGCAAGTCGGGCACTCCGATCGTCATGGTTCTGTCGAAGAAACATCAGGAATTTAAGGACCGCTTCGCCAACACTTCCACATCGCGCGTACTGACCGACAAGCACGTCACGCTGCGTTCGATTCGCCAAGCTCTCGAATCGCTGCGATCAGACGGCAAGTAAGGAACTGGCGTGCAATCACTTCCCGTGAGCGGCTGGGCGCTAGCCGCCGGTGAGTTGGAACTACCGGCGGCTAGCGCCTTGCCGCTCACAGAATCACTGCGTCAAACCGGGAAGCGATTGCGAGCCAGTTCGTAAGGCGAGTACACATGAATCGTCAGTGCGGCGAGCGGGTCGGTGTCATGACGCGCGACGAACTGCGCGAGGTCGATCGTCGAGCCATCGAAGAGTTCGGCATCCCTGGACTGGTCCTCATGGAGAACGCCGGTCGCAATGCCGCCGCGTTGTTGAAAAGTCTCGGCATTCGTGGTCCTGTCGTCATCTGCTGCGGCAAGGGCAACAACGCGGGAGATGGATTTGTTATCGCGCGGCATCTCGAAAATGCCGGCGTCGAGGTGCGCGTGCTGCTAGCAACTCCGACGAGTGCAATTGGTGGAGATGCGGCAGTGGAGTTCAACGTGCTGCGGCGAGCGGGGACTCCCATCGTGGACGCTCCGCCCGAGATCGCGACTGCGTGGCCCCACGAACTGGCGCGAGCCGACTGGATAATCGATGCTCTGCTCGGCACGGGATTTCAAGGAACCGTGCGCGAACTGTTCCTCAGTGCGATTGCCGCGATCAATGCCGCGCACCGGAAGGTTTTCGCAATCGACCTCCCCTCGGGGCTGGACTGCGACACGGGCGCGGGCCTTCACGACTGCGTCCGCGCCACGCAAACGGCGACGTTCGTCGCAAGAAAGCCGTGCTTCGACATGCCCGGCGCCACCGACATCACCGGCCCGGTTCATGTCCTCGACATCGGTATCCCACGAGCGCTGCTGCTCGAACTCACGACGCCTGTCGCATCCGCAGCGTCGGCTTTTCTAGTGTGACGACGGTGTTGGCGGGGATGCTTTCGTAGACGGAGGCACCGGCTCCAATGACGGCATTGCGGCCGATGGTCGTGGTGCCGCCGAGGACCGTCGCGTTGGCGTAGACCACGACGTTGTCTTCGATCGTCGGGTGACGCTTCGAGTTGCGGACCAGATTGCCCTGCTCATCCTTGGCGAAGCTGAGTGCGCCGAGCGTCACGCCTTGATAAAGCTTCACGCCGCTGGCGATCTCGCACGTCGCCCCGATCACGACGCCGGTGCCGTGGTCGATGAAGAACGACGGGCCGATGCTCGCCCCCGGATGGATGTCGATCCCCGTCCGACCGTGCGCCCATTCCGAAAGCATGCGCGGGATGAGTGGCACTTGCAGACGATGCAACTCGTGGGCGAGCCGGTAGACAGTGATCGCTTCCAAGCCCGGATAGCAGAAGATGATTTCATCGAGATTCCCGGCGGCGGGATCGCCATCGAACGCGGCCTGCACGTCGGTGGCCAGCGTCTTGCGAAGGCCGGGGATCGTTTGCAGGAACTCGATCGCCTTTTCTTGGCCGACCGCTTCAAAGTCGGGCTGGATCTCGCCGCACAGCAATTGGTTCTTGCGGCGATAGTCGTGACGCAAGGCACGAGCGATCTGCTGTGTGAGTCGGTCGTGCAGGCCGTCGATCAAATCGCCGACGTGATACGTGACATTGCCGAAGTGCAGATTCTGCCGCTTGCGATAGCCGGGATAGAGAATCTCTTGCAGGTCGTTGGCGATCTCCACGATCGCCTCGACGCTCGGCAGCGGGCAGTGCCCGAGATGATTGGTCGTTTCGATTTCCTGATACGTATCGACGATGCGATCCGTCAGTTCGGGAAGTCGATCTTTGAGTCGAATGTCTGTCGCCATCGAACACGCCTTCTATGAGATCACCGATGCGCCGCACCCAGCCATACCAACGCGAAGCGTGAGCGAGGACACAGCACGCCGAACGCAGCATTTCGTGAGCGAGGACGTGTTTGCGGGCGTCCTCACTGATGTGCTGCGGCCCTCCTCGCTTACGCTTCGGGTTGGTGTGGCATCCCGCCATTCCGTTCCGTCACCGAACTTTCACTCGTTGGGATCGGCGTCACATTCGGTGCGACTGTATCCAAAGTGAGGCTCCGCACCCCGAGATGGTTCGGCAAGGATGCCACATCTTTCGCAACCGACAAGGTCTGACAGCCCGTAACTCCGGCGGCTCGCCTGAGAAGCTTCACTCCACGCACGCAGGCGAGCCGCCTACGCTACGAAACGGCTCGCGAGCCGGGCGAGTTTGCCGCCAGTGCGAACGATCTTGAACGAGGGCTTTGTTCTCAGTCGATGACCTGCCGAGCCACAGCGCACTTCCGCGCGGTGCTTCTCGGATGTGTCGGCCATGACGTTTCGCAATCTGTTCGTCGATGCCTTCGTCCCACCAGTCACAGGTCACACTGAGTACTGGTTCGAGACGCGGCGGCCGTTTTGCAATCTCGTGTTCTTGCTCCCGCTGCTGCTCGCTTATGAGTTGGGCGTCTGGTTGATCGGCGGTGCCGATGCCAATTCCGTTCGCAACGGAGCCGATGCGTGGATGAGGCTCGGACTGCAACGGATCGGTGTCGATCTGCTGTGGTTGCTTCCGGCGGTGTTGGTCGGAGCGTTGCTCGCGTGGCAGTGGCTCAGTCGCCAACCGTGGCGGATGTCGTGGGACACGCTCGGCGGGATGCTCGCCGAGAGCCTGTTGTTCGCCTTCGTGCTGATTCTGCTCGGACAGATGACCGACTACTGCTTTCGACAGGCGGGCGCGATGACGCTGCAAGTCGAGGAAAGCCGTTGGCATTCCGGATTCCTCGTGAAGTTGATCGCGTTCATGGGAGCTGGCATCTATGAAGAGTTCCTGTTTCGCCTCTGCCTGATCCCTGTCACTTACGCTGCGCTGCGAGCGTTGCTCGTGCCACATCGGTGGTCGGTCGGCGGCACGATCGTGTTGACGAGCCTCGTCTTCTCGCTCGCACACTATCTCGGCCCGGCCGCAGATGGACAGTCGCTCTCTTTGCTGACGGAAGCGGTCGCCCGCGTGCAATCGAGCCGCTCGCTGTGGTTCAGCTTCGTGTTCCGCACCTTGGCGGGAATGTTCTTCGCCGCCCTCTTCTTCCTGCGCGGCTTTGGCATCACGGTCGGAACCCACGCCGTCTACGACGTGTTCGTCGGGATCGTGCTGATCTCAGAAGTGTGACGCTTTGAACTCACACCAACCCGAAGCGTGAGCGAGGACGCGCGCGCCGGGACATCCCGTCCGGCAGTGGCTAGAATCTCGCCGCGCGTTCGGCTTCAGCGCCTGCCTCGTTTAACCGCGTGGGCAACGCCCCGCGCGTCGGGCGATGCAACAGTCGCCACGTCACTCGACTCGCGGGGCGTTGCCCACGCGGTTAAACGAGCGAACACCGAACGTTGAAATCACGTCCTCCCAGCAGCCTGCCACTCCCGCACAGAACTTTTGGAATCTCGACTTGATCAACGACACACATGCTTTTCATGACGCCCTGAAACGCGGCGTCGCTCCCGGCGGCAATCTGCGGGAAGAAATGCGGCTGCTCGGCGAGTACTTGCTCACGACGTACTTCGATGCGGGCGTGCTGATTGATGTCATGCGCGACTTCGTCGAGCAGCCCGTTCTCGGCGGCGACGCCGATCCGGACTATCGCGAACTGGTCGGTCTCTATCAGTCGGTGCTGGAGACCGACGCCTTTCATCAATTGACGCGGCGCGGCATCCCGTTGCTGACCGAAGCGTACGACGCGCGACTCCCCACCGCCGACGAGCGTGAAGGAGACCTGCTCACCACGCTGCGAATCTTCGCGCGGTACGGAGACGAAGACGGACTGGATCGCATCGCCGCCGCGATCACCAACCCGGCATTGTGCGATGGCTATCTGTGGCCCGCCGTGTTTGACGAGTTGAAGGAGGCAGACCCGATCCTGCCACACTTCATCCGTCGCTTGAGCAAACCGCTGCCCGACGGCTTCGCGCGCGTGGCGTATCTCGACTGGACCAACCGACTGACGCGCAAGGCGGCGCTCACCAAGCATCCGTTCAACAATCCCGCAGGGATCGAGATTCTCCGTGCGTGGCTGACGAGCCGCGACGACGATGACTTCAGCTTCGCTCACAGTGCGACCGCCGCGATCCCGTTCATTGCCGAACCGGCTCGTGCCGAACTGCTCGCGCTGGCGCAGGTCCATCCGGACATCGAAGTCCGCATGGAGGCCGCGTGGGCGGCAGCTCGACGGGGAGACGCTTCCGGGCGCGAGTTGCTCCGCAAGCAGTGCCTCGATTTCAAGACCTCGATGGCCGCTCGCAACTTTCTCATCGAGTTGGGTGCCGAGCAGGACATCCCGCTGGAAGCCAACGAACCGCGATTCTTCGCGTTCGCCAAGATGTGTGAATGGCTCGGCAGTCCGCACGGATACGGTCGCCAACCCGATGACATCCAGTTGCTCGACACGCGCGATTTGAACTGGCCTCCCGCGCGAGAAGGACGCACCGTCTGGCTGTTCGAGTACCGCTATCTCCCGGAAGACTCGGACGATCAAGCGGGCGACGAAGACGATGACGCGGACGAGAGTGAAATCGGCGTCGGCATGGTCGGCGGCATCACGCATTCACTCCTCGACGAGACCTCGCCCGAGATGCCGATCGAAGACATCTACGCGCTCCATTGCTGCTGGGAGCTGGCATTCAAACTCGACCCGCGTGCCCCCGATGAACGAACGGTCGAAGCGGGGCGAGCCTTACTGGCCGCCGCCGCACAAGTCGTCGTCGATCCCCTGGAAGACTTCCCGTTCGACAACCCGGTCTGGGGCGAGTCCCCGCCGGTCGATGGCCCCAACGTCGATGCTCTCGACGAAATCCTTCCCGATAACCACTGATGTTGAACGGATGGCATTCGACGAGCGGGGCGGCGTTAGCCCATTGGCATTCACTTTGGGGTGTAGCTGAAGTCGTCAGACTTCAGAAGATCGTCAAAGCCGGCTGAATTCTCACGAATTCAGCTACGTCGCACAGAACGTCTTTTCGAGATTCGCTCAAACTCAGTGCCATTGGGCTGACGCCGCCCCGCCCCGCTCGCCAGACATCACTTTTGGAATTCCTGCCGTGTCCTTCCGCCGCTACATCCTTGCTTCTCGTTCGCCGCGTCGGTTGGAGTTGCTGCGACAGATTGTGCATCCCGAACTGATCGCGGTTCAGCCCCCGTCGTCGTCCGACGAGCAAGGCTTCGAGGATTGTCGCGATCTCGTCGCGATCCGACGGCGTCTCCAAGAGATCGCCCGTCACAAGGCCGAGCAGGTGCGCGAGGCACTCAACGCTGAAGAAGCCGATCTCTACGAACGGCCTCGCACACTCATCATCGCCGCCGACACGATCGTCATCGCCAACGAAGCCGATGGTACGCCGGTCGTCCTCGGCCAGCCGCCCGATCACGAAGACTGGCGCGAGGTGGTGAGCGACTGGTTCCGCCGCTACTACGCCGGTCGAACTCACCTCGCCGCGACGGCTGTTCACGTCGTGACGCCGGACGGTCGCCATGCGGAACGGCTGATCGAAACGCGCGTCCGCTTCCGCGCCGATGTCGATCGCTGGCTCAACTGGTATCTGCTGACGGGCGAACCACGCGGCAAGGCGGGCGGCTACGCGCTGCAAGGAGCGGGCAGCGTCTTCATCGACCAAGTCGAAGGGAGCCTGACCAACGTCGTGGGACTGCCGCTCGAAGCGCTGCTCGAACTCTTCGCCGAAGTCGATCTCAGATGACGATCCCGCGATTTCCGAGTTGGCCAATCAGCGCCTGAGTGTCGGTGAAGACCTCCGCGTCGAGACCGTATTTTCGAGCGGCGGCGATGTAGTCCGGAATGTCATCCGTATAGAAGCAGTCGGCCGGATCGCAGTGGATCACTCGCAAAGCCGCCTCGTAAATCGGAGCGTCCGGCTTCATCGCCCCCGCGTGACAGGAAAGCACGAAGTCGTCGAACGGCTTCAAAACATCGAACCGGTCTCGCACGAACTCGAAGTGCCAGATCGTCGTGTTCGACAGCAACACCAAGCGATGGCCGCGCGCCTTCAATTCAGCCAGCACCGGTTGCAGTGACTCGTTCGGCGTGAAGATGTCCGCCGACGCGCGAGCCAGTTCCCGCTGATCGATCTTCGTCGCGACGGCCTCTTCAAACCGGCGCTGGAACTCATCAGGTGTGACCTGTCCCCGCTCGAAGTCCCACTGCAAACCGGTGTCGATCAGCCGCTGCCTCACCTCGGGACCGGTCAATCCACACAGCGCGCCCATCTGCCGACACATCCGGTCATGACAGAACGAAACGAGAACATTGCCCATGTCGAACAGAAAGGTCTGAATCAAGGGAGGCTCACGTGAGGGAGGACATCATTTCAGGTCCAGCGCCCTGTTGGGTCTGTGAAAGCTGTAGGGTGGGACCAGCGGCGCTTCGCCGCGCCGGCCCACCATGATTTCTCTTTGTTATTGATGGTGGACCGGCGCTCGAAGCGAGCTGGTCCCACCCTACGATGAAAAAGGCGATGGCCCTGACATCATTCGGACGCCAATTGACCGGTTTTGAAGCTTGGCCTAGAGTGCTAACACAATTATCGGACACGAGGTAGACCGAGTCGCCTCGCTCCACGAAGAGCCTGCGGTGGGACGGAGGTACGAGAATTCATGTCGAGCAGCTTCAGTGACAGCGACTACACCGAGACCGGCACGATGGACGGCCAGGGCTGGC
Source organism: Schlesneria sp. (assembly GCA_043746775.1). GTDB lineage: Bacteria > Planctomycetota > Planctomycetia > Planctomycetales > Planctomycetaceae > Schlesneria. Next base: position 23,278 of record JAYTQJ010000710.1, read on the forward strand.
CGTGCCTGCGTCAGTTTTGCGTCTTCCTCGAAAACCGCGTCGGCAAACTGAGCGATCTGATGCGGCAGGTCGAATCGCTCGACACGCGCGTCCTCGCGATGAGCATCGTCGATTCCGTGGACTTCGCGATGGTCCGGCTGATGTTCAATGACTCCGACCGCGCCCGCGAGAAGCTCGAACTTTCCGGCTTTCTCTTCAGTGAAAGTGATGTCGTGGGTGTCGAACTCCCCGATGGCGACAAGCCCTTCCACGAAGTCTGCAAAACGCTGGTGAATGCCGAGATCAATATCCACCACGCCTACCCGCTGCACTACCGCCGCCAAGGCCACGGCGCGGTGGCGCTGTTCGTCGATAACGTCGATGGCGCCCTGAACGTCCTTAACAACGCCGGCCACCGCGTCATCACCGAAAGCGACTTGCTGGATGACGACGAGTACCTGTGATCGCTGAATGCCGGACTCGCTGAGTTGAAGCTCGAACCGAGCTTGTCCCACGCGACATTGAACAAATGCCATGTCCCTGCCGCGCTAGGTCCATTCGTTGACAGTCCAACCGATGGGCGACCATGATTCGCCGCGTCGATACCTTGCACGACTCACCCTCAAGCGTGCTTGGTGAGAGCAACGTCCACTAGGACGGTGTTGAGGTACAGAATCCCACTCAGTTCAGGAAGCCCGTCATGGCGAAAGCCCCCGCAATCAGTGATGTCCCCGTGGAAGACAAGACCAACGCAGTCACGGCGACGGCCGCGCCTCATGTTCAACAAGTCATTGAGCCTGAGGGACTCGATCCCCTCTATGCGAACTTTGTGCGTGTGGCCGGTCTGCCGGAAGAGATGGTGCTCGATTTCGGCCTCAACCCCCAGCCGTTTGGTTCGGCCCCCGCTCCCGTGAAAGTGTCGCAGCGGCTGATCGTGAACTACTACACCGCGAAGCGATTGTGGCTGGCACTCGGGGCCTTCCTCCAACGACACGAGCAAGCGTTCGGCCCGGTGGAGATTGATGTCACCAAGCGTGTGCTGCCTCAGCCGCAGAGACCCGCGCAGTAGCATGCCACTTACGCCAACTGCCTGTTGAAAACAACGTAGGGTAAGCGTCTCGCTTGCCCTTTTTGCGTTCCCCGCCATTCCTGTTGAAAATGGTGCCCCGTGAGCGGCATGGCGCTAGCGCCGGTCGTTTTGGCCTACACCGGCGGTTAGCGCCGTGCCGCTCAGTCGCACATCCAACGCAAATGGCGGATGCCCCTTTTTCAACTGCAATCACGGGCAAGCGAGACGCTTACCCTACGTTTTTCAACAGGCGAACTCAGGTGGGCAACTCACACCCCAGAAGAAGCCCGACATGAATGAGTCGCGACTGCCGTGGTGGCTCGTGCTGTTGTTGGGCGTTTGGATCGCGGCCTTGTCGGTCTGGGGATCGCCTCGCGCGGCGCGTGAAGTCCGCTGGGGCGCGGGGCTACTTTCGCTCGTGTATCTCGCACTGATCTTTCTCGCGCTTGGTGGCGATCCGCGAGCGTTGCCAACTCTCTCCGCTGCGGTCCCGCGTGGAGCGATGGCCGCAGTCTCAGCCGTCTGCGCGGGGATCGCGTTGTTGGCGGGAGTCTGCTTACTCGGTCAGCCGACGTGGCGCGGACGGTTGATGGGGTTCTTAATCTTCACGGTGGCGAACGGAGTGAACTGTTTCGCCATCGGTGCTGCGAGTGTGGGCGGAACGTTGTTGCTGGCATCGCTCGCGCTCTCGATGGTCCTGGTTCGAGAACTCGGCCGCGACGACTGGCCGTCTGTGAGCGGATGGCTTCGAGAATTGATTCCCGTCTCATCGCGTGTTGCCACCGAAGCGACGAACTCCGAGATTCGCCTCCCCACCACGACGCGCGCGGGACTGGCGGGCGCGACCGGCATCGTCCTCGCACTCTTGCTCGTGGGGACGCTGCGCTACGCGATGCGATTGGAAACATCGCGCGCAGTGGCCAGTCACCGTTTCTCAGCGCTGCCATCGGCCGAACGGGTCCGCGCGACATGGAAGAGTGAAGTCACCGGTCAATCCACTGCCGGCCCGTTCGAGCTGCTGTTCGATCAGCGGGCCGACGTGATCGTGTTACTCACCGTGCTGGCGTTCCTCGCACTGGCCAGACACAACGCCACCCGCTCGCACAACGGAACAACGCCATGACATTCTCTGAGTGGAATCACGGTCTGTTGTTCGCTGCGGTGTTGATCGTCATGGGCGCGATGCTGCTTGTCTCGGCGGCAACGATCCGAGACCGTTTGATCGCGCTCGGCGTGCTGTCGCAGGGGATCGTTGTCGCGTTCGTCGTCAGTGGTTCGTTTCACGGACGGAGCGAGTTGATGCTGGCGGCCCTCGCGCTGGTGGTCCTCGTCGGTTTGTGGGGGCTGCTGGTCGGGGACACGGTTCTCGCCAGCAACGTGATCGACGAAGCACGCACGGGAGACAAATCGTGAATGACCTCGCCCCGTGGCTCGTGTTGTGTACCGTCGGCCTCCCGCTCATCGGTGTCCTCACCGCGTTGTTGCTGTTGGCCAACGGACGTTCGGGGCGCGAGAACGGGGACACCACTGCCTCAGCGTGCGTGCAGTTCACGATATTTGCCGCGAGTTGCTCGGCATTGCTGCTCATCGCGCTGTTGAGCGGCGCGTTCGGTGCCCGAATTGAGATGGCATTGTGGCGGGTCGGAACCGTACTGGAATTAGAGGGACCGCGACCGTCGCAAATGGAATGGGCATTCCGGGTGGACCTGTTCTCGGCGGCATGGATCGCCGCATTGAACGGACTCAGCGGGTTGGTCCTAGCAACAGCGCGACGTGATATGAGCGTCAAGCCGCGCGCGGCACTGGCTGTCACTGTGGGGCTGCTGAACAGTGCCGCGACGATGCTGGTCATGTCGAACAGCCTCGTCCAGTTGTTGGTCTGCTGGGGTGCTGTTTCATTGGCGACGTGGCAGTTGGTCGGTTGGGCCTCGCGCGAGACGGACGGATCGTCTGCCATTCGACGCGCGATCACGACGGGATTCTGCGCCGACGGGATGTTGGTCTTGGCGGTGCTGTTGATGGGCATCACCTGTCACACATCCGTGATCGACCGCATCGTGTCTGCCGAGGGCTTGGCCGCGCTGGGCGAGCACAACCCGGCACTTCCCGGTTTCATCGGCTGCCTGTTGGTACTCAGTGTCTTGGGACGAAGTGGCCTCTTCCCTTGCTTCGGCTGGCACGCGGGAGCCTCGACATGGGACCGGCCGGTTTGGGCGATGATCTATCTCGTGGGCTACGTCCCTGCCGCAGTGTGGTTGCTGTTGCGGTTCCAACCGTTGATCGCTTCGGCCGACGCACCGCCCGCGCTGCTGGGGGGCTTGAGCACGCTTGCGGCAGTTCTCGGCGCGTTCGTGGCCTGCGGGCAAGCTCATCCACGCAGCGCGTCGGCCTTCCTCGTGACATCACAAATCGGCGTTGCTTACGTGGCTCTCGCGGGAGGACTGTTCGACACGGAGTCTTGGCAACGCTGGTCGCTCGGTGCGACCGAGGCCGCGCCGCTGGCGAACGATGTGGGACGAGTCGTACTCGGACAAGTTGCCGTACTCATCGGAACGGCCTTCGTGTGGCGAAGGTCTCGTTCAACGGCCGCGTACTCCGCGCGCGACGCTTGGTATCAGCCACTCGTACAACTCAGCCAGCGACGGCTCTACGTGGACGAGGTGATGGAGTTTCTGTTCACAACCCCACTGCAAACGTGGATGACGCTGGCGCGACACGGTGAACGATTGTTGACCGACAGCCACTACCCCGCGTTCACAGTGCGACTCCCCGGCTGGTTCGCTCAGCAGTTGGAGTCCCTGCAAATCGGCCGCGTCGAGTTCGACCTTGCCGCGTCGTTGCTCAGCGTGGCTGCGGTCCTCCTCACGCTGCTACTCGTGACGTGAACGGAAAGAGTCCACTTTGGGCTGCGCTCATTGAATTCGACTGTCTGACTTTCCGTAGGGTGGGCTGTGCCCACCACAATCGGTTGCGAAATGGTGGGCACAGCCCACCCTACATCTGCACAACTCAGACAGTCGAATTTACGTCACTGCCCCGGTAGCCAGAGCTTGTTGCCAGCGGTCGCTGCGGCGGGAGTTCCTGGTGCCCAGACGCCGCCTGACTGTGCGGGGATGTTGCCCGCCGTGACGATGTTGATCGACTCCCACGGTGAAGGCACGCCGACCGACTCCAACATGCGTTCGACGTACCCGCGCATTTGCGGAACCTTCGGCGAGTAGTAATTGACGAACCGGTCTAACAACGGCTGGAGCCCCGGATCGCTCGGTTCTTCGAGTCGCACGGTCAGTTCGTTGATGTCCCAGTTCCAGTGGTGCTCGAAGCTCTTACCGTCTTCGGGGACCTTCGTGCGGGCGACATCGATCCATTGCAATGCCTCTTCGCGGCGACCATGTCGCGAGCAGAGTTCGATCAGCGCACGGTGAACGCGAGGCAGATCGAGTTCTGCTTCGCACGCCGGTCGCGCGAGTGCCGTCTTCAAAACGGCGTACAGGAACCGGTCGTGGCGAGTCAGCAGTGCGCGATTCACGACCGCATTGAGCTGCGCGTCCGTCAGTCGCTCGATTGGCAGGCGGTGCATCTGCATGACCGACTGACCGCTGAGCAGTGTCCGCTCATCAACATCCAGCGGCGCGAGTGGCGTCAGACCGAACTTGGTCAGCATCGCATCGAGATTCAGTTCGTGCCCCTGCTGTTGGCAGTGCGCATCGAGCATGAACACGGCGGCGGTGAGTGCGACCTTGTACTTCGGATCGGTGGCGGCATCGCTCGGTGAACGGCCTCCCAACACTTTCAACGGCGCTGCGGGCCACGTTTCGTTCAGGATCGTTTGCCATTGCTGGTCCCGAAGTTTGCGGCTGACTCGAATGGGAGTCCCTTTCGGCAGCGACCAATTCCAGCGGAGGGTCATCGACTCTGTCGGAACTCCACCAGTGACTTCGGGCTGTGGCTTGTCCGTTCGCCACGTCATCAGTCCCGTGGAAACCGTTTCGATCAGCGATCGAGCCGCTTCCAACGCGGCCCCACGATCGCCGCTGATGAACAGTGTAGGTGGTTCGTTGTCGGCCGGGTTCGCATCGTAGACAGACAAGTGCGACTGCAATCGCGGGAGCGAATCGAGAGTCAACTGTGTGAAGTCGTCTCCCGTCCACTGCGGGCGATCAAGCACTTGATAGCCCGCAACGGGGGCGTTCTGTTGATCGGGATCGGCGGGAGGCAATGTCACTCGCGCCAGTCGGGGCTGTTCGTCGAGGACCGTCAGCAACCGACCGACCGATTCCACATGGCCTTCGTAGGTGCAGATATCGATCACGTCTTTGGTCGTGTGCCGGTCGAACAGTTGAGCCAGTGTTTCGCATTCAACGGCGGCGGCGAAGTCTCCGTACAACTGAGCGGCCCGGTGCAGTGCCTCCGCAGCGGTCGCTTCGTCGCCATCCCAAGCGCGGCACAGACCGGCCGAATGCCAAGCCTCAGCCGATTCCGGCAGCGTGCGCGTGAGCAACAGAAACAAATCGGCTGCGGTACTCCAACAACCGACCGCCGCGTACTTCTGCGCCTTCTTGATTTCCTTCTGTTGCTCCTCGGTCCCTTGAATGCTGGGCAGCAGGTGCGTGCCACGCATCGGGTAAGGAATGCCTTCCTCGCCATCGAACTCAAGCAACTGCACGAACAGCTCTTGCCGCTGCTTCTCGGGGGCGAGTCTCAAGGCCAGACCGAGATGCTCGCGCGCGGCCATCACTTGTTGACGGTTCATGAGGATCATGGCCATGGATGCGGCGATGCCGCTGACCATGGATGAGTACTTCTTCGCGCTCTTTTGGAACGCGCGATGGATCGCCTTCTTGGCCGCATCGAAACCGTCGGCCTGAAAGAGGGCGGCGGCCAGCAGGACGATCACGAATTCGTGGTCCGGCTGGTGTTCGACCAATGCACGCAGCACGTCGCGCGCTGTCGATGCTTCACCTTGTTCGAGCAGGATGATGGCGCGTGTCGTGCCAACCCACGGGTTGGCCGGAAACTTGCGAGCCAAGATTTCCAGTTGCTGTAAGGCGATATGTGGCTGATTCCCCGTGGACAACCGGACGATGCGGTCCATTTCGTCGGCGATGTTCAGGCAACAAAACTTCAGCTTCTTTCCGCTGCCGCAAGCGCAGGGGTCATACGGGTTGAGCGACATCGGGCCGATCCTTGCTTCGTGATGAGCGTGTGAATTCAAACGAGACCGGCCGACGGTGAATCGGCCGGGACAGTGGCAGCGGAGAAGGGCCGATGAGGGAGTCAAAGGCCGGGCGGCAGTTTAGCAACACCCCGTCGATTTGACAGGGATTCGTCGAGGCAGACAGCTTGGTGAAAAGCTGTAGGACGGGCACTCTTGCCCGTCTGTTTTCTATGCCAAGAGACGGGCAAGAGTGACGCGTCCGACACAAAGTAGCCTTCATCGCTCCGCGTGAAGAAAGCCGAGTAACCAGCGACCCAAATCCCGGAAAACACGTTGTTCGCCATTCGGCTAACTTCACGCGGAGCGATGAAGGCTACTTTTGGCGGGCGCATCAAGAGCGCCCGTCCTACAGAGTCTTTCCACAGGCCGTTCAATCGCGGCGTTTGTGTCGCTGGCGCTGCGTGATGATCCGTTCGAGAGCCAGCTTGGGAGTGCCATCGGGGCGGAGCAATCCCGCTTGCGGGAACGTGTGCGGATCGCCATCGCTGAAATGGCTGAGTGACACACCCGCGACCGAGGGTTTGGCCAACAACAGTTCGAGGACTCGGTCGATCCACTCGGCCTGTCCCGCTTCATCGCACGGCTGCGCCCACATGCGCGGTTCGACTTCCCATTCGGGACCAGCCAAACCGTCATCATCACTGCTCGACGGGCACGCGAGTGTCGCGTGGATCGGCACGCCCAGCACGCTCCACGCGTCGATCAACCGCGAGATATCAAGCAGGTCGCGGTGAGCACTGCCGCGCGGCAGGTAACCGACTGCTATCTCAAGGTTGACTCCCGCCAAGCCGACCGCCGAACGGAGCAGCGCATCGACCAACTGCATCGGCGACAGACGGTGCTGCCCGCGCGCCTGATAATCGCCCCACGGCTGGTCAATGCGGATCAGCAGTTGGGCCTCTTCATCGACCTGTCGCGCCACGTCTAACACGCGCGCGGCGAGCGTCAGCAAACTGGCTTCGGTCAGAGCCAGTGCGCCGCCGCTGTTCAACCGCGCGGCGATCTCCCACAGCCGAATGCGACCGACATAGCGCGAGATCGCGGTCTCCACAAAGTCGCACACGAAGCTTTGCAGGTTGAAGATGTCGTGTTCCCAACGTGCCAACCACGAGGGAAGGCCACCGGGACCGAGGTCGAGCAGCGAACCACCACGCACCATCAGTTTCTGTTGCTCGCACCATTCCAACTGCCGATCACACGGCTCCCAGTTGTACTCCCCTTCGACAGTTTCGATCTTGTTCCACGGGATGGAGACAGTGGCCGAGTTGAACGCCGCCGCAAACAGTTCGTTGGCGTCGGCACTCGGGATCGAACCTTGCAATTCGCAGCCGATCGACGCGGGCAAGCCTTGAAAGCGTTGCAGTCGCCCTTGCAACGCCTGATTGGCGTAACCTTTCGTCAGGATCTCAGCGGCAGCACACGCATGATGCAGCGCTTCGTTGGCGAGTTGCGTTGCTTCCTCTGGCCGATCCTGGCACGAGGCCGCTCGCGAAAACGCGCGATGGGCCAGCCGCGATGGCTCCGCATATTCCGGGGGAACGCGCATCCCCGCCAGTTCCCACTGCGAGGCCTGATTTCGCACCTGAACGATCTTCCCGCGAGCCAACTCGACCGGCAGCAGGTACGGTTGCTCGCGCTCGGGCAGCGAGGCCGTCGCAATCACCGGCCGACCGAATCCGGGAACGGGCCAAGCGACGTGAAACTTGCAGCTCTCGCCACTCATGCGCCGACAACCGATGATGTTGTCTTCGACTTCGATCCGGGTCGAGAAGACTCGGCCATCGGCACCCGTCAGGTAGCCACGGTACGCCTCCGGCAAGTCGTCGATGACAGACGCCGGATGAACGATGAAGCGGATCAGGCCCATGAACGGCCCTTACGTGTGTGGCAGGTGTCGGGGAACGCGGTCGAAACCATCAGAAACCTGCGTCGATCAGGGGAGAGGCGATTGCTCGAAGAGCCGGGCGAATGCTGAGATCCATCTCACGAACGGAGGACTGCGGATTTCACCGATGACAGACCATTCTAAGTCAGCGCCACGGAGCCGTCCCAAAGTCGGCGGCAGTGTAGTAACGCGCATCGGGTTGTTCAACAATCGCTCCAGTGATAGGCTCGCCGACCGTGCGAACCATCAATCGAACCCCACCGGGCTTGCCCCGGTGGAATCAGGTTTTTGCACAACTCGATTCCACTTGGGTTCCGAAAGTAGTGCAAAGACCCGCGAGCCACCGGGGCAAGCCCGGTGGGGGTTTTCAATAGACTGCCAAGCCACATCATGCCTGCACGATCCACGACTCCACTGCTTCAAAGTTCTGTTCCCGGACGAACGCCCTTGCGCGGCAAGGTGCGCGATGTCTATGACTTCGGCGACCGCTTGCTCTTCGTCGCCACTGACCGGATCAGCGCGTTCGACTGGGTTCTGCCGAGTGGCATCCCCGACAAAGGGCGAATCCTCACGCAGCTCAGCCGATTTTGGTTCGGCTTTCTCGATGTGCCACACCATCTCCTCAGCATGAACCCCGGCGATGTCCCACTCCCCGCTGAGACTCACCGCGATGAACTCGATGGCCGCAGCATGGTCGTCACCAAGACCAGCGTCTTTCCGGTCGAGTGCGTTGTGCGCGGATACCTCGCCGGGTCGGGCTGGAAGGAATACCAGGCGACTCAAACCGTGTGCGGCCTCAAGCTCCCGGCCGGTCTCCGTGAGAGCGATCCGCTCCCCGAACCGATCTTCACTCCCGCCAGCAAGGCGGCGACCGGACACGACGAGAACATCTCGTTCGAGCGGATGATCGAGATCGTCGGCCCCGAACACGCCGCCGCCCTGCGTGCGTTGAGCCTGCACATCTACACCCAGGCCGCCGACTTCGCGCGGTCGCGCGGCATCATTCTCGCCGACACCAAGTTTGAATTCGGCTTGCTCGGTGACAAGATCATTCTGATCGACGAAGTGCTGACGCCGGACAGCTCGCGCTTCTGGCCCGCCGATCAGTACGCTCCCGGCAGCAGCCCCCCGAGCTACGACAAGCAGTTCGTCCGCAACTGGCTCGAATCCACGACGTGGGACAAGAACAGTCCGCCCCCCGTCCTTCCGGACGATGTCATCGAACGGACTCGCGCGAAGTACGTCGAAGCGTTCGAGCGACTCACCGGCGAAATCTTTGATTGGCGCTGACGGGCCTCTCATTAACAGCCTGTTGAAAAATGTAGGATGGACGCCCTCGTCCGTCCGTCTTCAACTAGAAAACACTCGGACGAGGGCGTCCAAGCTACGTTTTTCAACAGACGGTTAACTCGCCCGCGACTCCCCCCGCGTCCCAAAGAACGCCCACACCGCAGGTCTCGGGTGGTGCGAGAGACCTGCGGTGCGATGTGGCGTGGTGCGGAGAGAGAGAACGGGTGTGGTCGGGTGCGT